>CAZIQY010000004.1:24346-68658 GCA_964541605.1 uncultured Syntrophaceae bacterium | reverse complement strand
AGGGGGCCGAGGATACGTTGAATATCGCTCATCCACAACATTTGACAATATCTCGGCACTGGAAGGATCTAACTCAATGGCTATATTAAAATCATTCAATGCTTTATCATTGAAACCGAAAAAAAAATTTACACTCCCCCGATGCACGTATCCTGATGCTAATAGAGGATTAAGTTTAACCGCCATATTTAAATCTTTGAGGGCTTGCCCGTAATTGGTTGTTGGGTCTACATTGTTGTTAGCTAACGAAAAATAAGAGAATCCTCTCATAATGTATGCTTGGGCATAGTTTGGATCTAATTCAATTACCCTATCAAAATCGCTTATGGCATGACCGTAATTCGATAATTTTCCAAAAACAATACCGCGATTATAGTATGAGTATGGCTCTTTAGGATTCAATTCGATAGCTTTTTCATAAGCAGATATCGCCTCATTATAATTACCGGATATAGATGCGGCATATCCTTTCTCAAACCAATTTGTAATAGTAATCTTTTTTATTGCTTCGTTATACTGCGCTATTATTGCTTGATCTTTTTTCGTTCTATTCAATTCATTTTTTATCTTTTTTATTTCACTTAATGCTGCGTCGCTTCTTTGCCTTATATTTTCAAGTTCATGTTTGCGTTCTTTGTCTTTGCGTAGAAGGTTAATTGAGTTAATTACCTCTTCTGGATCTGCTTTAATCCTCGCCTTAATCCAATATCTTTTTCCGTCCCATTTCTCTTTTATGATTTGGGTATAAACGATACCGGCTGTCAAAGCTGTAATCTGATCTGTTGTTAATTGATAATTTACAACCTCAGTATGACTCTCAAGATAAGTTCCCAGTTCCTCTAAAAGGAGTCTTTTGACCTGTTCAAGGGCGATGACTCTTGAAGAAAGTTTACTGTCAGCCTCACTTGCCTGATAGGTGTATTCCTTGATGAAGGTTTTCATCTCGGCGGATGTGACATTAGGAGTCAATAAGACAAACAGAAAAGAGATCACGGTAATTCGCATAAGGGTAGATTTCATCGATGTGCCCCCTTTTACAAATTGATGATACTTTATACAGTAACCCTAAGCGAAACACAAGATACGGTCTTGATTTCTATTTGAAGGATTGAATGGACAAGGTGAAGCAGAAAAATAACAGTACAGGAAGTTCTATACGTCAACAATTTCATATTCTTTGATGTAGGTAAAACTGGAAAGCGCCTCTATATTTCTCTATGGTCTGACTGCGCCAATATTGCTTCTGGCGCACCGGCTTTGCTTACAACCGGTTTAATTAAGGAGCTTGGATAAGTGAAATTATGTTACTGCAATAGCAAGTGGTCGAACTTGTCGCGCCACCTGATCGGACAGGGTATCTTCCGCAATGTCCATGTCATATCGACTTTGAAGGTTCAGCCAGTAACGCGGACTCTGCCCGAAATAACGGCCCAGGCGCAGGGCGAGTTCAGCGGTAACGGGTCGCTTCCCGTTCACGACATAGTTGATACGCATGGCGGGTACGCCGATATCTTTCGCAAGGCGATATTGCGACAACGCCAACTCATCCAATAACTCCTTCAGATATGCACCGGGATGCACCGGTGGAATACGCTCCCTAGTCATATCAAACCTCCGCTAATGATAATCATTTATCTCTACATCTTCCGCATGTCCGTCTAACCATTTAAAACAGATCCGCCATTGATCGTTAATACGGATACTCCATCGCCCTTTCCGGTTCCCTTTGAGAGATTCCAATCGATTTGAAGGTGGGAACCGCAAATCCTGAATCTCAACAGCCGCATCAATAGCGTTCAGTTTCATGAATGCCCGCTCTTGAATATCGCTAGGGAATTTACGAGAAAATTCCCGACGAAAAATCTTCTCTGTTTCATTACATCGAAAAGATCGAATCATGATTGAATAGTAAACTTCTTGTTTATCAATGTCAAGGAGAGAAATGGCGACACGACAAAAGCGAAGAGGGTCAACCTCATGATTGCACATCTCTCTTTTTCATTGACTTAAAAGCAACCCTACCCTAAAGAATGAAAAACCAACCCATTTTCATGAGACAGTATATCCGGAGTGTGTATGATTTTTGCAGAGGATAAAGGTAGGGTTTATCCATATGAGCGTTAAGCTGGCCGAGACGGCGGGATTCTGCATGGGCGTGAAAAGGGCCGTCGATATGGTCCTGGACATTGCCCAGCGCAAGGGCAAGGAGAATATCTACACCTACGGTCCCCTGATCCACAATCCGCAGACTGTCGAAATTATGAGGGAAAGGGGCATTGTCCCGATCCAGGACATAGATGAGATCAATGCTTCGGATGCGGGGGCTACCATCATTATCCGGGCCCACGGCATATCACCCCAGGAAAGAAAAAAAATCAAGGAGAAGGGTATCAGGATCGTTGATGCGACTTGCCCGAAAGTAGCCCATGTCCAGGCCATCATCAGAAAGCATGCCTCCCGGGATTATGCGATCATCATCGTGGGCGATGCAGACCATCCCGAGGTTAACGGTCTGTTGGGATATGCCCACGGCAAGGGCATCGTTATAGGCAGCGTAAATGATGTGGATTGCCTGCCTTCATTGGAAAAGGTTTGCGTCGTTGCCCAGACGACTCAAAATATGGATGAGTTCAATGAAATTGTAAACCGCATTAAGGAAAGATTCCCTGCTACGGTGGTTTTTAATACCATCTGCGATTCAACGGAGAAAAGGCAGGCGGAGGTAAAACGACTGGCCGCTGAAACGGATGCCGTGTTTATTATCGGAGGGCGGAACAGTGCAAATACCAGGCGGCTTGCTACGATATCGGAGCTTCAGGGTAAACCGACCTTTCATATTGAAACCGCAGAAGAATTGAATCAAATATCGATCAACGGGTATGACAGGATCGGCGTGTCCGCCGGGGCCTCCACACCCAACTGGATCATCGATCGGGTTGTTGACGGCATCGCGGGAGAGCAAAGCGGAAAGGCGGAAAAAGTCAGAGGGCTTTTTAAATTCTGGGTCTTCATGGTTAAAACGGATATGTATTCTGCCGTCGGTGCGGGATGTCTTTCTCTGGCAAGCGCGCTTCTACAGAGTCTCCCTGTAAATTTCCTGAATATTTTGATTACATCCTTTTTTGTATATGCCATGCACACCCTCAATCGGCTCATCAACAGAAAATCCAGTACCATTATCGGCTCGTTCAGGGAAGAATCTTATCGAAGGCATGAAAATGTCTATATCTCCATGGCGATTCTGTCCATGCTTTTGGCCCTGACATGCGCTTATCTGGTAGGAATACGGGTGTTTATCCTGCTTCTTTTGGTTTCTGTCTTCGGCGCTCTTTATAACTTGACGATATTACCGCGTAAATTCCGTTTTACAAGCTTAAAGGATCTTCCCGGGTCAAAGAACATTTCCATGGCTCTGGCATGGGCGGTGGTGGCGTCTGTCCTCCCCGGGATTGTAGATAGCCTGTCCGTCACTCCCGGCATGATCGTGGCTTTTCTTTTTACATTCGGTGTTGTGTTTGTCCGCTCCGCCATGTCGGATATTCTCGACATACAGAGTGACCGGCTGCTCGGAAGAGAAACGATTCCCGTGCTTATCGGAAAGGAAATCACCCAGACGCTCTTGCTGGGAATTCTGGTTTTGCTGGGAATCCTCCTTGTTGTGGCCCATCCTTTTGGCTGGACATCAACGTTGAGTTATGCCCTCCTGGTCAGCGTATTTTTTATATGGATTTATTTCAAACTTTATGATAGAAGGGCGGCGTTTTCAGGGGTCGTCCTGGAAGGTATATTGGAAACCAATTATATTTTAACAGGATTTAGCGCCATTCTCTGGCTTATCCTGCTCGGGTAGGTTCGTTTGAATAACATGCGACGATGTCTCGTGATCTTCTTGCTGGTGCTTGTACTTTTCGGTTGCGGCGGGATTCGCTATTCGGAAGTTGCTCCGGAAGCGAAGGATTTCCACCCCGGAAGAATCGGTGTCCTTCCCGTTGATGTAGGAACCTATACAGAAGCGAAAGGCGTGATAGACCGGATAGTCGCGGACGTGCTGACCGATAAAGCATGGTTTACCGACGTGGTTGCCGCAGAAACCATCAACAAGCAGGTTCTCTCCAGTGAAGAGACCGGAAAAGCCTTTCTCGATTACATCTCCAAGCTCAAAACGGTCAGCTATTCCGATCCGGAGTTGAGCAGAAAGACAGGGGAATTGTTAAAGATCGACGCTTTTCTTATGGTTGACCTGACCTACTGGAATTATACAAAGACGGAGGACAGTAAAGTTGCGAAGGTCGAAGCCGGGATCAGGATGATCAATGCGAACACGGGACAAATCATCTGGAAGGCGCATCACTACGAAATGGAAGAATACAGGTTTATGAAGCCGCAACTTTCCGACGTGGCAAGAAATCTGATGAAAAAAATGATAGGAGAAATGCCCCATTAAGCAGGGCAGGAATGAAGACTAAGGGCATTTCACGTTTTGTTACGAGCCGTTAGCCTTTTTATATTATTGGAAAAAGTTGGGGGTCATATCATGAGGGAAAAAGTGCAGGACGCGATAAATCGCATCCGACCCAATCTTCAGGCTGACGGAGGAGATGTCGCATTGGTTGATGTCACTGATGATGGTGTGGTAAAGGTTCAGTTATTGGGGGCGTGTCACGGCTGTCCCATGTCGCAAATGACATTGAAAATGGGAATTCAGAAATATTTGCAAAAAGAAGTTCCGAGGATAAAGGAAGTCGTTTCCGTGGCGTAGAAGAATGACGGTAAAAAAGACTCCTTATGCAGGCTGAAGGTTTCCCGGTCTGTTCTGAAAGGAGATCAGTTTAGGGGTGAAGGACATCAGGCCGGAGAGAGTTTTACAAGGCCTATTAAAATAAATAACGATAAGGAGAAGAATAATATGGCGTATGTGATTACGGATGAATGTATTGCTTGTGGTTCCTGCCAGGATGAATGTCCCGTTGAGGCCATCAGTGAGGGAGAAGATAAGTACGTTATCGATGCCAAGCTTTGTACGGACTGCGGCGCCTGTGCGGAACAATGTCCCACGGAGGCGATCGTGCCGGGAGAAGAAAAATAGCATCGGTTTTACCGATCAAAATCGAAGAGGGGAAACCACTCGCCACTGGAAAAGGTTGAGAGTGTTTTTCCCTCTTTTCGTTTTTACGATCAAGGTTTCAACTCCTTTTGATTTAAGAATATCGTAGCCATATCAACCCAAATCGTGTATGACCTTGATTACATATATTCTTGAGTGTAATACCTGATCGTATTATCGATGGGGGGCAGGATTTTTATTTATAATGGGACGATTTATCACCTTTGAGGGCGTTGAGGGCTGCGGCAAAACCACGCAGATAAAGCTGGCAGGGAGTTTCTTGAGGCAGCATCAAATCCCGTTTGTGATGACCGAAGAACCCGGTGGCACGTCCATGGGGAGAAGAATCAGAAAAATTCTCCTCAATAAAGCGCCCGAAGAGGAGATCTGTACCGAAGCGGAAATTCTTCTCTTCTCCGCCGCCAGAGTTCAGCATGTGAGAAATACAATCCTTCCGGCACTGGAAGACGGCAAGGTGGTTTTGTGCGACCGTTTTTACGATGCAACCATTGCCTATCAGGGCTTTGGCCGGGGAGCAGATATTCGTTTCATAAAAGAAATCATTGCGTATTCGTCATCCGGTTTGAAGCCGGGGATGACCATTCTCTTTGATCTGCCCGTAGAGGTTGGTTTGGAAAGAGCAATGAACAGAATATCTCTGCTGCAGAAGGCATCAAAGGAAGCGGTGCTGGAGGACCGGTTTGAACGGGAGGATGTTGAATTTCATCAAAGGGTCAGAGAAGGATACCTTGACCTGGCAAAAGCAGAGTCTGAGCGTTTTAGAATCATTGAGAGTACGGCTGACATACAGATGATTCACAGGCAGGTGCGTAACCTGATGTCAAATTTTATCGGAATAAAATCATAAAATTCAGATGTCTTTTAAAGATATTTACGGTCATGAAAAGCAGATCCTTGTCCTGCAGAATGCCGCCCTCAGGAACCGGCTGTCCCATGCCTACCTCTTTCACGGCATGGAAGGGATCGGCAAGAGGACTGTAGCGGAAATCTTTGCAAAGGCCCTTAATTGTGAAACCCGTGAAGCTTCCGGGAAAGGAATTGTTGTAAGGGACGGCGATTTTGATTCCTGCGACAACTGCCCGTCCTGTTTTAAAGCAGACCGTAAAAATCATTCCGATATCGTTGCCATCAAAGCCGACGGACAATTTATCAGGGTCAAGGAGATCAGAGATCTACAGGAGCAGATGAAATTCGCTCCTCTTGAAGGGAAAATGCGAATCTTCATCATGGCCGATGCAGACAGGATGAACATCATTTCGGCGAATGCCCTTCTGAAAACCCTTGAGGAACCGTCCCGCTCAAATCTCTTGATATTGCTTACATCGAGTCCTCACCAGCTTCCTCTAACGATCCTGTCCCGCTGTCAGCCTGTCCGCTTTAATCCTTTGCAGAGGGATACGGTTGCTTCGTTTTTACAGGATCGATTATCGATGGAGGCCGAACGGGCCCGCTCAATCGCGTCTTCATCCGGAGGGAGTATCGGAAAGGCTCTTGAAATGAATGATGATTCATACATGACCAGAAGAGACGAAATCCTTCAAATCATTCTGACAGACCATTCGAAAGATCCGTTGAAGTTCCCGTCCATGGTAAACAGTTTCGGACAGGAAAGGGAGGATATTGCAGACAGACTCAACATATTGCTGACCGGCTACAGGGATGCCCTGATATATAAGGAAATGGGGGATGATCAACAACTCATCAATCAGCAGTGCACCGAGGTCGTGAAATCTGTCGCCCGTGGATTGTCGGGAAGGGAAATTCTTCAAAATATCAGAAACGTGGACTGGGCAATGCATGCGATTGACCAGAATGCCAATAAAAAATTGACATTGGAAGTGATGCTGTTTAAACTGAAACGCTGTCGCGGATAGTGGATATACTGCAAGGAGTCTGTTTCTTTGAAAAATATTGTCGGGATAAGGTTCAGGAAAGATAACAAAATATACAGTTTTGATGCTGCGGATCTCCCGTTGAAAAAGGATGATCATGTGATTGTCAAAACGGAGCATGGCACGGCCATTGGCACGGTAGCGGTGGATGTCAAAGCGGCGCCCCTTTACAAGCTGCCCATGAACTTGAAGAGTGTCATCCGTAAAGTGACCGAGGAAGATCTAAAGATTAAAAAAGACAATGAACTGCTGGAACTGGAAGCCAGCCGGTTTTGTATGGACAGAATCAGAGAAAGAGGCCTCCTCATGAAGTTGATTGACGTGGAGTGTCTTTTCGACAAGAGCCAGATTGTCTTTTATTTTACTGCTGAAAACCGTGTGGATTTCAGAGAACTCGTCAAAGATCTGGTCCAGAGATTCAAGACAAGAATTGAGTTGAGGCAGATTGGTGCGAGACAAGAGGCCCGCATGGTAAAAGGCATAGGGGTCTGTGGCAGAGAAGTCTGTTGTGCCAGCCTGATTCATAATCTTGACCGGGTGTCGGTGAAGATGGCCAAGGAGCAGAGTGTGTCCCTGAACCCGGAAAAGATTTCAGGGCTGTGCGGGAGGCTCATGTGTTGCCTCGCCTTTGAATTTGACGCCTATCAGGATATGAAGAGGGATGTTCCCAAATGCGGGAAAACGATTCTCACCCCGGAGGGGCGGGGAAAGGTCATCCGACAGAACATCCTCCAGGGAGAAATTGCCGTTGAGCTGGAAGACGGCAGAGAGATCACCGTCAATGTCAGTGACCTGTAGCGGTCTGTGTAAAGAGAAAGGATTTTTCTGTGGATAGAACGTTTTTCATCACAACGCCGATCTATTATGTCAATGCATCGCCCCACATCGGCCATGCCTATACCACCATTGTTGCCGATGTCCTTGCCAGGCACCACCGTCTGGCCGGCTTCAGGACATTCTTTCTAACCGGAACAGATGAACATGGCGACAAGATTGCCGAAGCGGCGCAAAAGGCCAATACCACCCCCAAGGAATACGCCGACCGTATCAGTGCCCAATTTAGAAATCTATGGCCGGCTCTTGCCATCACGAATGACTATTTCATCCGCACAACCGATGCAAACCACATCGAAACGGTCAGGCTGATTCTTCAGAAAGTCTATGATTCCGGGGATATTTACTTCGGAAATTATGAAGGTTTTTACTGTGTGGGCTGCGAACGTTTCTACATGGAAAAAGAACTGGCAAACGGCCTCTGCCCCGATCATCAGACGGCTCCTGAATACCGGAAAGAAAGCAACTACTTCTTTAAGATGAGCAAGTATCAGAACTGGCTCATCGGGCATATCAAGGATCATCCTGATTTTATCAGACCGGAACGCTATAAAAATGAAGTCCTGGCATTCCTGAGAGAACCCCTCGAGGACTTATGTATTTCAAGACCGAAAAGCAGGCTGGAATGGGGTATTACACTTCCTTTCGATGATCAGTATGTGACCTATGTCTGGTTTGATGCGTTGATTAATTATATCACGGCGCTGGGTTACCCGGCAGGCGAAAATTACGGAACCTACTGGCCCGTTGCGCAGCACCTGATCGCAAAGGATATTCTCAAGCCCCACGGCATCTACTGGCCCACCATGTTGAAGGCGGCCGGTATCGAACCTTACTCACATCTGAATATCCACGGCTACTGGGTTGTCAATCAAAGCAAGATGTCCAAAAGCCTTGGCAATGTGGTCAAACCACTGGAACTGAAGGATAAATACGGACTGGATCCTTTCCGTTACTTTCTCTTGCGGGAAATGGTTTTCGGGCTGGATTCAAACTTCAGCGAGGAGGGTTTTGTTCAGAGAATAAACTCCGATCTTGCCAATGACCTGGGCAATCTGGTGAGTCGTGTCATCACCATGGCCATGAAGTACTGTGACGGAAAGGTGCCGGATGCCCATTCTCCTCATTACGACGGGCAACTGCTGGTGGACACGGCAGACAGGGTCAGGGCAGAAGTTGAATCCTGCTTCCGGGAGCTTGCCCTTCACAAGGCCCTCATTGCCATCTGGGATTTCATCAATATCGCCAACAAGTATATCGTGGAGCGTGAACCCTGGAATCTGGCAAAAGACCCGGCGAACAAGATCAGGCTGGATACGATTATCTACAATCTTCTGGAGTCTCTCCGGGTAACAGCCGTTCTGATTTCTCCTTTCATGCCCGGATCTGCGGAGAAAATCATGGTGCAGATCGGAATTGCGGATGTCGCCACGCAGGATTATGACAGTATCCGGCGCTGGGGAGGACTTTCCAGCGGGATTCAGTTAAATCGCGCCGATTCGCTCTTCCCGAGGGTGAAATATCAAAAAGAAGAAGTGCAGCCTGGGGCAGGATCGGACGGGATTCAGCCGATAAAACCGGAAATCAATTATGAAGATTTCGAGAAAGTCGATCTTCGGGTTGCTACGGTGCTTGAAGCGGAGGCCGTCCCCAAATCCGACAAGCTTTTGAAACTGAAGATCGATATCGGCGAAAGAAGAACCATCGTCGCCGGTATCGGGAAAGATTATAAACCGGCGGATCTGGTCGGAAAGAAAATCGTGATTGTCGCCAACCTGAAACCCGCGAAACTCATGGGTGTTGAATCCCGCGGAATGCTTCTTGCCGCCGATGCAAAAGACGGCCTGACCCTGCTTTCCTTTGACAGGGAGCCGAAAACGGGCTCCGGGATCCGGTGAAACGGAATTTCCATGAGCTTCCTGATCGGATTGACAGCCGGTATTATTGGCGGCCTGGTGGGAATCGGTGGCGGTGTCGTCATGATACCACTCATGGTCAGCTTCAGTAATTTGGGGCAGCACAAGGCTCATGGAACAAGCCTGGTCGCTCTGGTATTTACGGGAATCGTCGGCGCTCTTACCTATGCCATCTACAATGCTGTTGACGTCTGGGCCGCCGTCCTGTTGGCCGTTGCCGCGGTACTGCCAGCCAGATGGGGGGCAAAATATTGCTGTGATCTTCCCGAAGCGAGGCTGCAGAAGGCATTCGGGATTTTTCTGGTATTCATTTCCATTCTCTTTCTGTTGAAACCCTATCTTCCATCATTTTTCCATCCGGATACGCTTTGGGCAAGAGCGTTGATCTTTCTGGCGACGGGCATGGCGACAGGCTTCTTATCAGGGCTCATGGGCGTGGGAGGAGGTCCCGTCATGATTGCCGGCATGGTGCTTCTGGCGGGGTTTGATCAGCACACAGCACAGGGAAGCTCCCTTCTGGCGATGGTACTGGCAAGCACTGTGGGGGCTTTTACTCACTGGCAGTTTGGCAATGTTGAAAAAGGACTCCTTCCGGGTCTCATTCCGGGAATCATTGTCGGGACGTTTGCGGGAGGTTCATTCGCGCACTTCCTGCCTGAGACCACTCTGAGGGTTATTTTTACCGTCGTTTTGATTTTGACGGGGATCCGCAGCCTGAAAGCGCCGCTGCCTCCCTGCGACAATCCGGTATCGGGGCACGTAAAATAATGATCATTATCGATACACACATTCATTTTTCCAGGATTGCGAGTTTTCAGGATGCAGCCTCGCACGGATCGGGATGTGATTATTCGCCGGCCGGACTGCGGGAAGAAATAACGAAGAACCACGTTGCGGCCGTCATCGGGATGGGACTTCAGGAGTCGCTCCCGTATGCGTTCCCCGATGCAAATGCCCCCAATCCCATGGGGCTGGATCTCTCCGACTCATGGCTGGAGGAACTTTACTTCTGTCCCGGCATCAATCCATACCTGCTTTCAAAGGACGCTCTGGACAACATTGAGAAGACCCTTCAGTTCCCGAAAACGGTCGGAATCAAGCTTTATGCCGGGTACTATCCTTTTTTTGTGAGTGATCCGGTGTACGAACCGGTATATGAAATGGCTGCCCTTTATCGCCTTCCCGTCGTGATACACAGCGGAGACACCTTTTCCGACAGGGGGCTGCTAAAGTACGCCCATCCCCTGACCGTTGATGAACTGGCCGTAAACCATCGACAGAACATCTTTGTGATTACCCACATGGGAGACCCATGGATCAAAGATACAGCTCAGATTGTACGCAAAAACCCCAATGTCTGGACCGACATCGCCGGACTCGTCGTGGGAAGCCGAAGCAATTTCCAGGAAACTCTCAGCGAGCCTCTCATGATAAATGAATTTCGCCATGCCCTGATGTACACGGCATGCTGGGATAAGATCCTCTTCGGCAGCGACTGGCCGCTCGCGCCCATGGATGTATACATTGATTTCGTAAAAAGAATTATTCCCGACAGGCGCCTGGAGAGCGTTCTGGGAAAGAACGCCCTGAACTTGTTTGGTCGTTTGTCAGCAGAAGTCGACCGGCATTAACCTTCTTGATTTCAGGTTTTCAGCACTTCGGGGACTTTTAGGGGAACGTCAACGGGCTTAACGTACTGTTTAACCACATTGGAGGTGTTGTTGACGTTCAGTCTTGGAGTTGATCAGTGCCAACCACTGATTATTATGCCTTTTATTAATGAGTGCCCAATAATCAATAATTAGGTTCGATTTTCGGGGCAGCTTCGTGGCACACATACAAATTGAAAGGTGCAAAGTCTTGAGAACCTATTTTTTGTTCCCGTATAACGTGCCTGAAGTCCACACGCACCTGCCATGCCGGAACATACATGATTGAGATTGTAAACAACATCTGATGGGTTATATTGTATTTGACATCTCAACAGTTATCCGATAAATAGCGAAACCTTAAATAATCCTCGAAACAAATACCCCTCTTTTTTCTTTCCAGTCGCAACAGAGGACACCGATAACCAAGTGGAGGAACATAATGAAGGAACAATCCGGGATGAAACCGGAACTTATCGAAGAAATATCAGTCTTGAAACAGAGAATCCAGGAACTGGAGCAATCTGAATCAGAGTGCAAGCAGTCCGAGGAGGCACTGCAGAAATCATATGCCCTCCTGAAAAGCGTGTTTGAGAGTCCCAAAGAGGTTGTAATTTTTGCTCTTGACCGACAGTACCGGTATATTGCTTTCAACGAAAATCACCATCAGACTATGAAACGAATCTGGGGGGTGGATATCGCTGTAGGGAACAGCATGCTTGAATATATTAAGAACCCTGAAGATTGTCTGAAGGCAAAAAACAACTTTGATCGTGCCCTGTCGGGTGAATCTTTCACGTTAGTTGAAGCATATGGGGACACAGCGCTCGATCGCAGATACTATGAGGACATCTACAACCCGATAATTGATGAAAGTGGTGACGTCATAGGACTCACATTGTTCCTTATCGACATCACCGAACGTAAACAGGCGGAAAAAGCACTTAAAGAATCAGAGCAAAAATTAACAAACATCATCGATTTTTTACCGGATGCGACATTTGTCATTGACATAGATAAGAAAGTTGTCGCCTGGAACCGGGCTATGGAAGAAATGACTGGAGTTAAGAAAGAGGACATGATCGGACAGGGAAACTATATAGGTTCGGTTCCTTTTTATGGAGAGCGGCGGCCGTATCTTTTAGAGCTTATCGATGCCGACGATAAAGAACTCGAATCCAAATACGAGCATGTTCAGAAAAAAGGGGACACTCTTTACGCGGAGGCGTTTACACCTGCCTTGTATGGAGGCAAAGGGGCTTATCTATGGGCAACGGGAGCGCCGCTTTTCGATGACACTGGAAACCGCATAGGTGCTATTGAATCAATACGAGATATTACCAATCGCAAGTTATTAGAAGGAGAACTTGTCTGGAAGACGGCGTTTCTCGAGGCTCAAGTGGAAGCAACCATTGACGGAATCCTGGTGGTCGATGATAAAGGTCAAAAAATTCTGGCAAATCAACATCTTCTCGACATCTGGAAGGTTCCTCAACACATCCGGGATGATAAGGATGATGCACCACTACTTCAGTATGTAACGAGTATAACCAAGCACCCGGAACAGTTTCTCGAGAAAGTTATGTATCTCTATGACCATCCGAATGAAACCAGCAGGGATGAGATCGAGTTTAAAGATGGAATGGTTCTGGACCGGTACTCGTCACCCGTATTAGGAAAAGACGGAAAATATTACGGGAGAATATGGACATTCCGGGATATCACTGAACGTAAGTGGGCGGAGAGGGAACTACGGCGGTCCAATGAGTTGCTGCAGGCCGTCATTGAGGCCGCGCCCACGGCCATTATTGGCCTGGATCTGGACGGGATTGTACACACGGTGTGGAATCGGGCGGCCGAGAAGATGCTCGGCTGGAGCGCCCAAGAGGTCATGGGCCACCGGCTTCCCAGCGTGCAGACGGAGAGTCAAGAGGAATTCAGCAGCTTTCGAGAAAAGATACGCCGTGGCATGACTCTGGACGGTGTGGAAGTACGCCGACAGAGGAAAGACGGTACACCTATCGATTACAGTATCTATGCCTCGCCCTTGCATGATCCTGATGATCGGATCGTCGGCAACATTGCCGTGCTGGTGGAGATCACCGGCCGCAAGCGGGCAGAGGATGCACTCAGGCAAAACGAAGAGCAGCTCCGCCTGGTCACGGATAACATGGTGGACCTGGTGCTGCAAATGGATGCCCAGGCGGTATTTCAATATGTAACGCCAAGTGTCACACGTCTTTTAGGGTACCGCATCGAGGATGTGCTGGGGAAATACGCCTTCGATTTTGTTTATCCGGATGACCGCGATAGTGCGATGAATGCGTTCCGGGAGGCGATGAAAACAGGACACGGCATGGTGGAAGCACGATTACGCCACAACGAGGGGCATTACATCTGGATGGAGCTTATCGGCAATGTCTTGTTTACGGAGAAGGGAGCTGTAAAAAGTATCATTATAGGAGGCCGCGATATCACCGGGCGAAAACGGATTCAAGAGGAATTGATTTCAGCGAAACAACGTTTGAAGGACATCATTGACTTCCTGCCCGATGCAACTCTTGTTATTGATAATGAGGGCAAGGTTATTGCCTGGAATCGGGCTATAGAAGAGATGACGGGAATCAAGGCAGATATAATATATTGGGCAAAGGAAATTACGAATATGCCCTGCCCTTTTATGGAGAAAGAAGGCCCATTCTCATCGATCTTATCCTTAAACCCCGGAAAGACATTGAAGCAAAATATGTCAGTACAGAGAGAGGGGATACGGTCATTGCCGGCGAGGCATATGTCCCGGCACTCAGGGGAAGAGAGGCGTATTTGTTTGGAACAGCGAGCATATTACATGATTCAAGAGGCACGATCGTCGGCGCCATTGAATCAATACGCGACATCACAGAGCGCAAGCGAACAGAAGAGGCGCTGCGGGAGAGCGAGGAGCGTTTTCGTGCTTTGAGCGAGAACGCTCCGGACATTATCTACACCTTGAATCTTTTGGGGGCCTTCACTTACGTGAATCCATCCTGGAAGCGAATCATGGGCCATGACGCGGAAGAATTAGTAGGACGGTACTTCAATGACTTTGCCAGGGAAGAAGACAGGAAGGCCTACAGAAAACTTTTCAAGGGCATTCGGGATGAAGGGAAATCCGTTAGTAATTACATCGGGGTTATGTTAACCAAAGATGGAAAGGAACGGATCTTCAATATGAACAGCGCCTTCAACCGGGACTCGGAGGGTCGTATTACAGGTGTGGTGGGTTCCATGCAGGACGTCACTGAACTAAGAGAGATTGAGAAGAAACTCAACCAGGCCCAGAAGATGGAGGCCGTCGGGACGCTTGCCGGGGGGATCGCTCACGATTTTAACAATATCCTCGGCGCAATTCTGGGCTACACCGAAATAGCCCTTACAGATCCCAAAGTGGACGAACGTCTGCGGCGCTATCTTAATCAGGTTTACACAGCCGGAGAACGAGCAACAGACCTTGTGAAACAGATCCTCGCGTTCAGCCGCCAAAGCGATCAGAAACCGCGGCCTTTAAGAGTCAGCCCCATTGTCAAGGAAGTGATGAAACTTCTCCGTGCATCTCTGCCCACGACAATAAAAATACGTCAGGACATTCAATCCGAACCGGACACGGTTCTTGCCGATCCCACGCAACTCCATCAAATACTGATGAATCTCTGTACCAACGCGGGGCATGCCATGCGTGAAACAAAAGGAGAGTTGAAGGTCAGCCTCGTCCCTGTGGAAATTAAGCCTCATGATTCTTTGATCATTTATCATGGTCTGATCCCTGACATGTATCTTAAACTGATGGTCAGCGATACGGGGGCCGGCATAGCCCCCGAGATCATGGACCGGATATTTGATCCCTTTTTTACCACCAAGGGATCGGGGGAAGGTACCGGCATGGGGCTTTCCGTGGTGCATGGCATTGTCAAGAGTTACCATGGTGCGATAACCGTAGAAAGCGAGGTAGGGAAAGGGACAGCTTTCCATATTTATCTTCCACTCCTGAAGGAAGCGGGAGAGAAACGGCAAGTTAAGGCTGCTGCGGATATTACTGGAGGTAAAGAGCGCATCCTTTTTGTGGATGATGAGGAGATGCTTGTTCAAATCGGAAAGGATATGCTGACCAGTCTCGGGTATGAGGTTATCGAGAGGACGAGCAGCCTGGAAGCCCGGAAACTTTTCCAATCCGGTCCAGACCGATTTGACCTTGTGATCACTGACATGACCATGCCGAATATGACAGGTATCGAGTTGGCCAAGGAAATCATGCGCATCCGGCCCGGCATACCGGTCATCCTCTGCACGGGATTCAGTGAAGAGATCACGCCGGAAAAGGCGACGGCAATCGGTTTAAAAGATTTTATCATGAAACCACTTATCAGAAACAAGATTGCGGCAGCCATCAGGCGCGCACTTGATCAAAAAGGACAGGGATAAACGGGTATGATGATTATATCTTAATCTTATAATGGGCGTAACTCATTGCCGCCTTATTGATTCCTTTCACATGGTAATCCTTGATCGGTGCTGATATTAAAGAGTACGTATAGGTAGGTGGAGCCAATAACCAGTGCACTTCATTTTTTCTTTGATCGCTCCTACGTATAGTCAAAAGAAGCTGCTACGCCAGTGCATTTGCCGCAAATCACGACTATAATAACAGTGATTTTCCTCTCTATATGATATACGACACCGCCGATCATTTTCATGCCAGATTTTTGCCCGTTTTCGGCTCTTATTTTGGGTATGGAATTGAAAGGGCGCGGCATACTTAGATGTTTGAGCAGTTCATTTCTTTTCATCTCACTGAAATCGTTTCTCGCGTGGCGTCAGCCGGAATGCCTCTCAAAGCGTCTTCCCGTCTATCTTCCAGGATCAAATCAACGGCTTGTGACAAGTTTTCCAGACACTCATCTTTTGTCCGGTCCTGTCCATTTGCACCTGGAATTTCTAAGCAGTACGCGATAAACCAGTCACCGTCTTTTTCGACGATAGCTGTGAATTCGTTATGCATTGCATTCGCTCCTTTGTTCTTTTTCCAACACATAAGATCTTCCGGTCAAACTTTTTTTGCCGACCGTCACCTCAGGTTTTCGGGGACTTTCAAAGGTACATTGACGGGTTTGACGTACTTTTTCACGATATCTAAGGTGTTGTTGACGTTCAGTCTCGCGAACAGGAAAGTGAACTGACCTTCCAGTTCCCGACCGATGGCTTGCAGCGTCTCTTCCGGAAGATTCCAGAGGTCCTTTTTGAAAGGGCCGAATCCCTTCTTGCGGGTCTTGTATATAAACTGCTCTTCCGTATCCGAATCCTTCTTTTCAGTGATCAGGTCAGTTTTGATGTACCGGTAGATTTCATCCCGGAGGGGTGCAGGGAAGTGCACGCTGTCGTAGATCATGTTTTGAAAGCCTGTCGCCAGGTGGATTTCCGCCGTGCCGATGGCGGGAAATTTATCGAAAGCCTCGCCGGGAAGGGTGGATGCGCCGTGCTGTACCGCGCCGGACATGCCGTATTCCCGCCTTGCGGTCTCCGAGAGTTTTCCTAGGGTGCCAAAGTCCAGTTTAACCTTGGCGATGCTCCCGTCGGCCAGAGGAACACCGCCGTGGGTGGTCCCCGTCTGGACGCTGATCTTGCTGATTCCTTTTAAATATTCGCCACTTGAACTCAGCTCGCCCAGATAACCCTCCATGAAGGCCTGTAGTTCCTCAACGGTGCTGTTCTTGCCGCCAACCTCTCCGATTTCACCGCCGACGGAGATCGTGATGCCTTCCGGTTCCAGGTCCCGGATCATGGTTGTCAGTTCGGCGGCGAGAGCGTAATTTGTTTTCTGCTGTTCCCTGACGGTGGGTCTGGACAGATCGACCAGGGTCGATGTGTCTATGTCGATGTTGTAGAATCCGGCCTCGATGGCTTCCCAGATCAGGTCTTTGACGGCCTGAACCTCTTTGCCCGGATCGGCGGCAAATTTCTTTGCGTTTACCTGGAAATGGTCTCCCTGCAAGAACAGGGGGCCGCTGTATCCGACCTTGATTGCGGCGGCAGTCACGGCACAGGCATACTCCGCCGGCCGCTGCAATGTATAACCGATTTCGGAGCGGGCGATCTCAAAAATCACGGGTCCGACGTTTCCTTTCATCGCCGCACGAAAAACGGACTGGGCCGCATCATAGGTAAGCGCCCGTATATTGATGGCCGGAACGGTAAAACCGGAAATTTCCATACGGCCCATGGCCTCGTAAATGGGCTGAATGGATGCGGAATAAATGCCCAGGGCCGTCCCTGCTTTCCGGATCAGCCAGGATGCGGCTTCCCTGGTCTCCCGGCCGGGGCTGAACACCGCTGAAAAAATCAGATCGTCAACGAGCGTTCTCCGGAGTTTTTCTTCATCTATTGCCCTGACGCTGTTGCCGCTTATTTCCAGGATACCCGTAAATCCTTTTTTTAGCCGGTCAATACTCTCATACGTCGCAGCCATCGCCTTTGCCCTCCATCTTAGCCCCTGACAAGGAAAGACTTTGCTTTTTCCACTTCAAAACGGCTCCCTATGTAGATCGGACAACGCTGATTCAGTTCTTCCACTTTAATGGAAAGAATGTCTTCTTGGCCGTTTGTTGCTTTGCCTCCGGCCTGTTCGATGATGAATGCCATGGGCTGAAGTTCAAACAGGAGCCGCAGTTTCCCTTTGGGACTCTTCTTGAGCGCGGGATAAGTAAAAATACCGCCTCTCTTTATCAGAACCTGATTGATGTCCGGCACGAAACCCCCGCTGTAGCGGAGTTTGTAACCTTCTTTTTCAAGATATTCGATGTATTGAAGATGTTCCGGCGTCCAGTCCCTTCTCAATCCTCCCAGACTGTAAATATCTCCCCGCTCTCTTAACTTAATGTTTTCCTCGGACAGGGCATATTCCCCTTCCCGGTTGAGAACGAATTCATGGGTTCCTTTCCCGGCGGAGTAAACCATTGTAATCAGGGGACCATACGTGATGTACATGGCTGCCACGAGGGTATTTCTCCCCTCTGCGAAAATAGACTCCTTGTGAATGCCGATGATTGTGCCGATGGCCAGGTTCGTTTCCACCAAAGACGAGCCATCCAGGGGGTCTGCCGTGATGAAGTATTTCTCATTCCCCTGTCCGATCTGCATGACCGCATCCCGCTCTTCCGAGGCGTACTCCCGAACAAATCCTGAGTACTGAAGCTGGTTCTTGAGGATTTCATCGGCGCTTCTATCCAGGGCCATTTGCTCTTCATCATAGATGTTTTTGAAGCCTGCCAGTTTCCGGTTCGATTCGTGAATCTTGGCGGAGATGTATTTTCCCATGACGGCAATCTGCCAGATGAGCCTGCGCAACTCCATTTCCACCCCGGCCTTCCACATGTGACGGCGCAGATCGACGCTGAATTTCGTATAATCGGAAATGCCCTCGCCCATTCCTCATCCTCCCCGTTTTTTTCATTTTGTAACAAGGAATGTCTGTTTTGGCAAGTACATTTTCTCCATTACTGTCCTGACTTCCGGAAGATTAAACGCTTGCCGCAACGAAGCGTAAAAAGATAGCCTCATTCATATCTCAGGGCGTCGATCGGGCTGAGCAGAGAGGCTTTGTAGGCGGGATAGAATCCGAAGAATATCCCCACCATTCCTGAAAAACCGAAGGCAAGGATGACGGATAGGGGCGAAACGATGGTCGACCAGCCGGCAAGTGCCGTCAATAACTGTGAGCCGGCAATCCCGGCGATGATTCCTATCACCCCGCCGACCAGAGACAAAGTAAGCGCCTCAACGATGAACTGAAGCCTGATATCCCAGGTTTTGGCGCCGACGGACATCCGGATCCCTATTTCTTTGGTTCTTTCCGTTACGGAAACCAGCATGATATTCATGATTCCGATGCCGCCGACGAGGAGAGACACGGACGCAATGGCGCCAAGAAGGAGGGTCATCACCTTTGTTGACTGTTCCGCGACCTGCATGATCGACGTGAGGTTCCTGACCGTGAAGTCGTTTTCCTGCCGCGGTCCGATGCGGTGCCTCTGCCTGAGAAGTTCCGTGATCTGGCTTTCCGCGGCACTCAGATCTTCCGTACTTTTTGCCTTGACCATGATCGAACGCACCATGCCGGGGAAATGGGTGCCGAATATCTTCTTTTGCGCCGTTGAAACCGGAATGTAGATGACGTCGTCCTGATCCTGACCAATAGGAGACTGGCCTTTCTTCTCGAGGATGCCGATGACGGTAAAGGGCACTTTTTTGATTCTGATGATCTGGTTGATGGGTTCCATGCCGCCAAAGAGATAGTCCGCAACGGTCTGTCCCACGATGGCAACCTTGGTCGCGTTCCGGATGTCCTGCTCGGTGAACGGTCGTCCTGAAATCAGAGACCAGTCTCTCACGGCAAGTATGCCGGATGTTGTTCCGTAGACGCCCGTTGACCAATTCTGATTGCCGTAGATGACCTGAGCCGCCCCGTTCAGGACGGGAGCAACATCCGATACAGCCGGACATTCTTTCAGGATCGCCTCGGCGTCTTCTTTCTTGAGAGTCTGCTGTGTGCCGGCGCCCATTCTCAGTCCGCCCGAAGTCGTGCTTCCCGGAAGGATGATGATCAGGTTGCTCCCCACGCTGGCAATCTGTTTTGATATCCTCTCGCTTGCGCCGGTGCCGACGGCAAGCATGGTGATCACAGCGCCGACGCCGATGATGATCCCGAGCATGGTAAGGGCCGAGCGCATCTTGTTGACTCGAAGCGCACGGAAGGATATTTTCAGAGTCGAGGGGATGTTGATCATGTCTTCCTCACGTTTTCGTCACGGATAACGCGCCCATCCAGGAAGCGGATGATGCGACTGCTGTAGGAGGCGATATCCGGGTCATGGGTGACCAGGATCATCGTGATGTTTGATTCCTGGTTCAGCCTCACCAGAAGTTCCATGATCTCGATGCTTGTCTTGGTGTCCAGATTCCCCGTCGGCTCATCGGCGAGGATCAGAGGGGCATCGTTCACAAGCGCCCTCGCGATGGCGACCCGCTGCTGCTGACCGCCGGAGAGCTGATTGGGGTGGTGGTGTTCCCGCCCTTCCAGCCCCAGCGCCTTGAGTGCCGTGAGCGCCCTTTCCCTTCTCTTTCCGGAGGTTGTGTCGTTGTACAGCATGGGCAGTTCCACATTTTCGAGGGCCGACGTCCGCGGGAGAAGATTAAAGCCCTGGAAAACAAAACCGATTTTTTTATTCCGTATTTCGGCAAGTTCATCACGATTGAGCTTGCTTACATCGATCCCGTCGAGCAGGTACCCACCTTTCGTCGGCTCGTCAAGGCAGCCGATGAGATTCATGAACGTGGATTTGCCGGAGCCGGACGGTCCCATGATGGCGACGAATTCCCCATGGTCGATTGACAGGGATACCCCGTCGAGTGCATGGACGGGACTGTCGCCCAATTCATAGATTTTTTCCAGCTCTCGTGTCTCTATCAGCGCCATGTTACCTGATAAATCCCGGACCACCCATAGGCGGTGGGTTGGTTTTCTTGCTGTTCCCTGTTGCTTCGAGGATGAGTTCCTGGCTTTCCTTCAGATCGCCTGAGAGGATTTCGGTGTAATTCCCGTCGCTGATGCCCGTTGTTACCTTAATGCGTTTCGATTTTCTGTTTTCCAGAACCCACACGGCGGGGCCTTTCTGATCGGCGGGCTCTTTTTCTTTTTCCGATGGTCTGAATCTGAAGGCTGCGTTAGGTACCCGAAGAATCCCTTTTTTATCGGCCAGGATAACGGAAACATTGGCGGTCATGCCCGGCTTCAGTTTGAGATCAGGATTGTCCACCTTGACTACCACATCATACGTTACAACATTCTGGACAGTGGTGGGGGCGTTTCTGATTTCTGAAACCCTTCCAATAAAATTCGTTTCGGGATAAGCGTCCACCAGGAATTCGACGGGCAGGTCAACCTGGATTTTCCCGATATCCGCCTCGTCGACGCTTGTGTCGATCTGCATCCTGGTCAGATCCTGGGCGATATTGAACAGAGTCGGGGTTTGAAAACTTGCCGCCACGGTCTGGCCGACGTCCACACTTCTCGAAATAACCGTCCCGTCAACCGGGGAGATAATCCTTGTATACATCAGGTTTGTTTCGGCCAGCCTGAGGGCCGCCCGGGCCTGTTCAACCTGGGCCTTTGACGCGGAAATCTGTGCTGTCGCCGATTGGTAATTCGTTTCCGAGGTGTCGAGGTCGCTCCTGGCTATTAAATTCCTTGCGTAGAGGGTCTTGTTTCTTTCCATGGTTCTCTTCGCATCAACGAGCGCCGCCTCGGCTTTCTCCACGTTCGCCTTCGCCAGAGAGAGATTTGCCCTTGCCTGTCCGACCTGGGCATCGAAGGTGGCCGGATCGATCTGGGCAAGCAACTGGCCTTTTTTCACGGGGGAATTGAAATCGACGTACAGCGTCTTGATCGTTCCGGAGACCTGGGTACCGACCAGGACCGTCGTGACGGCATTGACCGTTCCGGTCGCCGTGACGGTTGCTCTGACATCACCTTTTGTAACTTTTTCCGTCCTGAATTTCGGGCCATTTTCTCCTTTCCGAAGGACAAAAAACGCACCTGCCGCCAGGATCACGATCAGGATGATGCAGATGATCAGAGTCTTTTTTTTCATTGTTTCGTATCTCTCAAAAATTGAAATCGGTTATTTCACACCCATTGCCTTTTCTAAACTTGCCTGAGCTGTCTTGTAACCGGTCAGTGCTGCGATATGCGTTGTCCTGGCGTTGCTCAGGGCTACAAGTGCATCTGTGACCTCGATGGGATTTCCCACGCCGGACGCGTACCTGCCGTTTGCAAGATCGAAGTTCTCTTCCGCCTGTCTCACGGTAAGCTGAGCCGTGGCAATCCCTTCCGTCGCCTCTATCAGATTGGAATAGGCCTGTTCGACTTCAAGCCGTATCTGCATCCTCAGTGATTGTTCATTGTCCTTCAAAACATCCAGGGTTGCTTTTGCCTCTGCAACCTGGTTTTTTGTCTGAAAACCGCTGAAGAGAGGGATGTTCAGTGTTGCCCCGACATTCCAGCTTTTGTCCAGGGGAAAGTCCTGCCCCTCGAAACCCCAGCTTGCATTCCCCGTCACATACGGGTAGTAACCCTTTTTGGCCAGTTCCATCGATTGACTGCCTGCTTCCACCTTCATCATCAGCGATCGGAGGTCCGGCCTGTTATCATACGCTTTTTTCAGTGCTTCCTGGAGGTCAACTTCGTATTTCTCGAACAACAAAGTATGATCTAAAGAATACTCCGGAGCACCGGGGACACCGATGGCATTGTTGAGGTTGACCCTGGCAATCCGGAAAGCATTTTCAGCCCTGATGAGATTCAATTTTGCGTTGCTCAAATCTACTTCCGCTTTGGTAACATCAAATTTCGGCTTCACGCCGACTTCGAAAAACCCCTTTGCCTGCTCAAGATGGATCTGAAATTGTTTGACGCTTTCCCGGGCAACCTCCCGATTCTTCTCAGCCTGCACAAGCGAATAATAGGATTGTTTCACTCCGAGAATGATCTGTGCTTCCGTGGTATTAAGGTCCTGACGGGACGAATCGGCATTGAGGTTCTGAATCTGTACCTGGGTCGCCGTTTTTTCAAAGTCGTAGAGATTCTGGGTCAGATTGAGATTGCTGGCATATTGATCGTACGTACTGCTTCCCAATGACCTGGTTGTACCGGAGATAGCGGGCGAGATTCTGCTGTAGCCCGTCTGCCAGTTTAGCTGCGGATAATAATTTGATCTGGCCTGGCCGATTCTGCTTTCATTCACTTTTACGGTGTTTCGGGCGGCATTGATAACCGGATGATTTGTAATGGCGAGTTCGATGCAGCGTTGTATGCTGAGCCGTTCCCCCTTCTTTATGGGATTTTCCGCCTCCGCTTTGAGGGGAATGATCAATATAAATAATAAGATGATGAAGCGTGACAGCCACTTCATATATGTATTCTCGTTGAAAAACCCTTGTTTCATGTGCGACATTCTATACGAAAACGATCGGATTGTTTTTATCTTCACTGGTCACAGCAGGGATTGTGCCAAAGACGATATATCATTATAACATGTCAATATAATTATGCGTTTTTATGAAGGAGACTTTTTGCCATGTCATTTTACCGTGTTAAAATGGATAATAAGTATCCAATGATGATATCCATATGGATATAAAATATCCAGGAACCGTAATATGTGTCATCCAGTTGCTGAGGATTTTACCAATAAGAGCAGCGCCATGGTTAGGCTTTAAGCGCCTCTTCCTCTGTCTCGAATATCTTAAAAATGTTACCGAATCCTGATATGTTGAACACGTCTTTAACGGGACCCTGCAACCCGGCAAACAGGATTTTTCCATCTTTTGCTTTCAGAAGTTTCGCTATTGTCAGGATGCTCCTGAGACCGGCGCTGCTGATATATTCAAGACGGCCCATGTTTATCAGGAAGTTGCTCTCTCCGGCAGCAATCCGTTCCGACAGGCTTTTTTCAAAGTCAGGAGACGTGACCGCATCCATCCTGCCCTTGAGAGAGACGATGACGATATTCTGGTCTTTTTTTGTGTTTATTTCCATAATAGCTCCTTTTAGTTTCTCACGATGATTTCGATGAAGCTTCCTATGTTACATTAAGATTCCTCACATTCGTTCGGAATGACATTGCCACTAATTACGACACAGTCTCCAAACACGGAATGACGATTATCGGGCATTCCCGGTTTTTGTGAAACTGTCGAGTTTGATCTGCGATGCGGGCAGTATAGGGATGTGAGGGTTGTTCGTCAATGGAATTTTACATCATGCCACTGAATCATCACATCATGCCGTACTTTTTCAGTTTCATATGCAGGGTCCGCCGCGTGATGCCAAGCCTTCTGGCCGCTTCACTCTTGTTTCCCCCGGCTGTATCCAGAACCTTCAGGATGGTTTCCTTTTCCACGGACTCAAGGGGAAATTCTCCTGTCCCGTTCATTTTTGAAGAGGCATCATTTGTGGTCGATGCTTCCCTCTGAATCAGGGGGAGTTCCGGTTCATCAAGGTATTCCGAACGGGACAGCACCACCCCTCGTTCCACGGCGTTCATGAGTTCCCGGACATTGCCCGGCCAGGAATGTTTCAGAAGCCTGTCCATGGCCCGGGGAGTGAACCCCTTGATATTTTTCCGATTCTTTTCTGCAAACAGCTTTAAAAAGTGCTGTGAGATCAGAGGGATGTCTTCTTTCCGTTCCCTCAGGGGGGGGACATGAATGCTCACGACATTCAAGCGGTAGTAGAGATCCTCTCGAAATTGTCCCGCGGCAATGTTTCTTATCAGATCCCGGTTGGTTGCTGCGATAACCCGCACGTTGATGCTGATGACCTCCTCACCTCCCACACGGGTGAGTTCTCTTTCCTGCAACACCCTCAACAACTTTACCTGCATGGAAAGCGACATTTCACTGATTTCGTCCAGAAAGATCGTGCCCCCTTCAGACTGCCGGAATTTCCCCTCCTTCCGTCTGTCGGCGCCGGTAAACGCCCCTTTCTCATGACCGAAAAGCTCTGATTCAAGAAGCGTTTCCGTAATGGCAGCGCAGTTGATTTTAATAAACGGTCCATCTTTTCTGAGACTGTTGTAATGAATGGCTCCTGCGATCATTTCTTTTCCAGTTCCCGATTCTCCCGTAATCAGAACGGTCGCTTCCGAGGGGGCAACCTGGGAGACGGTATCCAGGAGTCTGATCATGACCTCGCTCCGCGCGATCAAATTGCGCCGGTCAAAATGGGAGGCAAGCGTTTCCTTAAGAAAACGGTTTTCCTCCTTCAAGCGGTAGTGTTCCATAGCTCTCTCAATGATGATCTTCAACTCGTCGAAATCGAGTGGTTTGGTGAGATAATCGTAAGCCCCGTCCTTCAGAGCCCTGACAGCCGTTTCCACCGAGGCAAAGGCCGTCATGATGACCACCGGGATCGCGGGATTGAAGCGTTTGATTTCGTTCAAGGCTTCCAGCCCGGAGACCTTGACCATTCGGATATCCATGAGAATCATATCAAATGGTTGCCGGTGAACCTCTTCAATGGCTTTTTCTCCGTCATCAGCCTCGACAACCCTATAGCCCCATCCGGTAATCAGGGTCCGTAACATAGTGCGGTGGGCAAGATCGTCGTCCACCACAAGGATCGTGTTTTTTGATGTCATGGTTCTCTCTCCATCGGCAGAAAAATCGACAGGGTGGTTCCTTTTCCCTTAACGCTGTCCACACGGATCTCGCCCTCATGGGTTTCAATAATCTTGTGGACAATTGCGAGCCCAAGACCGGTCCCCGTTGGCCTGGTCGTGTAGTATGGATCAAAAACATGGGCCAGTTCATTTGGGTCAATGCCTCTGCCCGTGTCGGAAATATCAATCCGGATTGTCCGTTCGTTCTGCGGAGAGAGGCTGACCGACAGGGCGCCGCCCCTTCCCATGGCTTCAATGGCGTTCAGGTACAAATTCAGGAACACCTGTGTGATTTTATCCGGATCGATAAAGACATCCCTGACATCAGGCGACAGGTCCGCATGGATGATGATTTCTTTTTCCTTTGCTTGTCCTTCTATCATTTTCAGGGTGTCCTGAATGACCGTGTGGATGGATACGCGCTGTTTATTGATATCCATAGGCCGGGCAAATTCAAGAAGCTGGCTGATGACCCGGTTCAGTCGATCCACTTCCTGTATCATGATGTCGGCTGTCTTTTTATCTTCCGGCCTGTCGCGGTATCTCTCTTTGAAAAACGTGGCGAAACCCTTGATGGAACTCAAAGGATTCCTGATCTCGTGGGCAACTCCGGCGGCCAGGTTCCCCAAAGAGGCGAGGCGTTGACTGATGGTGATTTCTTTCTTCAAATGCTGAATTTCCGTAATATCCCGGATGAGAATCACGTAACCCAGAAATTCGCCATTTTCCTCTTCGAGGTTCGCTGCGATCACTTCGAGGGGAACGATCTTTCCCCCTCGTACGGGGCAATCGATTTCCTTTTCGATGCTCTTTTTTCCTGTCTTGAGGTTTTGAAGCAGAGTGACACACGGCGGGGGCAGGATGTCATTTGCTTTTTTTCCGATGACGTCCGGGAAAACGTATCCTGTGATGGATTCCGCCGCCTGATTGAAGGCGATGATTTCACCCCGGCTGTTTACGGCGACAAGGCCCATGGGCATATTTTCGACGAGACTGTCGGAGAAGGCCTTCATCCTGGAAAGGGATGTCTTTGCCAGGCGATAACTTTGCGCCAGAAAAAGAGAAATAACCCCGGAGCAACCGATGAGGAGGAAAACGACGGCCATCCAGATGGTGTTGCGGGTATCCTGTTCCCTTGCCGCAATAACATGTCCCATGTCCAGGCCTACAAAAATGATGAATCCCGAGGAGTCGCTTGCGGTTTCTCGATCTGACGAAAACCCCTGAAAAGGTTCCCCGGTCGGAGAGAATCGTCGAAAGACCTCGAAGGTGTCAGCGCCGTCAGGATTGGAAACCTGGCGCCATTGCGGCTGTTTTAACCTGGAGATGCTCGCGAGATCGAGGTCTTTTCCGTACGATTCTCCGACCATGGAAGGATCGCTGTCCGCAATTATCCTGCCCTGGACGTCCGTGAGAATCAAATGGTCAATATCAGGTTGCTGTGCCGTCTCGATGAGCAGTTTCTGGAGTTGGAAACCGCTCCATTGCATACCGATGCCCGTGCGTGCGCCGGCCTCGAAAGACCTGATCAGGGCCGCTCCCTTTTCGAGCAGAAGCTGGGTCGTATATTCTTTCTGCTGGTTGATATTGGCCATGGTCATGAAAATGAAAATGGGTACGAGAATGACCAGTGAGCCAATGATGATCCACGGCGAGGTGCCCGGCCAAAACTTCTTTTTTCTTCGGTTCGGCTCGTTTTTCATAAAATGATCGCTGGTTATGGATACTTTTTAATCAACTGGATACCACAGATGGATACTTATTATCCACTTTTTTCTCATAAAGGGATGCTTGAACGATAACAAATCCCGCCATAACGACAATTTCCGTGTCGTTTAGGCATGTTATGTCATGTGTCCGGCATCTGGCACGGTGCTTGCCTTATTAAAAGCTAAAAACAAAAAAATATAACAAAGGAGAATATAAGCATGAATAAATTAGCGATTACATTTGTGGCGCTTCTTGCAGCAGTGGCCCTGACGGCTTCGGCGTTTGCTGTCGGTCCTGGGTGGGGAAGAGGTTACGGCAGAGGGCATCATGGCGGCGGCGACTGTTATGGAGCCGATCTGACGGCAGTGCCGGGAGTGAATCTGACGACGGAACAGACAGGAAAGATCAACGCCCTTCGTGAAGCCCATCTGAAGGACGTAAAGCCGATTCGGGACAAGATGTACAGCAAAAGAGGCGATTTGAGACTGCTCTGGCTGCAGAAGAATCCGGACCAGGAAAAGATCAACAAGATTCAAAAAGAAATCAGAACCCTGCGTGATCAGATGGAGGATAAAAAGGATAATTATCGTCTTGGGGTGCTCAAAGTCCTGACACCCGAACAGCAGGAAAAACTGAATTCTTATCGGCCGGGGCGGGGTTTCGGTCCCGGCATGATGGGCGGCGCCGGACTGCAGAGTGGCCCCGGCCATCACGACGGCGGCCCGGGCATGGGCATGAGAGGCAACTGGTAAACCATTAAGGCTTCAGCGGATCACCCGGGGGCGCCCTCCTTCCCCTCTTTCTCACCGCCTTCCGGGTGATCACCACATTTTCTTCAAAGCAAACATCAATTTATGCCGTAACTCTAATATTTCGACTGTAATTTCACTGTGACCGCCATTGCAAAAAACCATCGTATACAGTACCGACTTATCTTGACTTGCGAAAACGCTTCCCCTATATTGTCCAAAATTGTTCAAACCAAAAATGACGTTTTCGTCATAAAGGAGGATTTGTAAAACATCCATGCTCAACAGACAGGGATTCGACAATGAGAGGTACATCAGCGAACAGACAACTGAAATTCTCCAGAGGGTGGAGCGGTTCGAAAACAAGCTTTACCTGGAATTCGGCGGAAAGCTGCTATATGATTTTCATGCGGCCCGTGTACTGCCCGGCTATAACCCCAATGTGAAAGTAAGGCTGATCAGGGAACTCAAAGACAAGGCCGATATTCTGTTGTGCATTTATGCGGGCGATATCGAGAGAAAGAAGATCCGGGCCGATTTCGGCATCACTTATGATTCCGACGCCCTTAAGCTGATCGACGATCTCCGGACCTGGGATGTCTCTGTGCTGGGCGTTGTCATCACCCGTTTCGATAATCAACCGGCTGCGAAGCTCTTCAAAAACAAACTTGAGCGGAGAGGCATCAGGGTTTTCACGCACTGTTATACCAGAGGGTATCCGACGGACGTTGAATCGATCGTGAGTGATGAGGGATACGGGGCGAACGAATATATCGAAACGGAAAAACCGCTGGTCATAGTTACCGGCCCCGGTCCCGGAAGCGGAAAACTGGCTACCTGTCTGTCCCAGCTCTACCATGATTACAGGCGCGGCGGAAAGGCGGGGTATGCCAAGTTTGAAACCTTTCCCATCTGGAACCTGCCGCTCAAACACCCTGTAAATGTTGCCTATGAGGCCGCCACAGCGGATATCCGGGACTTTAATCTCATCGATCCCTTTCACCTCGAGGCCTACGGTAAAACAGCGGTGAATTATAATCGTGATGTGGAGGTCTTTCCGGTTGTGAAAAGGATTCTTGAAAAGATCACAGGTGGAGATTCATTTTACCGCTCACCGACCGACATGGGTGTCAACCGTGCCGGCTTTGCCATCATCGATGATGACGTGACGCGAAAAGCTTCAGAACAGGAGGTGCTCCGGCGCTATTTCCGTTACCGTTGCGAATATGCCATGGGTTTTGCCGACAGGGAAACTGTCCAGCGGGTGGAACTCTTTATCAAGGATTTCAAAATAAAGCCGGAGGACAGGAAGGTGGTCGGACCCGCCTGGAGGGCAGCTGGAGAAGCTCAGGAACTGAATAAGGGAAACGAGGGAATCTTCTGCGGCGCAGCACTTGAGTTAAAGGACGGCACCATCATCACCGGAAACAATTCACCCCTCATGCATGCCGCGTCGAGCCTGATCCTGCATACGATAAAACATCTCGCCGGCATTCCCGCCAAGATCAAATTACTCCCTCCATACATTACCGATGCGGTCAGAAATTTAAAGACAGACATTCTGAACGAAAAGTCCGTGAGTCTCGATCTGGAAGAAACGCTCATTGCTCTCAGCATCAGCGCCACTACGAATCCCGCAGCACAACTGGCCATTGAAAAGCTGAAAGAACTCAATGGCTGCGAGGTTCACATCACCCATATCCCCACGCCGGGGGACGAAGCGGGATTGAGGCGCCTCGGCGTCAATCTGACCAGCGAACCCAATTTTTCAACAAAGAACCTTTTCATTCCCTGATGCTTGATACAGTTATTCCGACACATTCGACAGAATTGAAAATAAATCTTGACAGGGGCAAAAATATAATTTAGCTTTCAATAACATGATGTGAAAAGATTCACGAAAGCAGCGTTTGGTATGAAGAGTGCGATAATCAGATTCATCAGTTCAAAGGCCTTGTTGCCAGGCCTCGCCCTCCTTTGCCTTTTACCATATACCGGACGCCCGTCGTTTTTAGGTAATCTTTAGACACACAAATAAAACAAGTACTTAAAGGCCATGGGATAAAAACCCCATGGCCTTTTTTATTTTTGACGATTTGAAAGGAGGAGAATATGGAATCAAAGAAAGAGAGGGTGCTGATTTTTGATACAACCCTCAGGGACGGTGAACAATCGCCAGGCGCGAGTATGAATCAGGAGGAAAAGCTTCGCATTGCCTGGCAATTGGAAAGACTGGGGGTGGATATTATCGAGGCGGGATTTCCTGTCGCCTCGGAGGGGGATTTCCTGTCGGTTCAGCAGATTGCACGGGAAGTCAGAAGGCCGCAGATTGCCGGTCTGGCCAGGGCCAACCTGAATGACATTGATCGGGCATGGGATGCCATCAAAGAGGCCGCGCATCCGCGGATTCATACCTTTATTTCGACATCGGATATCCATCTGAAATACCAGCTCAAGAAAACGCGGGATCAGGTCATGAAGGAGGCCTGTGTTGCCGTGGCGCATGCCTGTTCCTGCACACCGAATGTGGAATTTTCGCCAATGGATGCCACCAGAACGGACCGGGATTACCTCTGCGATATTGTCGAAGCGGTGATCGCGGAAGGTGCGACCACCGTGAATATACCGGATACGGTGGGGTATATCATGCCACAGGAATTTGGTTCCCTGATTGCTTATCTGTTTGAGAAAGTGAAAAATATTCATCAGGCGGTTATCTCCATGCATTGTCATAATGATCTGGGACTTGCGGTGGCAAATTCGCTCGCGGCGGTAAAGAACGGGGCGAGGCAGGTGGAATGCACCATCAACGGTATCGGAGAAAGGGCCGGGAATACCGCCATGGAAGAGGTGGTCATGGCCTTGGCGACGAGAAAGGACTTTTTCGGGTTTTCAACAGGCATCAAGACAGAATACATCTACCAGTCATCGCGACTGTTGACCCACATTACGGGCATCCCCGTCCAGCCCAACAAGGCGGTTGTGGGGGCCAATGCGTTTGCACACGAATCGGGGATTCATCAGGACGGTCTTATCAAGGAGAAGATCACCTATGAGATTATGACCCCCCAGTCTGTCGGCATCTCGGGGACCCATCTGGTCCTCGGAAAACATTCCGGACGCCATGCGATTTCCGAACATCTCAAGAAAATGGGCTACAAGCTGAATGCCGACGAAGTAAAACGGGTTTTTGTAAGGTTCAAGGAGTTGGCTGACGTCAAGAAAGAGATCTTTGATGAGGATCTGGAAGCCATCGTTTATGAAGAACTGTACAGGATCGATGAGAAATACAAGCTGATTTACCTCAACGTGGTCAGCGGCAACGTGGCAATTCCCACGGCAACCATGCAGATGGAAGTGGACAAGGAGATCGTCCAGGACGCCGGCTTTGGCGTCGGTCCGGTGGATGCGACGTTCGCGGCCATCCGGAAGATCACAAAAACCAACTACCATCTCCTGAAATATGCGGTGACCGCTGTCACCGGAGGCACGGATGCCCAGGGGGAGACGACGGTTCAACTTCAATACAACGGGAAATCCGTGGTGGGACGGGGCGCCGATCCCGATGTCATCGTCGCGTCGGCAAAGGCTTATATCAACGCGCTGAACCGCCTTGAATATCTCAAGAAAGACGTGAAGAAGGTAAGAGTTGAATAAAGCGGGATTATGATGTAGTAAAGGACACTTTGCTCAATACTGGAGAAATGACGTGGGTATGACCATTACGGAAAAGATCCTCTGTGAGCACACGGATCTTGCGGAAGTTTATCCCGGACTGCTGATCAACGCCCGGGTGGATATAGCTTTGGGAAACGATATCACGGCTCCTATCGCCATTGCGGCATTCAGGAAAACAGGCGGGTTGAAAGTGTTTGACCGGGATAAAATCGCTCTCATCCCCGATCACTTTACACCCAACAAGGACATTGATTCGGCCGAGCAGTGCAAGGTGGTGAGAGAATTTGCCAGGGAACAGGAAATTACCCACTATTATGAGGTCGGGGAAGTGGGCATCGAACACGCCCTCCTGCCCGAAAAAGGCATTGTTCTGCCCGGCGATCTGGTGATCGGCGCCGACAGCCACACCTGCACCTACGGCGCTCTGGGGGCCTTTGCCACAGGGGTGGGAAGCACCGATCTGGCCGCGGCCATGCTGACGGGCGAAGTCTGGTTCAGGGTTCCCGAAACCATGAAGATCGTGTTTCACGGCGAGATGAAGAAATGGGTCTCGGGAAAAGATCTGATCCTGCATGTGATCGGTCTGATCGGTGTGGACGGTGCGCGTTACAAGGCCATGGAGTTTACCGGTGAGACGGTTAAACATCTCGGCATGGCGGACAGATTGACCATCGCCAACATGGTCATTGAGGCGGGGGCAAAGAACGGTATCTTCGTCCCGGATGAGATCACCAGGGCCTACGTTGACGAGAGGGCGAAGCGCTCGTACCGGTTTTATGATTCTGATTCCGATGCAACCTACGCGGAGGTTCTCGATGTTGATGTCGGTAAAATCGAGCCCCAGGTTGCCTTTCCCCACCTTCCTTCCAATGTCAGGGGAATCAGCCGGGTGGGGGATGTGAAGATCGATCAGGTCATCATCGGCTCCTGCACCAACGGCAGGATAGAAGATCTGCGCATCGCCGCCGGTATTTTGAAAGGGAGGAAGGCGGCGCCCTATGTGCGGTTAATCGTCATGCCGGCCACACAGGCGATATATAAAATGGCTTTGCGAGAAGGCCTCATGGAAGTGTTTATCGATGCGAACGCCGTTATCGGTCCGCCGTCGTGCGGCGCCTGTCTTGGCGGCCACATGGGGGTTCTGGCAAGTGGAGAGAGGGCTGTCGCCACGACAAACAGAAACTTTGTCGGACGCATGGGACATCCCGGCAGCGAGGTCTATCTTGCCGGTCCGGCTATTGCCGCGGCATCGGCGGTTCTGGGAAGGATTGCCGGCCCTGATGAATTGTGAGGGATCAGGGAACAGGGAATAGAGATCAGAGATGGAAAGGTGACGGGTGATGAAATTCAAAGGAAAAATCTGGAAGTTCGGTGACAATATTGATACGGATGCCATCATTCCGGCCCGGTATCTGACAACGTCGGATCCCGAAATCCTTGCCGCGCACTGCATGGAAGACGCTGACCCGGAATTTGTAAAAAAAATCATGATCGGCGACATCATCGTTGCCGGAGAGAATTTCGGCTGCGGATCATCGAGAGAACATGCCCCGATCGCCATCAAGGCCGCGGGAATTTCCTGTGTTATCGCGAAAAGCTATGCCCGCATATTCTACCGGAATGCCTTTAATATGGGACTTCCCATTTTTGAATCCCGTGATTTGTGGGACAGGATTTCCGATGCCCAGGAAATCGAGGTGGACGGAGACAGAGGGACGATCAAAGTTATAAACAGCGGCATTGACGCTCTCGGTGTCCGGCCCATTCCGCCGTTCATGCAGGAACTCATCGGGGATGGGGGGCTCATGAAACATCTGTCGAAGAAGAGGGACTGACTCAGGCAGGGACAATAACGACATGAAGAAGCGTTACAAAGTTGCCGTATTTCCCGGTGACGGGATCGGGATCGAGATTGTCAGAGAGGCTATCAAGGTTCTGCAGGCGATTTCTAAATGTTCGGGTGTCGCATTCGATATGGAAGAAGGCCTTGTCGGTGGCGCCGCCTATGATGCATGCGGAGAACCCCTTCCTCCTGAAAGCATGGAGCTGGCCTTGAAAAGCGATGTCGTCCTGCTGGGTGCCGTAGGGGGGCCAAAATGGGAAGCCCTCGATTATTCCGTAAGGCCCGAGAGAGCGCTCCTTGGATTGAGGGGAGGCCTTGGTCTCTTTACCAATTTAAGGCCTATCATCGCGTATGATGAGCTTATCGACGCATCGCCCTTGAAGCGTCATATCGTGCAGGATATCGATATCATGATTGTGAGGGAACTGACCGGTGATATGTATTTCGGTCAGCCCAGAGGGATCAGAATGGAGAACGGTTTACGGGTGGGGATCAACACCCTCGTTTATTTCGAGGAAGAAATCCGGAGAATCGCCAGGGTTGCCTTTGACATTGCCGGGAAAAGGCGGCAGAATGTCGTTTCCGTCGATAAAGCCAATATCCTTGAAAGCTCCCAGCTCTGGAGAGACGTGGTGACTGAAGTCAGTCGTGACTATCCCGAAATATCCTTAAGTCACATGTATGTCGATAATTGTGCCATGCAGCTGATCATGAACCCCCTGCAGTTTGACGTGATCGTTACGACCAACATGTTCGGGGACATTCTCAGCGATGAGGCGGCCGTTCTGAACGGCTCCATCGGGATGCTGCCCTCTGCCAGCCGGGGCTACGATAAAGCCCTCTACGAGCCGGTTCATGGCTCGGCGCCGGATATCGCAGGAAAAAACATTGCCAACCCTCTGGCCACCATTCTGTCCGTCGCCATGATGCTCCAGTATTCTTTCGGCATGTTAGAAGAAGCGGCGATGGTCGAGGAGGCTGTCAGGGGGGTTCTGAAGGACGGCTTCAGGACGCGGGATATCCATAAGGAGGGAACCATTCTCGTCAGCACCGACGGGATGGGAGACCAGGTTGTAAAAAAAATCCATGCACTCTGTCCAGTTTTTTGATTCCATCTCGATTCCCGTTCCCCGATCAAAGATTTACAGACGTCTGGGATACCGGAAGAATATCACCCGCCTGCTGCCCGAACAGAAGGAAGAATCCGAACGATACATTGAAGAGGCCCGGTCTCTCATTCACCTGAAGGGGGCGGGTCTGCGGTTGCCTGTCCTGCAGACGGGAGATGCAGAGATCATTCTGCCGGGGAACATTCGTTTTGAAAGTCGTCAACTGGCGCTTCTTCTCGAGCCTTGCCGGGAAATCGTCCTGATGGGCGCCACCGCAGGCGCTGTCATTATGGATGCCATTCGTGAAGACGCTGCCGGTCGTGACATTACCCGCGGGGTCGTCCTTGATGCGACGGCAAGTGAAATGACGGACGCCGCTCTGGGCTGGATCATGGATTATTTCAACCGGACCCTGCGGCGGGAAAACAGGAGACTGCTCAGGAAGCGATTTTCGGCAGGCTACGGCGACTTTCTGCTGGAAAATCAGGAAACCATTCACAATCTTCTTCAGTTTGACCACCTTGGCGTCAGGATCACCGAAACCTATATGCTCATACCCGAAAAATCCGTTACTGCCATCTCCGGCATTGAATCGCTGTCCATCTGAAACAATGAAGACACCCCGTCCAACGGAGGGATTGCGATTCCCTCCCAAGTTTTATCTCTTGACAAGAAGGGAACATCTTGATTATACTGCACCGCAGTGAATAAACAAAAAAGATGGATGTGAGGAAGAGGGGTAAAAAGCCCCCGCTGCCCCGCAGCCGTGACGGGAACGAAAACCTGAAGAACCACTGTCATGAACAAACCATGATGGGAAGGCAGGTGAGTAGGGCGCCCTAAGCCGGAAGACAGGTCCATCTTGATTTCCCCGCGGGAGGAAGACCATGTTTGCATTTTTCATCTTATCCTTCTTGAACTTGCCTTTTTTCTCCGTATTCCCATCGATGAAAAGAAAGACTGGCCGTATCGCATCCTCCCATGACGTTAATGGGCGCTGTCCCCATTTTGTGTTTGTATGAATAAAAATCGCAAGATATCCCATATTTTGAAAAAGAAAATCCTGATTCTTGACGGCGCGACCGGCACGGAATTGCAGAAAAAGGGAATGCCGGCCGGCGTGTGTCCGGAAACCTGGTGTCTGGAAAATCCTGAAGCGATTCAGGATATTCATGCGGCATACCGGACGGCCGGTGCGGATATCGTATACACCTGCACCTTCGGGGCGAACCGCCTGAAGCTGCAGCAATACGGTGTTGAAGACGCAAGAGACGTCAACCGGCAATTGGCGCGCCTGGCCAGGGAGACCGTCGGTAAGAGAGGTCTGGTTGCCGGTGACATCGGCCCGACGGGGCATTTTGTAGAGCCGTTCGGCGATCTGAAATTCGAAGAAGCTGTTGAAATTTTCAAGGAACAGGTCATGGGGCTTCTGGATGGCGGGGTTGACCTGTTTGTCATTGAAACCATGATGGATATCCAGGAGGCGCGGGCAGCCCTTATTGCCGTGAAAGAACTGACGGCCCGTTTTACCATGGTGACCATGACGTACGAAAAAAACGGCCGTACCCTGAACGGGACGGATCCCGTGACGGCCCTCATCACATTGCAGAGCCTCGGCGCCGATGCCGTCGGCTGCAACTGTTCGACGGGGCCGGACACCATGGTGACCTTCATTGAGGCCATGAAGAAGTATGCGACCGTCCCGCTGGTGGCGAAACCCAATGCGGGCATGCCGAAATTATCGGGGGGGAAAACCGTATTTGATATGGACCCCGGCTCATTTGCCTCCTTCGGCAAACAGTTTGCGGCGGCAGGGGTCAATCTGCTGGGGGGCTGTTGTGGAACAAGGCCGGAACATATCCGGGCGTTGAAGGCGAGCCTGTCCGATACGCAGCCCGTGCTTCCATTGCGCACAGCCATCGGCGCTGTCAGTTCCGCCAGAAGTGTCAGGATATTCGATCCCCATAAACCACTGCATATTGTCGGAGAGCGGATCAACCCGACAGGCAAGAAGGTATTGCAACAGGAACTCCTGGAGGGAAAGACGAGCCTCGTCCGGCAATTGGCAAAGGACCAGGAAAAGCAGGGCGCCGATCTTCTCGACGTCAATGTCGGCGTTCCCGGAATTCATGAACCCGATGCCGTCAGATCGGTATGCAATCTGCTCTCGACGATTACGGATATTCCCCTTGTCATCGATTCTTCAAGGATCGAGACGATCGATGCGGCCCTCAGAATCTATCCGGGTCGCGCTCTTGTCAATTCAATTTCAGGTGAAAAGGAAAAAATCGATACACTGTTGCCGGTCGTCGCAAAATACGGCGCCATGTTCATTCTACTGCCCTTGACGGACAAAGAAATACCCGATACGGCAGACCGGCGAAAAGTCATCATTAAAAATGTCTTCCGGGAAGCGAAGAGACACGGCTTTTCGAAGGAAGATATAGTCGTCGATGGCCTGGTCATGACGGTTGCCTCCAATCCCGGAGCGGTGGAGGAAGCTTTGAAAACGTTGGCCTGGTGTACGAATCAATTCAAGGTGAAGACCCTGCTTGGCCTTTCCAACGTGTCTTTCGGCATGCCGGCGCGCAAATGGCTTAATGCCGCGTTCCTGGCGATGGCTCAGTCGGCGGGATTGACCATGGCCATTGCCAACCCTGCCGACGGGGAGCTCATGGGCGTGAAAATGGCAGGGGATGTTTGCATGCAGAAGGACAGGGACGCATCGTCCTATATTCGCCATTTTTCTGCGCCGCTGCCTGCGGAGAGAGAGGTAGTCCGGGCAGAAAAAATCCCACCGGTGCAGTTGGTCCGGGAGGCGATTCTGGAGGGGAACCGGGACGATATTGTTGCCCTGATTGAAAGTGCCCTTGCATCCGGTGTGATGCCGTCCGCCCTGGTGGGCGATATCATGATTCCCGCCATTGTCCGGGTAGGGGAGTTGTTTGATCAGAAAATGTATTATCTTCCCCAGTTGATTGCCAGTGCCGAAGCGATGAAAAAAGCCCTTGAATATCTCGAACCGCGTCTCCGCAAAGATGAAAAAAGCCCGGCTGAAAAAGGGGTTGTTCTGCTGGCAACGGTCAAAGGAGACGTTCATGATATCGGCAAGAACATCGTTGCCCTGATGCTGAAGAATCAAGGTTTCCGGGTTATCGACCTTGGGAAGGATGTATCGGCTCAAGTGATCATTGATGCGATGAAACAATCGAAACCCGACGTTGCGGGACTTTCTGCACTGATGACGACAACGATGGTCAATATGAAGGATGTCATCGAGAATGCCTGCAGAGAAGGGCTTTCCTGTCCGTTTGTTGTGGGGGGAGCTGTCGTCACGGAATCCTATGCCTCTTCCATCGGCGCCGCCTACGCGAAGGACGGCGTAGAGGCGGTGCGTGTGGTTGAGCGGTTGCTCGGATCGAAAAAGACAGATTAAAAGACAAGGGAAGGTTTTTGTTGAATGCAAATAGCAGAATGGTTTAAAGAGACAGATACTGGTGGGGCAAAACCCGGTTCCCGGGATACGCTCTTCGCGATATCCGCATCCCTGGCGCTGCATATCGGCATCTTCCTGCTCCTGACCACCGCCACGGCTATGTCCACCGGTTTGAAATTATGGGAGGATCCGGTTCTCCATGTCTCGCTGGTGTCAATGCCGGGTGTGCAGGAATCACAGATATTGATGGATACCCGCAAACAGGAAGATGCACGTCAGGAGAGCAGGCTCAGCGTGATGGAACCAGCAGCAGTTGTTTCACTTGACAAGAGGGAGCAGAATAAAATACAGACTGAACAGCTAACTCCCGCTGTGATTGAGTCGCGGTCGGTCAATTTTATTGCGCCCGCGACGGCCAGGATGATCGCGTCAGGGTTGCAGGAGACAACGACGGCTGCCCTGAGCGATAGAGGCCGGCGGATGCACGTCGCGTCGAACGCCTTAGCGTCGTTGCCGGTGTCGATGGCCATACCCCGGTATCGTGATAACGATCATCCGGTCTATCCCTGGATCGCCCGTTTGAGGGGTTATGAAGGGGTGGTCCTGCTTTCCGCCGAAATATATGCCGATGGGAAAGTCGGAAATCTGAAACTGAAGAAATCTTCTGGTTTTGCCGTGCTGGACCGGTCGGCCCTCGATGCGGTAAAGACATGGAAATTTGAACCGGGCAGAAGGATGGGCAGACCCATTTCCATGTGGGTTGATGTTCCCGTAAAGTTCGTCCTGAGAGACAACGGTCCGACAATGTAGCCCGGATATAATTCAATCAATCTTCTCTTATGACCGATCAAGACATGAAACAGAGACTGGCCGAAATCATTCTGGAGAGATCTTTCCAGTATCGCGATGATCCTCCCTTTACGCTGGCGTCCGGAAAGACGAGCAACTACTATTTTAATTGCAAGCCCACAACCCTGGATCCTGAGGGCATGTATCTCATCGGCCATATTCTTTTTGACATGCTGCGTGATTCCGACGTCACGGCAGCGGGGGGACTGACTCTGGGTGCCGATCCCATCGCTAACGCCCTTTCCATGATTTCATATCAGAAGGGAAAGCCCATAAAATCCTTTGTCGTAAGAAAAGATGTCAAGGGGCACGGGACAAAAAGTGCCATCGAAGGCAATATCCGTCCGGGCGAGAAGGTAGCGATCATCGATGATGTGATTACCACGGGGGGTTCGACCATTATGGCGATTGACATTGCGAAAGAGGCGGGTCTGGCGATTGATCGGGTCGTTGCCCTGATTGACCGTGAAGAAGGAGGGAGAGAGAATATTGAAAAACATATCAACCGGGTCGACGCAATACTGACGAGATCGGAGATCATGGATCTCTATAACCTGCGTCGGAAACCCGGGAAGTGAATGATCATGAAATCAAAGATCGTGTTTTGCCTCTTTCTTTTTCTTTGCAGTGCCCTTTTCCTTTCAATCGGCTGTACAAAGACCGAAGATCCCCAGAAACAAGGCTTATCGTCCGCTGCTCCATCCCTGTCCCACTCTACCGGAACAGAAGAGAAATCCGCCTTGCCCGCAGCGCAGGTACCGCCGGAATCAATTTCCTCTCCTGATAAAGCGGTAGCGCCGTCGGTCGCCCAGGACAAGGATGTTACCCCCTCAGCGCCGGAGATGCCTCCTGTTCCGTTCTCGCCAATGCCCGGAAAATCGGCGGAGAAAGATGTCGTCCTGGTTGCGGGATTTGACTCCGCACAGATGCAGAAAGGCGCCCCCGCCGGGTGGGTGCTGGACAGGCGAAAAGGCACCCCTTCTCTCAAGCTTGAAAAAGGGTCGGACATCTATTGTCTTCACATGCGAAGCGACAGGGAATCATCATTCGGCATCAAAAGGGGGATAAAAGTTGATATCAAGGAATTTCCCTATTTGAACTGGCGCTGGAAGGTTGCCCGTCTTCCGGATGGCGGGGACGTGAGAAAAACCCATACGGATGACCAGGCAATGCAGTTCTACGTTGCGTTCACGCCGACGGGATTCCCGGCGACATTGAACACCCCCGTTCTGGGTTACGTCTGGGATAATGAGGCGCCCAAAGGCTGGACGGGCAGGAGCACGCAGTTGGGCGGAGGGAAATTGCGATACGTTGTTGTCAGAAATAATACCGATCAACTGGGACAATGGCATACGGAGAAAAGAAATATTTACGACGATTACCGAAAGCTCTTCAAAGACATCAAGGGCGGCGCACCTCCGGGGCTGACCCACGGGGTCCAGTTCCATATCAATTCGCAAAACACCGCGAGCGAGGCGGAAGGCTATATTTGCGAGGTCTATTTCAGCAGGAAATAACTTCCTTCTCCCCCTTATTTCAAAGTAGAAGACCCATAGTCGGTCTTTCAGCCGACTTTAGAACCCACCGGCTTCCAGCCGGTGGTCATTCAGTTTTTAGAACTTTTCAGGTTATAGCCGCCCCGGCTATGAATCGAAATGAGGGTCAGTGTCGGAATTTCGACACTAGTAAAGCGTTTGTTATCATTCATGAATCAACCGACCACCTTTCAGTTTTGGGTGTCGGGAAATGGAGCCGGAAGCATTCAAAAATGAACTGCTGAAGGATGTGAAAGGGTAGGTGAAAAGGGAGGAAGGGGGCATCGCATTATGGTGACAAAAATAATCAGTTCGTGCAGGACATTTTGCATTTTCATGATGTTCATTCTGTGTGTTTTTCTGCCTTGTTCCGGATTTTCCCAACAGGATGAAAAACCCTTCGACGTCATCATCAAGGGCGGCACTCTTTACGACGGCGCCCTGGCAAAGCCGCGCATTGCCGACGTCGGGATTCGCGGCGACAGGATAGCCGCCATCGGCAGCAACCTGGGGAAAGCTGCAAAACTTATCGATGCCGCGGGTTTAATCGTAACTCCCGGCTTTATCGATGTTCACAATCACGCCGACCTCACGTTCCAGCATTTCGGGAAAGACGCAGCGTCTGCCGCCTCTAAAATACCCAGCCTCGCCGGAAATCACAGCTATGCCTACCAGGGCGTCACGACCGTTGTCACGGGAAACTGCGGGCTCGGTTATACGAATGTCGGCGGGTTTCATGACATCCTCACCAAAGTGAAATTCGGCAGCAACGTGTACCATCTGGCGCCGCACGGGGCGATCAGGCAGGAACTCTTCGGCTATGATCAGCCGCGGAAGCTTACCCCGCAGCAGCTTGAAGCCATGAAGAAGAGGGTTGCCGAAGAAATGGAAAAGGGCGCTGTCGGCATGTCATGCGGCCTGGAATATGCGCCGGGTTCGCTCACAGACACGGAAGAACTGATCGAACTCGCAAAGGTAGTCAAAAAATATAACGGCGTGTATGCCACTCATATCAGGGATCTGACGGGGACGATTTACGAGGACGGCAGGAGCGGGGTAATCGAAGCGCTGAAAGAGGCGATAGAGATCGGCAAAAAAGCAAATGTCCGGGTTCAAATCTCGCACATCCAGATCAACGAACCGATCAATAAAATGAAGGCGGCGCCGATGATCGAATTGATCGTGAAGGCGCGGGCGGAAGGGCTTGACATTACCGCCGATGCCTATCCGTACGATGCCGGCAGCACCTGGATGACCATGCTTACCCCTGCCAAATATAAAACGGACAAGGGCATCAGGGAGGAATACAAAAATGCCGCAGGCCGGGCCGAGCTGAAGAAGGCCGTTGAAGAGACATTTGCATACTTTGGATCGGAGAGAACGATGATCATCAGCTACCCGCAAAGGCCGCATTATGAAGGAAAGAACATAAAAGAAATTGCCGACCTGGAGAAGAAAACACCCTCTGATATGTACGTGGATATGGTCTGCTCAAACGATGCGCCGCAGGTCATTATGAACGACCAGGATATGAGGAACGTAAAAGAATTCCTGATGCGCAACGATTTTGTCTTTGTAATTTCGGACGGATGGACAACCATCAAGGATGCCGGGAAACCGCATCCGCGGTGCTACGGCGCATTCCCAAGGATGATCAAAAAGTTCGTAGTTGATGAAAAGGTCATGGACATGTCCGCCGTCATCAGGGCCATGACTTCGCTCCCTGCCGAAAAGTTCCGGATGAAAGACAGGGGGAAGCTGGCCGCGGGCTATTTTGCGGACATTGCGGTTATCGACCTGCAAAGGCTCGGGGACCACGCAACCTATAAAAAACCACATCAGTATTCAACAGGCGTGGAGTACCTTTTTGTCAACGGCGTTCTTTCCATTGACAAGGGCACAGCCACACATGAACGGGGAGGCAGGGCTTCGAAAAGGCAGATGTGAAGGAAGAATTCAAATCCGTATGCTGTCCTATTTGCGGCATCAAAATCAGCGAGGAAGATGAACAATGAGCGACAAGCCTTTTTCACCCATCAAGATCGGCAACCTTGAACTGAAGAACAGGTTTTTGATGTCTGCTGCGGTAGACGGTATGGCAGCAGATCCGCATGCCCGCGCACAGCGATACGCAGAACTCGCCGCAGGTGGAGTCGGTCTCATTGTGGCCGGTCGTGTGCTGAATAAAGAGGAGGAGTTTGGCCGGGTAGCCGATGCCGTTCACGAGTGCGGCGGCAGGATCGCGCTTCAGATCCTGTCGCACATGGGACTCGGATTCGATCCCAACGTCGATTCTCCGGCCGCGTCTGTCGTTCCGGGGGACAGCGACATCTTCTCGTCATATTTCCCCTATGGCAGACACCATGAAGCGTCCGATGGGGAAATAGAAGATTCGATCGCTTCATTCGTCAAGGCCGCGAAGCAGGCAAAAAGTTTTGGGGTTGATGCGGTACAGGTGCACTCGGCCCACAACAGCGCGCTTTTTAAATTCCTCACCCCGCTGATTAATCAGCGAAAAGATAAATGGGGAGGACCCGTCGAAAACCGGGCGCGTCTGCACCGGGAGGTCTACAAGGCCGTACGTTCGGAAATCGGTCAGGACATGCCGATTTTCATCAAACTCGGCGTGGCAGACGTGTTCCCGAATGGCCTGAAGCTGGCGGAGGGGATCGCCGCGGCAAAACTCCTGGCGGAATACGGATATGATGCCATCGAAGTGAGTCAGGGATTGCAGGATTTTCGCGACCTCAAGACCATGGCGGGAACGCCGATCAGGGCGGGTGCCGTCAAGATCTCGCAGGAAGGGTATTTCCGGGCCTGGTGCACAGACGTCAAGAAGGCGATAGACAAACCCGCGATCATGACCGGAGGGATCAGATCTTACGAGCTTGTCGAGGAGGTCCTTTCCGGAGGTGAAACGGACATCATCGGCATGTGCCGGCCTTTTGTAAAAGAGCCCGGACTCGTCAAAAGATGGGAGGAAGGCAAGCGCAAAAAGGCATCCTGTATTTCGTGCAACAAATGCGGCCTGGGTCTGATGAAGGGGCTTCCGCTTGCCTGTTACGTAAAGGAGAAATGGAGTTTTTAGCAAGAATTTGAAGGGAAAAATGTCATTCCGAATATATGACGAGGGATCACTGATTACTTTATTAAAGCGTGATTTGTGGTTGACATGATTTTGTAGTAGTTTAATCCGATAATCCTCAAGCGCGAGAGCAGAAAAAATGGATTTTGCCGATATAGAGTGCACCTTCTACAACTAAACGACAATGGCGACCCTCAGAACTGAGGGGATTGAAATTAACGATTGAACTCACTGACGCAGCAAATTACTATAACTGCATCTATTTACAATCATTTTGCCTCTTCTATTGCCATTTTCCTACAGGCTCAACAACCAGCTAAGGCCCATCGTCGCAATCCCTTCGTAAATCAGGTCAATTCCAAGGCGCATATCCGAATCCTCAAAGGATCGGATCGCTCCGAGTCGCAATCCCTTCGTAAATCAGGTCAATTCCAAGATTAAGCCCGCTCTCGGGAATGGTACTTTCAACATAAGTCGCAATCCCTTCGTAAATCAGGTCAATTCCAAGGAAATTCGAGGCGCCTGGATTACAATTCTCTGTAAAGTCGCAATCCCTTCGTAAATCAGGTCAATTCCAAGCCGATAGACGTTCCCGTGAACGGAACTGCTACAGATAAGTCGCAATCCCTTCGTAAATCAGGTCAATTCCAAGG
>CAZIQY010000004.1:0-24246 GCA_964541605.1 uncultured Syntrophaceae bacterium | reverse complement strand
GTCGCAATCCCTTCGTAAATCAGGTCAATTCCAAGGATGATTACGAGCAGGAATACAAGATGACCGGCTGGCGGGTCGCAATCCCTTCGTAAATCAGGTCAATTCCAAGCAAACTGAAGTCCGGCCATATCGTCACCCTCGATGATATCGTCGCAATCCCTTCGTAAATCAGGTCAATTCCAAGGAGGGAGTTCTCCGACCGGCAATCCAACAGGGACCGCGCCTGTCGCAATCCCTTCGTAAATCAGGTCAATTCCAAGAGCGTCAGGCACGCCGCGAAATGGCCGTTGAGCAAAAACGTCGCAATCCCTTCGTAAATCAGGTCAATTCCAAGAAACGATGGACAAAAAACAATACCTCCCATGCGGAGGTCGCAATCCCTTCGTAAATCAGGTCAATTCCAAGCCATGAGGATTGATGGCATTGCCGCCGTCGCCCTACGATAGTCGCAATCCCTTCGTAAATCAGGTCAATTCCAAGTCCCGAAGCATTCAGCATATTGAAGACTGTCTTGTCCGGCGTCGCAATCCCTTCGTAAATCAGGTCAATTCCAAGAAGGTGATAGGATGAATATACTCAATCCGAACAACTTAGTCGCAATCCCTTCGTAAATCAGGTCAATTCCAAGCTATCGGTCAAGATTGCCTTCCAGCCAGGGAAATGTCGCAATCCCTTCGTAAATCAGGTCAATTCCAAGTGAAAACCGAATGTAAGACGCAAGTACGGAGAGCGTATATCTCGTCGCAATCCCTTCGTAAATCAGGTCAATTCCAAGAACACGACAATCCGGCGGATTACTACAACACCATCCTGGTCGCAATCCCTTCGTAAATCAGGTCAATTCCAAGACGGAAACGATTGTGGAATTGATGGAGGCATTGAAAGTCGCAATCCCTTCGTAAATCAGGTCAATTCCAAGAATTTACCACGCCTGATGATTACATCGGACATGGTGCTATGTCGCAATCCCTTCGTAAATCAGGTCAATTCCAAGGGTATACTCAAATGATATTCCTATATCTTCGTCCTGGTCGCAATCCCTTCGTAAATCAGGTCAATTCCAAGACTACCAAGATTGCCAGGGAAAGGGAAGCACGGGAAAGGTCGCAATCCCTTCGTAAATCAGGTCAATTCCAAGTATACTATTAAAAAACATAGGAGGAATTGAAAGATGAAAGTCGCAATCCCTTCGTAAATCAGGTCAATTCCAAGTCCCAAAAACCAGTATAATGCCTTTGGGAAATACAAAGTCGCAATCCCTTCGTAAATCAGGTCAATTCCAAGGAGGCTCGTTGCCGAATGATAGCAGAGTGGGCAGGATGGAGTCGCAATCCCTTCGTAAATCAGGTCAATTCCAAGCGGTAGAGATTTGTCTGTAATATCCGATCCGAAACTTCGTGTCGCAATCCCTTCGTAAATCAGGTCAATTCCAAGAGTCATAATGTTGAAATGATTTGCTCAAAATGCGGAAAGGTCGCAATCCCTTCGTAAATCAGGTCAATTCCAAGCCAAAAATAAAATAATGAAGAAAATATAGCACATGCAAACCGTCGCAATCCCTTCGTAAATCAGGTCAATTCCAAGCAAAAAAAAGGGAACCATGAATAACGACCTTTATACGTCGCAATCCCTTCGTAAATCAGGTCAATTCCAAGAAATGGATTCGCGGCAATACGGAAGACAGAGGGGAGGGGTCGCAATCCCTTCGTAAATCAGGTCAATTCCAAGAGGGGCAGCAAGCAATCTTATAATAAATCAAACGAAAGGAGGAGTCGCAATCCCTTCGTAAATCAGGTCAATTCCAAGACAGGTTATTGCTTATTATTGCGACGGTTGCTATGCTGTCGCAATCCCTTCGTAAATCAGGTCAATTCCAAGAAAGCCATGAAGGATGCTAACCGGGGAGAATGTATCAGGTCGCAATCCCTTCGTAAATCAGGTCAATTCCAAGGAATGGTCGCGCTTTGGCGGATCGAAAGTACAGGTTATTGTCGCAATCCCTTCGTAAATCAGGTCAATTCCAAGTTTATAATCAACAAACGGAAAGGAGACATAAAATGAAGTCGCAATCCCTTCGTAAATCAGGTCAATTCCAAGCAATGACTGCTGAGGAAATAGCGGAGCGGGCAAGCCTAGTCGCAATCCCTTCGTAAATCAGGTCAATTCCAAGTCCGGTCTCTTATTCGTTTGAGAAATCAACTGCTTTCACCCCCGTTTCTGCGAACCTCCCGGCCGACGCCGCAATAAAAACACTTTTTGCATATTTTATCATGTTTTCATCCTCGATAACAGTATAATATTATTAGATTATTTTGTTTTCCGCGAACCCCGCCGCCTTCGTTTTGCATAAGCCCTGTAATATCGACAAGTTACAGATATCACCCAAAATGTATCCGAGGTTCATGGAATTGCGGATAGGAGCAGGAAAAATCAATATACATAGTATTCTTCATCCGGATCGGTAAAAAAACCCTGCCCGATGATTTCCACAGTCCCCGCACATTTTTCGCAGACGGGAAAGTATTTCACTCCATCTTCCCCGGGCACGATTACAATTTCCAGTCTTGCTTTCATTTCAGCAAAGATTTTTTCATCCACGGCGACTTCAAAAATCGATTTCTGCACGCGTGTGCCGTAATCCTGGATGATTTTAGCTACGGTATTCAGGCGTTTCGGATCAGCTATGTCATAGGCGACGATCATGTTCATAACAAGAAACCTCATATTCCGGATTCCCGCCTGCGCGGGAATGACCCGGAAAGAATCAAACCACCATGTATTCATACTGCGTCACTTTAAGACCCTGGCCGGATATGACCACTTTATTGATACACCTGTTGCAGATCTTATAGATGCGGACGGAATCGGAAGAAATATCCAGGTTGTCGCGGCAATACAGGCGTATCTTTCTGATGGCCAAATCGTCGATATCGCATTCGAAGACGGATTTCTGCGTTCTCAGCCCGAATTCTTTGAGAAATCGGCGCAGATCGTTCAGGCGTTTCGGTTCGGTAATGTCGTACGTCACGAGTGTAATCATTTAAGCAATATCGGCTGATATACTTCAGCTTCTCCTTCAATGACTTTGCGAAAATGGCCCGCCTGATAAAAGAGGGCGTCGCTATAGGTAAGCTGACGCTCCGCCGGCGGATAATAAAAGGAGGTCGTCAATTTCTTCTCGAAGGCATCGATGACGCGACGAAAGGCGTCCGTGTGAAGCTTTACAGGATATTTACCGGTTCGACCTGCAGGAGATGTCTGGCGGTCATCCATCCTCTGCTCCGGGAGATCGAACGTATCTATCTCCGAAGTGTCGCCCGTTATCAATCCGATCGGATCCTTCGAAACATCAGGAGTGCCGCCCGGCTCCATTTGAAAAGGCTCCGGATCGGCCGGTTTTTCAACATGGAAGTCTTCTTTCTTGAGAATTTTGAGATTGAAAAGCGACAGCGCAAGGGTGTCGGCGATGATCGGCCTGAACTCCTCCATCAGATCGAGAACCAGCGAGTACCGCCCGTAGTCGATGCTGTGAAGAAAACCGGGGTAGGGATCGAGGCCGGCGGCACGGACTGCGGCATAGACGCGATTCATCAAGAAAGTGTAGAGGAGGGACAGGACGGAGTTGACGGGATCAGTCGGGGGCCTCCGCACCCGGCGGGTAAACCCCATATTTTCTATGAATCCGTGCGGGAAGGCGGCGAAATAAAGAGCGGTGCCCCTGCCTTCATAACCGCGCACGCTGTCCGGTTGATCGGCCGAATCGAGAAGGCCGATCAAGGACTGGATCTCGCGGGCTTTCTGACCAGGTATGGATTCATCCCGACTTCTCTTGATCCTCATGAGAAGGGTTGCCATATTGGCGAGCTTTCCGGCAACGATGCTCCTGGCGGTTCGCAGACAAAAAGCCGGATCATCCAGAAGGTGGTATTGTCGCTTGTGGAGAAAAACATTGCGGGATTCCGGTGAAGCAATCCTGCCCAGATAGCGGCCCGTAAAGCTGAGAAACACCGTATCTATTTCATGGCGCATGATCTGGGCGAGGGCGCTGTGGGTAATTTCCACATTGCCGAAAATGACGATCTGGCGGAGTTTGTATGTGAAAAGTGTATGGTAAATCGAATCTCCCTTTTTCACCAGCAGATGTCTGCCTTCCTTGACAATTCGTGCTCCCTGTGTCCGTATGTAGATGACCATGCATGCCTCCTGTGCCTTTCTCTCTGGAATCTGTCCCCAGGGGGAAGGTTCTGATGACCTTCCCCGCAGGGGTCGAGAAAAAAGGTATAAGTTATTGTGGAGGCATTGTAGCAGCCGTGGAGTTTCTGTCCATCATTGCAACGTTGCTATATTCAGTTGTCAAAGAACGCCGCCGTGTCTGCATTGAACACGGCTTTACAAAACCATGTCCCGATCAGGCATCTTACTGAATGGTCTGGGTTCGTGATTGATGAATTCGTTAAATTCAATGATAAAGGCGATAAAGGCGTCGACATCTGTTCTGCCGTCTTTGATAAACGGCGCGCATTTTCGCTCAGCCATTATCTGCATGTCGTTTTTCAGACTCTCTGATCGCGCTAAAGCAGCCACTTCCGCTTTTATGCTTCGGGAAAGTTTCATGCGCCGCTCTCCTTCGTCAACTGCTGCAATAAATCGGACAAGCCGAGAATCATGCCGTACTCCTCAAGCAAGGCGAAATCAATTTCTTTTTTCCGGGCTTGAAGCAGCATTTTAATGTCCGTAATGTCGGCATCCCGCCGGGAAGGATCATTTTGAGATACATTCTCGCTTGAATACCTTCGTTCATACCCATACTTTTGCATAATCGCGTCCACGCGAAGCACGTCATCACGGTGCACGAGGAAATCTATATCCACCGTCGCCCTTGCTACACCCCACAACCCGAGGGCAAATCCACCCATCAGAACATAGCGGACCTTCTCCGTCTCAAAGGCGGTGATCAGCTTTTCGAAAACCTTTCTATAATCCATGGTGAGCGTTTTTGCGGATTCAGCTGTCTTTCTCTGTTTGCCACCAGAGGTTGATATAGTTTAGATCCATAAGCGTCTTAATGTAATTGATATTCAATTACAGTTACATTATGATGTCATTGTTATAGATATCAAGGTGAATTTCACGTTCACTTCATTTTCCAAATCCGAGGAGCGTCATCATTCCCAGTTCTTCTTTGCACTGGGGACATAAATCTTCCGTGTTCGCCCCTCCGGAACTGATCGGTAACATATCCGCAAGTTCTTCCATCGGCGATTCCGCCGACACATCAAGCGCTTCGAATAGTTTGAAGCACCGCGGACAGCATTTCATCATAATGTAAGCTTCCTTAGTTTTTTAACTCCGCAGCCAGAATCGAGGAGAAGTCTTTCACTTCGTCGGGTTTGACGACCTTCGTGTTGAACTGTGCAGCCCGCTCTGCAACGCCGGTTTTCACTTCCCCACTGGCAGCATCGATGATCTGGGATGAGGTGGTTACCAGAAAACTCTTTACCCGCAGTCCGAACTCCTTCTGAAGCGCCCCGATTTTGTACAGGGCGTCAAATTTTTTATCGTGAATCTGTTCAAGAGATTTGCACTCTATGAAATAGAGGGCGTTATTCGAGGTAAACATCACATCAAACTCGTTGTTTCGACCCTGTCTGTTCTTGATGTCGATGTTCAAGGCCGCGTCGTCAATCCCCTTGCCGAGCAGTGTCCATACGACGTTGAAGCAATACTCCTCGAGCCAGCCGCCCGTGAGGTAGGCGATATCCGACTTGGTCAGGGACATTCTGTAATGCTTATCGGAGCCCATTGAGAAGCCGAATTCGGTCAGAAATTCTTTCTCTATGTCGTTGCTGATTTTGTATCTGACGGAAAAATCACAGCTCTTCCTGATTTTGCGCTTTTCCCGGAGTTGTTCCCCCAACCAGGTCAACAGACTGTTGAGCTTTCCATACTCGCGGGTGGCCAGGCAGGAAAGGTCCTTTCTTTTTTCGGCCAGCATTTTATATTCGTCCATCTTACGGTCGTTCAAGACCTCCAGACCATAAGCGGTGAGATATTCCATCACGCTCAACCGGTCAGTCAGGGGAATCGGCGGCCTTGGCGATCTTTTGGGAAAAGGGATGATATACTCATTTTTATTGAGCGGGATGTATATCATCTTGCTGGCGTAATCCTTGAAATACTCGAACGCCGCAATGGACATCAGTTTCGTGCCGCCGGTAAGGTTGATAATGAAGTCATTATCTTCCCTACCGACAATCCAGCGGTCCAATTTTCGATGACAGTCGAGTATCGAATCTTCCTGGACCTGCACCACGTAAGTGTTTTCTTCCATCCGGTAGACACCGGGGCGACGCTGCTCGAGTGCCGCTAAAATAGCCCGTACCCTCCCTTCTCTCTCCATTCTTTCTGTAGAAAGGAATAGAAGTACCTCCGGCTCAAAATGTAAAATACCCAGAAGGTTAGGAACCGTCTGCTCGGATACCAGCGAAATCATAGACTTCACAACTCTATCCCCCCTTTACAAAATCTAAGCGATCCTTTCCAGTTTCGCTAATTCATAGGGCATCTTAAGCGTATCTTCACCATCGAGTATGGCCCCCTCGGGCAAGCGAGCCATCAACCTGAAGACCAGGGCGATATCGCCGGGCATCATTTTGACTTCCATTCTTTTTGTTTTTACTTCCACACCCAGGATCTGTGAGAGTGCATCCGCGGCTCCCCGGTGACCTATCGCCGATACGGCATCCTGCGCTATCTTCTTTGCTTCCTCAAGATCAATTCGGGTAAATCGATAATCCCCATAATCAGTCAATACGGGGGTGTTGAAGATGTATTTCGTCATGTTCAATTCTCAATGCAAAGCTTTTCAGGAATTACCTGGGATTGTAATATCTTGACATCGTAATATTAATACATTATGCTACTACAACAGGAGGTGACGTACATGACAAAGAGCGCAACGACAATCAGGATCCCCGATGAGAAATTGAGGATCATCCGGGCGATTGCGGGATACGAGAACCGCTCCCTGGCCGACATTTTCACCGACATGGCCGAGGAGTACATCGCGCGGCACCGGGAAACCCTCGAACTGTTGAGAATTCCAGGCTTTGTCGAAGAATGCCGATCAGGGCTTGAAGAAATTACCTCCGGTGGAGGAAAGCAGCTCAATGAACTGGACTGTTAAAGTTTCCTCAAAAGCGGAAAGCTATTTCAGCAGGCTCGACCGGACTGTAAAAGAGCGCATGAAAAAAGAACTGACAGCCCTTGCCGGGTACGACAATCCTCTGTCCCATGAAAACGTTAAACCGCTGACCGGCGATCTCCGGGGCTTCTCCCGGCTGAGAATCGGAAACTACCGGATCGTTTTTGCCCTCATCAAAGAAACCGGAACCATCGCCGTGGTAAACATCGCCCCCAGAGGGGATGCATACTAAATGTTGCATATTTTCATTCGCACTGCATGATTGCAAGGTAATATTGCAGTGTTGCTGCTCGTTTTCGAATCCAGCGATGACAAAGCGTCATCGCGAAGGAAGTGGGGCGATCTATCTGTTTCGACTTAATTGCCACCGTCGTCATTATGAACTCCGGATCTTCCTGTAGAATGAACAGATATTAGTCTGCAATATTATGTTCCTGATTCGTTTGACAGTTTTTCTATCATTCGGCGCGTCGGGGCGGCATACATTTGCGCGAGGCGCTTGAGCCTTTCCATATCCAGGGCATCGAGTTCCAGTTCATCCCGGAAAGGGATTCTCTTTCTCAGATGGATCACATCTAACAAAGCCTTTTCCGGCAGAGCCAGGTTGTATCCTTCACGCATTTCAAAACCGTTGAAAAGGCGCGGCGCTATCCGGGAGAATTCTATGGTAATGCCGCCGAATATCAGATTCCGCTTTGCGCCGACAGCCGTATCGAGCGTCAGAACCGTGCACACGAGCGGCGCCTGAAGAAGGACGCCGTGACGATTGAGCGCCCATTCACAGGAGATATAAGAGGGCGTCCGTAAAAAACAGGCGACTTCTTCAATCTCCGGTCTGCCTTCCCGGAAGGTGTTGATGTATACGCCGCGCGCCACACGTTCGGCGAATCCTTTCGCAATGGCGCGAGTAAGAAACACATTGGCGTTTCGGGTGAATTTTTCAACATCGGCGTATCGGAATAATGAAGGCAAATGCTTCATAATTTTCACGGATGTCACGGAAGAACCACCTCTTTTTCTTTCAAATCGGTAAAGAGCGAACGAACCGCACTGATAAAAGCGGCGAACCCGTCGGTCCGATGAACGGCCAGAACATCGGCAGGAAGAAAACGCGATAAGTCCTGCTCGATCGCTTCGACCATCAATTTTTTGCTTTCCTCTGACGGCATGGCAAAGAAGTCGAGATCTCGCCTGGCGGTGAATGGCGCCATGTACATGCCGAATTTCCGCCTTACGGCTTCGGGGCAAAGAGCAGTATTCACAACGGAGCGAAGATACCAGACATCATACAGGTCGCGCCCCTTGATATATCGGCGTTCCAGAAGAGATCGCACCTTGTCCGAGAGGATTTCATCAGGTGTTTCTGCCGTGACGACAGCGTTAGGACGCGGAACGCGAAAGTCGCCTGAAGTGATGAGATAAGCAACTGCAGGGAGGGTTGAAAGAATATGATTTTGATTCTGAGGAAGCATGTCTGACACCAGCCCTTCAAATTCAAGTTTTACGGCAATCTTTTCACGGGAGTTTTCCTGGCGAAATTCCACAAAACATTTCAATGCTTCAGTGCGGGACTTCTTTTCTATCATGGCTGCGGAACCGATCCCAAAATGGGGAATCATGACCTTTTCAGCGCCCCGGACCGCTTTACTCAATAATGTTCTCACCTGTTCCATTGCAAGAGGCGTTACAAAATCAAGATCTTCCGAAAAACGGCTGCCCCCGTAACACCAGCGGATAGCTGTTCCTCCCTGGAAGATCAGGTCACGGCTTCCCCGCTGCATGTAGAGTTGATGCAGAAGAATCAGTTGCGCAATCTCGGCTTTGCGGATGTATATCTCGCGATAGGTTTTCATAATAGTTTACTTTATAATACATATTTGTATTAAAATGTAAACGATAATTTCAACGCCGCTTTTGTTCGTGCGCTTTATCCGACCGGGGCATTCAGGGATGCTGTCGTACTTGCAAAATGATCCGGTTATATCTCGCGTATGGATACTCCGATTAAGAACAAATTTTGACAATTCTGTAAACCCTGCCCTCGAGTTCAAGCACAACGCGCGCTTTCGGAATGGTTCTTTTTCCTTCAAAGATTTTTTTGTGCAGAGAGTCGGAAATGATGGTCATTGCCCTGCCTTTTCCCCTGAGTTCTGCTTTCTTTCCTTCTTTGCTGATGGCCGTCACAATTCCCCCGCCACCGGCGTTGAAACTGACGTAGGCGTCGTTCCATGTTTCTTCGACCGGTGCAACTGGTTTTACTGACGAAGCAGGCGTTTGTTCGGCAGTCGTATCTGTTGCACGCCGGCCCGGCAAATTCTTTTCCATCTCGTCTTTTTCCTGATTCGCCAGTTCAGCGGCCATTTTAGCGGAAAGCCTGCCCAGCGATGCCCATCCTAATGGTCGCAGTGAGCCTTTCTGATAACCGGCGGACGACTCCGCGGCGAGCCAGAAGGTGGTGGCACCCCTGTTTGACATAATAGCAGGCTTCTCTCTGCCCTGCATGATCCGGATGTTGCGTTGTCCCTCGATGGTCAGAGACTCCGCTCCGGAATGACGGCCGATGCGCAGAGGCACAGGACCGTCCATGCCGCCCCATGCCAGGACAGGCAGTCCGACATCTTTTAATTCCCTGTCTTCTCTCGTTTTTTCCTTTCCGTAAAAAAAGGAGGCGCATTCGAAGACGGCTTTCTCCGTCAGCGGCGTTTTGATGACGTCACGGCTCAGGGGATTCAAAACCCTGATTGTGCCTGCAAAAACAGCTCCCGGTTCGATGACCTCAAGCGTCTGATAGGGCCCGCGCGCATGGAACTTCGAATCCTTTTTTTTCTTTTCGTTCACAGCATAAAGAATCTTTGTTCGGCACGGACCGAGGGGATGAAAATCGGAAACCATCAGGAGCCTGAAAGGGTCGGATGCGAAGGAACCGCCGTCGAGGAGATCTCTTTCCAGCCGAGCGGCGTCTCTGGCCCTGGGAAGTTTCTTTAATGCCTGCCGTCCGTTCAGATAGGCAGTCCGAAGCGCCCCCTTGACTGCCGAACCGGGGATAAAAGGTCTCTGTGTCGTGGGGTTGAAAGCCGTCCGGGCAATGGAGAAGTTGTTCAGCTCCTGCTGAATTTTCTTCCGGTCGTTGATGGACATGGACAGGGTCTTTCTGTAGTTTTCCACGAACCCGCGACAGACGGCCACCCGATGGCCGTCAAATGGTCTGTTTCGCATGAACTTGTAGAGCTCCATGATGGATTCCACGGTGCCCTTTCCACAAATAGCGGACATCCGGTATTTATCTTGCCGGCTCAAGCTTCTGAGAAAATCGAGAGGATCGAAGGCATGCAGGAAGTTTTGATTCTCGTCTATGACAAATCCGACCGGTTCGTAAACCTCATCACAGCCGATGTGGACAGGCGCAAGTACTCGGATGATGTATCTTTCTTCTTCGATCATGGTCATATCTCCAGTTTAAAGGCCAAATAAGGCGCATAGCCCTGAACGACCGTTTCAGGCAGAGACTTGGACACATTTTGAGCGGGCCTGCCAAGATACGGTCTGGTAAAAACATCTTTATTGTCAGGTATTAAGACTGCACCCTCGTCAGCCATGATAACAGGATTCTTAAAAGGATTGACGGATCTGGCCATCACATCGCCGTGTCTCCCGTAGCGCGTGAAAGGCGTGAAAAAAACGTTCCCGAAAGCGCCCCGGTCGGGAATCGATGGGCCGAGCGTATAGCACGCATCTGCCTGATCGAGACTGTTGATTTTTTTCTCTTCAAAACCGACAACCTCGAAACGACCCCAACCCGTCGAAGCGTCCTTTCCGAAGCCGAATTGCCCGACACGCTTGAATGCCTCGCTGATACGTGCGATGTCGGTTGCTTTTTCATCAGTCAAAACGAATACAGCCAACTGAATGTCCGGCCAATAGACATCGGCGGACTGGACATAAGGCGCAAACATTCCTTCTCCCGTCGTCATCGTCATGCGGTTGATGGTGTTGTGTGGTTGTAGAAACTCCTTTTTCAGGGCACGCCCACCCCTGTCACGCAGTCGCTTTTTTTCTCCGTGAAGAGAACCTTTGCCCATGATATCAAGAAGATCCTGATCGGTTGCGTATCGATCGGCAAGAAAAGACAGCCGCAGATCTTCGGAAACGAGTATCCATTTCCTGGCTGCGTTTTTTTTCCGCTCCGTCATCGACTTTCGCTTGTCTCCAGCCGATTCCGGAAAGAGGCGCAAAAGTGGCAGATCGGGCCTTTTCAGGGCGTAAAACCACTTACCGTTGTTGCAAACTTTCGGCCAGGCGCTCGAAAAGACGGCAAAAGGCTGTTCCGCATAACAGGAGATCCAGCGTTCAAGCCCGCCCTCGAGCAACCCGCTGTCGTAGGCCGCCTGCCAGCAGAAATGGCCGAAAAGGGTATCCCCCTTCAAAGGCGTGCCGAAGCCGGTCAGTGGTTTTATCGTGATTTCATAGCGTTTCAAGGCTTTCCCCCTCCGTTCGCAAAAGGCTTTCTGTTTTCAAAGTGTTTGGCAATGTCCGCATCGTCGAATTGGAACTCGATGCGTCCGTAGCCGCGGCTGCCACTTCCTCCAAGGGCGTCCATTTCGAGAAGCTTGAGGCCGTCCAGAAGGTATTCGAAGAGATCGTCTTCGGCTTTGCCAAGGAGTTTCAGTGAAACGGAGAAGTCAAACTCGGCGCCTTCGACGACTCGTTCCGTAAAACGGGGATTACGAGCGGTTCCTTCTATGCGATTGATGGCATTTTCGGACTTGACCTCGAAATTACCCCAGCCGCTCTGACGCGCTTTTTCACGCCAGTCCTTATGCAGCGGGCAATCGGCGAAGGACACGCGAGTCGGGCCGATGTTAAGCTCGGTGCCGGCCTCCGCATCAGCGCCGCTCGATCCAAAAATTTTGAGAATATTTTCGCATTTTTTCTTCTGAGTGCCCGTTAAACCGCTTAAATTTCGAGCCTGAAGAGGTTCGCCTTTAGTTTTCGCCATCAATCCGCTTTCCATTTCCAGCAGTGCTCGGACTTTGCCTTTCAATGACGATCCGGGGATATAGGGCTCCTGCGTGTGGGGATGCTTGATGACGGGGTTGTCCGTCCCGCCGATGTGCATTTCCGTGTCGCCAGCGCCGATGTGAAGCCCGCTTTTCAAAATGATTTTTCCTTTGATTTCCCTGATATCTGTGAGCTGCATAACGATTCCTCCTAATCGTACTGTCTGTAAAATCCCATGAACGCCTCGAAGAAATTGGCGAAAACATCAAGATCCGCCGGCTTTTGCACTTGCGCCACGCAGTCCTTGATCATGTTTACGAATTCGTCGGTCACGAGGCTGTTCCTGCCTCTGGCATAGGCAGCTTTCGCGATCAGCATGTTGATGTAGGGCAGGACGATGTCCCAATCCTCTGGTTTACTCTTCACGTTTCCGTTGAGCCGCATCACCTCGTCGTAGAATTTGCGGATCTGCGAGCGTTTGTTGTGGTCGAGCCTTTTGCCGTCCCTCGACACTCCCGACTTCGCGATGACTTCAGCGGACTTTTCCGCGAAATCAGAAAAGAGCTTCGGCTCTACGATTCCTTTAGCCCTGTCCTTGTAGAACTCGATTTTATCCATTTTCCGCCTCCTTACCGGTTATTGTAGATCACATCCCACAGCGCCATTTTCAGCCGTCCGCCATAGTCCTCGAGCCATTTAGCCGCCCGGCCGAATTCACGCTGCAATTCTTTCTTCTGCCGCTCGTCCTTGATCTGTTTTCCTATATTTCGTTCCGTCGTGTATTTGAACATGGCCCGCCATTTGAGGCACTCCATATCCTCCAGGCGAATTTCCTTCTCTTTAAGCAGTTCGCTTGCCATCGCGGACATGCCGACAAGATGGTTCATACGAAAGAGCATGGCGTTGTTGATGATCGCCGCCCTTCGCCATACTTCGAGCGTTTTTGCAATTTTGCCCAGTTCCACAAATTCTTCCCACGTGGCCGTCTCTCCGAACAACGTGATGCAGGCGCCCCGTTTCGTTTTATCGGGGTTGCCGTCCTTGGCTTTTTCGAGTGCATGTTCGGCGTCTTGGGCGAGTTTTCCCAGCGGTGTGTTGGGTTTCTCGACGCTGATTCCCGCTGAAAAATGGATCTCCGGATTGCGGCATGTGTACTCGGCGAATCCTTCCCTGATAAATTCAATCAGCTCTATCATACGATTCCATGGTCCGATGAGAAACAGATCGTCACCGCCTGCAAATACGGTATAAACGTCTGTGAAACGGGGATTCGTTTTCAGCAGATGAGGCAGATAAACGGCGAAGAAAAAATTCAACTGGCGGCTCAGGGATGTGAGACGGGAAAGCGTAACGTTTTTCTCCGGGATGCCGCATGACAGAATCATTCCGAGCTGATCCACGTCTGCTTTCAGTACTCCCAGTGCCTGAGTGCCCGTATACTTGCGGCCGCTGGTCGCGCCGGGATTCAGCGCCCTGCAGGCCATGTGGGCAAAAGTCTTCGGCGTTTTCCTGTGTGTGTCAACGCGGATCTGTTCGAGCAACTCGAGTTTTTTCGCTTCGCTCCGTTTGCCTTCCAGAATCCGGTCGTCATGAAGATCTTCTTCTGTGTAGACGGGGACATACCCGTTGATGAATCTTGCGGTGATGTCTTTAGCGACCTGCCCGTCGGCATTGATTGCGATGTCCCAGCATTTCAACAGAGTCCCGTCCCGGGCAAGCTGCGCGAGTCCGCCCTCGATAAAGGCCACCTGATAAACCCCGAAAATCGGTTCCAGCAATTTCGATTCCGCACCTTTGATGTCTGCATCCTTTTTGCAAATGGCGATTCTCTCTTTCTTGACAATATTCTCTCCCAGAAAAATGTGATCGCGGCACACGGCGCAAAGGGACTTGTCGTCTCCTTCCCTGAAGCTTTCAGAAAGGCGGCTTGACGGTCTCTTGCCGCAATAGGGACAAAGCGGCGGGGTCAGCTTATTATCGAAGCGGTCCAGATAGCCTGCTATCGCTCCGCCATAACGGTCGAGATCGTATTTGTGAAATTTTCTTTCGGCCATTTTCTCCGCGAGTAGATCATACAAATGAATGAACCGGCCGGAAACGAAATCGGCGGGAGATGCTTCCATCATCGATATGCCGAGTGCGTTCTCACCGCAGGACATGTCGATGAGCCATGTGTTGATCCGCTCTTCCGCCCGTTCGACAGCCTTTCTTGTTTCATCCGTATTAGGGGCAATGATTGTGAACTTTCCCGCTGCACTGAGCATGATCGATGTCGATGGGATACCGATTTCCCGACAGATCATGTCCGCCGCCAGCTCACAGAAAAGAGACACAGCAAAGGAGCGTCCGCGAAGAATTTTCGAACGCCTTTTCCCGGCTTCACCGCTGTCGCTGAAAATGAAATTCTGGATACCGTAGAAATCGCCGCCGATAAGCAAAAATTTGTTTGCGCTGTCGTCCCTGACGGCATCGATGCTCATGGTAGTTGTATCCATGTGATACCGGTAAAGAGCTGCGGCAAGAGCAGCAGTGCTTTTGGAATGATCGTAAATGGACACATCGGGCACGATCTTTCCCGCCCTTGCTGCCGGAATGGCCGATGTATAGATGAGCATAAGGCTTTCGAAATGTTCGAACCAGAGCGCTATGCTTTCATCGCGATGCAGGAGTTTTTCCAGAGCAAAGACGAATTCATCGAAGAGCTTTTTGTATTCCTCCATAGCCTTTTCATCGTTCTCGGGTTCAGCTTCCTGACTCAATACGGGGAAAATGTTCAAAGGGTTGATTTCTTTCAGAGGATAGCGGTACTTATACCGGATGCCTTCCTTTCCGTCATCGCGTAACAGCCCCTCGAAGAGGGGCAGAAGCCGGGTCTTTTTGTAGTCCTGCCAGGCAATGGCGTTGTTGTATTCGGTGTCGAAATTTTTCCGATCCCATCCGCTGCTGATCCGGTCGGCCATTGCAACGATCCATTGCATTGCAGTTTCCGGTTTGTGATGACCGGCGGCGAGATTTATAAAACTGTCATCAAGCCCCCAACCGGACTTGTTGAACTGTTTCGGCAGCAACTTTTCGATATGATCGATGAAAGCCGCCGAAAAAACGGCATGACGGTGGGTATGGCGGTTATTGAAGAAAGGCTGGTACAAATCGGCATTTCGGGACAAATAATCGTCCGAAACGGTCATCGCGTCCTCAGCGAACTTCCCGATGTCATGCATCAGCGCCGCAATCGCGATTTTCAAGGTAGTGTCATCCATCCTCCGATCCTCCATTTTTTCGTATAAAATACGGAATGCATATGTTTCAGGCAACGATTGCAACGTTGCCGTTTACAGATTTCATCATTAATGTGTCAATATCACAGCACTATCCGGATCCTCTCCCGATCGATCCTGATGCCGTAGCGTGTGTCGGGCCGCCTGCCTTCCGAGGCGATGGCGATTTCCCGGAGGGCGTAGAGGCCGAACCCCTTTTCGATGTCCCGGCGGATTTTGCTCCGGTAGGAGTTGAAGTTTACCTTGCTGAGGTTCATGATGCCCTCGTCGCTCATGGCGAAATGATCCCGGGTGCCGGTTAGTTTCTTGTAGATTTCCGCTATTTTCCCCTGTCGATGCAGAACAGTCTGAATATCCTGGTAGCATTCCGCACAGCCCCGGCAGAAGGATGATTCTTTTCCACATTCCTTTTTTTGGAGAGCGAAATAGGCGTAGAGTGCGAGTCTGGCCGGCATCATGTCGATTTCCCTCTTTTTGTAGATCAGCCGGGCGGCTGTCAGATCGACGGTGAGATGGTGCGATTCCTCCCGGATCAGAGACATAAGGAGCGTGGCGGGATCTTTGGGGCGGCGGAGCATGTCATCGGATAATTGATCTCTGACAGAGACGAAGGGAATGGGCACGAGGTTGATGGCGGCGTACTTTGATTCCTTGATGTAAACATGACCGTTTTTATCCCGCAACTCAATGGGAACGGAGGCTTTCGGCGGATAGTAAAAGTCCCGGTTGCTCTCGAATTCCGGTGTGACCAGGACATGAAAAACGCGGTCCTGGGGACGGCCATAGAACTGCGCGGCCACCATCAGGCAGGCGCTCATGGTCTTGCGTCCCCCGGCGACGGAGAAAAACACGGCGTTATCGGGATCGCGCGTCAATTTGAATGCCCATTCCAGGCAGCACTTGAGGAGCCACTCGTTCTCTTCCTCGTCTGCGATATCGTCGATCTCGATTCCGTGGGGGTCTTTGACGGTATGGACATGGTCGAAGTCGAAATCGATGGATTTCGCGTCGATGCCGTATTCCCGGAGATACCGATAGTATTTTCCGTCTCCGGGCGAAAGGAGGTGGGCGTTGATGTGCTCCTTTCCCTGGCGGGTGGTGATGACATGGATGGCGTCCACCTTTCGCCCCTGCTGGTGCAGGGCGAACAGGGTTTCCGTGATGACCTGAGGACTCAACCCGACTACGGCAAGAAGAATGTTTTTCATGTTGTTTCGATGCCTTCTATGGAAACGCTGCCGATGTTCCGTTTACGGTCAGGCCGATTTTTCCGAGACCGAAGGTCGTCTGTTTTCCGAGATGGACTTTTTCACAGAACCGCAGGAGAGGCAGGAATTCTCCGAGATTGCCTTCATATACGACCTTGCCGATCATTCCTCCCATGAGCATGGCCTGATCCTGTCTGTTGGAGTAGCGGCGCCAGTCGAACCATGAAACCGCAGATTCCTTCATTGTAATGTTTTTTGCCCTGTCCACCAGCCCCCGGTAATCGAGCTTCGGCTCGCCGTCGCCGTAGTATTCGCATAGAGAAGAAACTCGCCGCAGCATGGCGCGAACCAGAATATGGAAGGGAAGGGTGGCGTCGAAGCGATTTTCATATTTGATTCGCACGGGAGTCAGGAGAGTGACCGTCAACGCATGGATGGTGTCTGTTTCGGAGAGGTGTTTCCCCCGAAGGAAGGGCATGAGATCGGCCAGATTTTCCGTTACGTTTTCATTCCGTATTTTGCCGTCTTCGCTGCTGTAAACGAGCCGGCCGTTTGCCGAAACCGTCCTGAGCGTGAATGAAGCTCTCTCTTTACTGATGTGTTTCCCTATTCCGGGTTTTCCCATCTGATCGAATGCGTAGATGAAATAAGGCAGATATTCATTGGCTTTTCCAAAAAGAAGGAGGTTGAAATCGAACGATTCCCCCGACAGGAAACGCGTTTTGATGTCCGGCATCGGCTCGATGACGTATGGGCGAGGCGGAGCGGCGATGCGTTTTTTTACATTAGTTTCACCCGATGCATCGCGTGTTTCAAATACGAAAGGATAGACGCAATTTGTGCCCAGCGGGCAATCACCGCATTCCCGGCGTTTCAAAGCGCAGACGACTTTTTTCAGGGCATGGCCGAAGACGCCGCGGAATGTCGATCCCTTGAATTCGGGAAGAATGGCGTCACTATCAAACGAACTGCAGAATGTATATTTGCCGTATAACATGGAAATACTTTTCCTCAAGGTACGGACAAAAGAAACAACTGCAACGTTGCAGGGAAAAGAGAAACTGTGGAAAGTGAACGCAGGCTAACTTTAAAAACAGAGAAATGTCAATATTAATTTTGACATAGCGTGTGATGTGATGAGTGTTTCAATGGATCATAACCCGGGTGAGCACCCGTCCCACCCGTTTCAGGCTTTCCAGGTTGTCGGCAGGCATGAAGTAGTCGATGTAGGGGAGGGCGGCCACCATGCCCTGCGCCGTGATGGGCGTGTCGGGATGTCCGAGTTCGGGGTTCAACCAGATGACCCGATGCACTTTGCCGCTCAATACAGACAGTTCCCGCCTGAGGATTTCCGGCCACAGGTCCCAACCGTCGCTTAAGATCACCACGACAGTTCTGTTGTTCAGCAGTCTCTGCCCGTGTTCCCGGTTGAACTGCCTGAGGGATTCGAGCACTGAGGGTCCCAAAAGAAACGATCGGCATTAAAAGGCTGGATGACCATGAAGATTGCCAAACGCTTGACTTCAGGAAGGCTTCCAATATTTCCTTAAGCGGTAAAATACACGGTTCAGACCTGAAGATTTCAATCCGAATTCAATTGTCTGGCCAGATCACCCAATCGCTCGCTTTGATTTGGCAGAGTGAATACGGTTCATGAAAAGATGAAATGCGCTGGACATTGACCGTATCTACAAATGGTGAGGATTAGTATTCTGAAAAGTCATTTATTTTTGATTGACATACATAAGATGGGTCTTAATCAAATATTATAGCCATGCGCTTGTGTACTCATGTAGCGTTGCCAATTTTCATATCACATGGCATTCTCTTCGCGTAAAATCCTCAAAATCTGTTCACGGAGAAAAGGTATTTTATTTTGAACTGCATCCCACACGATGTCATAGTCCACACCGAAGTAGTCATGAATGAGGCGATCTCTCATTCCCGTTATAGCTTTCCATTCCACTTCTGGATGCCGATTTTTAAGATCAGAAGGTATTTTCTTTGATGCTTCACCGATGATCTCAATGCTTCTCACGAATGCACGCATGAATGTGGCATCACAAAGAAACTTTTCCTTGCTTAATCCCTTTTTTGCAGATAGCGGGTACTCGGTCTCGTCAAGGATATGACGTAGAAACTCAAGCGGCAAGAGCGGCATACTCAACCTCCTTGAGAATGTGGGGACCAATATATGGACTAAGTGATTCTACGGTAATAAGTTCTACTCTATGCTGCAGCATATCTTCCAACATGAAGGAAAGTTTCATAAAATTATCGAACGTCTTTTGACCCGGTTCGAATTCAACCAGCAGATCAATGTCACTATCAGGATGTTGTTCACCACGAACAAACGAACCGAATAATCCGATCCTCTTTATCCCCAATGCTCTCAAATGAAAACTGTTCTGATTAAGTAAACCCAAAATTTCTTGCTTTGTTCCGATCTTAATCTGCATTCCATTCCGTCCATGCTATCGAATATTTTTACATATTTTATAGGGTCTGGGTCATTATATGTCAACAGAAAATTCCCAAAGTTTTTTTGTATCGATGAATGTACCGTTTGAACTCTTCAGATTTATCTATATGAATGCTTAATTTTTTCCAAGGTGAAGCATTCAGTTTCTGATGATAAATATTACATTATGGAGGATCTAAACACGATTTATAAACCCCAAAGACCTTTTTACTTCTATTAGCAACGCTTGGACAATTCTATTTCCCATGCAGGATGTCCATCCATCGGATTGCCTCTGAATCACTGATTTTGCCGAGATAGACCTGGGTGGTTTTCAAATCCTGATGCCTCAAGATTACCTTCGATACTACTTCCAGGGGAATACCGTTCCTGCTGGCATAGGTAGCCGAGTATCTCCGGAGATCATGAGGCGAAATACGGACATTCACTTTTTCTCCCAGCCGCCTGAGAAGGGCCCTTATTGCTTCTTGCATTATCATGGTCCACCTCCGTTTTTTTTGTTTTATGAGGTCTTTGGGGTTTCCGGGAATTATATATCAGGTGAACAAGATGTATTAAGAATTATGGTGAAATGTAGAGATCAAAAAAACTGATATCCGTAAAATAATAAACGCCGGCTTACAGAAATATGCGTCAAAAAGTCGCATATTTCGATCGCAATTCAGCAAAATGAGTTGATTTCGTCTTTACCGACTTGTATTTGAACTTCAGGGATCTATCGGCATGGCCGATTATCAGTGAAATCCCTGATGTTTGTAGATCGTAAAATAGGGCTGTGTTTGCCCGGTAATAAACACGATTTCCGTCCTTCACTCTGGAGATGATATCGAGACGCTGGAGTTTCTTCAGTTCCGTCTGTACAGTGCCGATGGCAAAACCGGTCCGTCGTTCAATTTCACGCATGTAGAGCGACGTATCGGGAGCAATCCCGAAGATGTTGCGAAAGATTTCCGCCCTGATTTTTGATGATAATAGTTCAGCCAAAATCCCCATGGCGTATTCCTATACCATACAGTTGCATGTTTTAGCCATACATTTTAAACAGGATATGAGGAACGTAAAAGAATTCCTGATGCGCAATGATTTTGTCTTTGTAATTTCGGACGGATGGACAACCATCAAGGATGCCGGGCGCATCCGCGGTGCTACGGCGCATTCCCGAGGATGATCAAAAAGTGCGTAGTTGATGAAAAGGTCATTTGGTACAGCGGTCCTTGGCGTTTATTTTGCTGGGCATCCCGAAATGAAGCTCCTTTTCATTGCTGCCGCTGATCCAGTCAATATTGCTGATTCCTCTGTCCGCACAGGGGGGGTCATCATCAGGTTCCTGAAAGCCGCCTTCTCCGGCTTTGGCGTCGTATATCATCGAGCAGGTCATTTTTGTGCCTTCGGGATCGGCTTTGCCGTTCACATTGCATCCGGTCGTGAGTGTGAGCACGTCAAAGTCTTTTATGCTGATTTTTATGAAACCAGTTTTTCTGTCTTTGGGATACGTTCCATACGTTTTGATTTCGCCATGATTAATCTGATATGAACCCGCTGCATCGTCAGCAGGGTAGAGCGTGAAATTTGTGTCCTCTTCATCTTTGCATTTTTCAGAGTTCGGCGCTTCCATAGGCAGGGACGTGGTCTGCCTGTCCCAGCGGTAACCGCTGCAGCCGATCTGGTAGCAGTCTTTCCTGGCATTTTTTGCGTCGTTAGGGTCATTCGGGTTCGGAATAAATATTCCATCCTTGAAGACTGTCCCTTCAGGGATAAGGCCAGTCTTTTTTACATCATATTCACCATATTTCATGGTGCATGACCTGCTGTAATTATCGCTGGAGTCGCCGTGATTGTCGGCTATGACAACGATAGCGCCTTTCTTGACCTCAAATTTCGCGGCATCCGGGCCGCTGAATTTTACGTCGGCGCCGTTATTGACCTTGATATTGCCTTTTAATCCGCGGTTCGGAGCCACATACATGAAGATAGGCCCGCCCGCGCATACGTTATCTCCTATTCCCATGGCCAGGAAAGTGGGGGTCTGTTCTTTCCAATTGTAGCCGCTGTCAGGGCCGTAACATTTGGCATCAGCCTTTTTTGCCTCGTTCGGGTCATCCGGATTCGGAACAAATTTTCCATCCTTCAAGACCGTTCCCACAGGTACAAGGCCCGTCTTTTCATCATACGTCATGGTGCATGTCCTTACGGCGCCGGTATATCCGCAATTGTCGGTTATGGCGACGGTATCGCCGTTTTTGGCCTTGATCTTGACAATATCCTCCGTGCCGTCAGGATCAGTATCTTTTTTGGCGGAAAAAGAGATGGAATAGCCGTAGCCGGCGTCCGCCTTGTTGCTGACCCTGACTGTGCCGGTCAATTGGTTTGCCTGGGCCAGCCTCATGCTGTTGAGATGTTTGCCCTCCGGCCGCTCGAAGAAGGTAACGACAATTTTGTTGATGGCGGAAGTTGAGCAGCTTTGAAGGCCGCTGTGATCGTCATACTGCCACGTATAAGCGTCCGGACATACAGGCTGGATGGCATCTTTATATTTCCTCGATTCATCGTCCCACAGGAATTTGCAGCCGTCGCCCTTTGCATCATCCTTCGAAGCGCAGGTTACCTGGGCCCTGGCAAGCTCGTCATGTGCATAGGTCGGTGTCTTTGGCTGTCCCTTTTCGTTCGTATCTTTAAGGCCGAGCGGAGAGCATCCCGCGGACTTGATGTTCACCACGGGAGTGACATTGTAATCGTTGGGACATGCTTCCAGGTTGTCTTTGCTGCACTGGTTGCCGCATCCGCATACGCCCACTTTACTTTTGGCGCATTTCGCCGCCAGGATATAGTACTGCTGCTGTTTGATAAAATCAGGATGTTCAAGCTCATATTTCTTGTAAGGGGAAAGACAAACGCCGTCAACGAGTTCGCCTCCATTCCACGGGCATTGGGGAAGCTTTTCGCATCCCAGCGTTTTACATGCGGCGCCTTCTTTGGTTTCAAATTCAATTTTGACAGGGAAGTTGTATCCGTCAACGAAGCTGGGATCATACCATGTTGAATATGTCAGGTTTTGATTGCCGTCTTTGGTCCAGTTATCCAGGGTGAATTCGGCCACGGAACCCGAATCGTTGCCGCCGGTGCAGACATTATTTGCACAGGTGGCGCCGCCATCCGGCTCCTTGCAGCAGTCGCCGGCAACGCATTTACCTTTCTCATTGCATCCTGTCCTGGCGATGATACGGCCTGAGTAGCCTTGCGGGGCGCACCAGTCTCGTAATTCCCCTTTCGGAAGTCTCCAGTTGGGAAAATCCTCCGGGGGCGGATAACCTGTTTTTGTCGGCAACCCTTTTGACCCGCCGTGCCATACGCCGACAAAGATATCCTCGTCGGAGTTGTTTTTGAAGGTCATGGTTTTGCAGTCGCCATCTCCCGCATACGCCGCCGGAAGAGCTAAAAATCCCCATAATGACAGGAACAGGCATGTGCATGCGAATAACGACTTGAATTTATTTTTGTCCATAGTTTTCTCCTTTAGTGACGGCATCCGCAACCCCGTATTATGCTCATAATATTCACTATCACGATTTTTATCCCAAAGCTACCGTCATCGGAGAAACTTATGCCCTGTCTCTTTCAGGAAGGCGGTTTCACGTTTGAATCAAAACATCCAGTGGCGTCGATCAGCCATCCAGAGAGGGATGGTGTCGTACAACCAATCCCTGAGGCTTGAAACAATATAAAATCTGGGGAGCAGAAGATTGTCTCCCGGCAGTATCAACCCTTCGTCAGCAGCTGTTTTGGCCAAGTCCGTATACGGATAGATGCGGATGCCGACGGTAATTTTCAGGGAATCAAGGTTCAGTGAATCGGCAAACACCAGGCTTTCCTGAACGGACTCTCTTGTCTCTCCCGGTCCCCCCAGCAGAAGAAATCCCATCTGTCTGATTCCGAAGTCCCTGAACATATTCGAGGTCCGGCGCACATCATCCGGAGAGAACCTTTTATTCATTTTGCGCAGTATTCGTTCGCAGCCGCTTTCAAAGCCAAGGCTGACCTCTATGCAGCCGGCCTTGGCCATAAGATGAACAAGTCCCTCATCAACCTTGCCGGGGTTGATGATGCACCGCCAGGATATAGCCAGTCCGCTTTCTATGATATTTTGGCAGATTTTTTTGGCGTAGTCTGCCGGCATATTAAAGATATTATCGACAAAATAGAAACGCCGAAATCCGGCTACGGCATGGCAGGCAATTTCCTCAATGATCAAATCCGGCCGTCTCTTTCTGATCGAGCGGCCTTCGATGATCGCAGTGGAACAATAGCTGCAGGCCATCGGACATCCGCGCCTTGTCTGCAGCGGCATCCAGAATTCCTGCTTGTCGGGAGCACAAAGAGATGAAAGAGCGGCGCCGGGAAGCGGAAATCGATCGAGGTTCTTCTCGAAGGTTCTTTTACCCTGCAGGCCCGAACCCCGCAGATAAAGGCCGGGGACGCCCGAAAGGTCTTCACCCCGTGCGAGGTGATCCAGAAGAAGAGGGAACGACGACTCCCCCTCTCCCTGTATCCCCATATCTGCTTCCAGATAACTTAGGGCGCTTTCCGGAAAAATGCTGTAACCCGCACCACCCAGAACGATGGGAACACCGGAAAGATTGCGGCAGTCGGCAACGACTTTTTTCACCTGATCCAGGAGGAATCTGGGGTTCTCCATATTCTGATCGTCAACATTTCTCACGGAGATGCCGATTATTTCCGGATCAAATGAAGCAATTGCCTCTCTGATGGACGACCGGTCATCTTTTTCGGTCATCAGGTCGACAAGCTTCACCTCATGCCCTGCCTTCTGCGTCGCGGCGGATACGCAGTTCATGCCCAGCGGCAAAGGGAGAATGTTGATGCGTTCGGTATTTGCGGAAACGAGAAGAACTCTGATTTGACTACCTCTCTACAATTATAGCAGAGCCGACCTTATCATGGACATCTAACTCAGGAAATCAGAGCGGATGCCTGTAAAACATCCACCACCTTTTTATATTTTTCCACTACTGTCCGGAATAATCCGTGAATAAGTTCAACTGGTTACTGTTTTTATCC
>CAZIQY010000003.1:0-71391 GCA_964541605.1 uncultured Syntrophaceae bacterium | reverse complement strand
ATCCAGAATGACGCCTATTATATCATAGATACTTATTTATGCAAGTAGATACTAGGATTGAAAGCGGAAGCTTCCGGAAGGAATTTGTCGAAGAGGACCTGGTTAGCATTGTAGCGCAGTTTTACCGGAAGAATGCTGACCTGTTTCGCAATTTTGAAATCAGGGCACATCATCCCGCAGACAAGCCCATTCATTACCCGATTAATCCGCCTTTGTTTGATATGCTGCTGATGAACATCACTGTCAACGCCATGAAGTACAACGAATCCACCAACCCAGGGCTTGATGTACGATTCATTTCCCGGAAAAAGGCTTTGGATGTCCGGTTTGAAGACAACGGAATCGGAATCCGGCAGTCGGAGATGAAAAAGATCTTCAGAATGTTTTATCAGGTCGGCCATGCGGACGACATGAAGGTCAAAGGGAGCGGCCTGGGACTGTATATGGTTCAACAGATAGCGAAAATTCACAGGGGGAAGGTGACGGTAGAAAGCGAGGGGGAAGGGAAGGGAACAGTTTTTACTCTGACGCTGCCGCTACGGGCGAGAGGTAAAGAATGACAAAAACACAAAAAAGATGGCAATAATAAATTTAAGTGATCACTCATGAAGAATTCCGGAAAAAAAAGGATCCTCATCATAGAAGATGACGCACACATAGCGGAGGGTCTGAGGTTGAATCTTTCCCTGAAGGGCTATGAAACAATAATTGCCGCCGACGGGCCCGCCGGCCTCAGGAGATGGAAAGAATGGAAACCGGCCCTGATTATCCTGGATATCATGCTTCCCGGTATCGATGGCTTATCGATCCTTCGAAATATCCGCCTCGATGACGAGCGGATTCCCATTCTCATTATTACGGCAAAGAGCGAGCCCGAGTATCGGGTCAAAGGGCTTTCCCTGGGTGTGGATGATTATCTGTCAAAGCCCTTCAACCTTGACGAATTCCTGCTCCGGGTCGAGCGTCTTCTGACACGGGCCGCATGGAGCGAGAACGCTAACCTCTCAAGGGCCGGTCTTCCCCCGGAGAAGTCAACCTATATTTTCGGCAAGAACACCATCGATTTCGATACATTCACGGCACAATGCAGGTTGGGAAAGGTTACCCTGACGGACCAGGAAGTAAAGATACTGAAGCTCTTCATCGCGAACCGTGGAAAACCTCTCTCCCGAAGGGAACTTCTGGAGATTGGGTGGGGATACATGGGGGCCACGCCCACAAGGACGGTGGACAGTTTCATCGTGCGGTTCCGCAGATACTTTGAGGAAGATCCCCATCAGCCGTTATTTTTCCGCAGCCTGCGTTCTGTGGGATATATATTCGATCATGATTCCTGATCCGGAGAGCCGATTGTGTAAAACTTCAACTTACTTGATGCAGACCCTGCGGACCTGCTTGAAATCGGTGGAACCTTTAAGAGATTTGAAAATACCATCCTGGAGCAATGTGGTCATGCCTTCTTTCATCGCCAGTTCGCGGATCACCTCGACGGACTCACGTTTCTGGATCAATTTTTTAACTTCATCCGTATTGACGATGAGTTCGTGAATGCCCATTCTTCCCTTGAATCCCGTTTTATCGCAGGCATCACACCCTTTTGGCCGGTATAAGGTGAAATCCTCCGTATAGGGGATGTTCAGATTGGCAAAGAGCTCCGGACCGTAACTTTCCACAATGTCGTCATATTCTTCCTTTGTCGGATGATAGGCCTCCTTGCAGTTTTTACAGAGGGTTCTAACCAGCCGCTGGGCAAGGATGCCGAGAAGAGAGTCGGCAAAATTCAAAGGGTCGATTCCCATATCAAGAAGTCTGACAATGGTTTCAGGCGCGCTGTTTGTATGGAGGGTGCTGAAAACGAGGTGCCCTGTCAATGACGCCTCAACGCCCGTTTTGGCTGTTTCAAAATCCCTCATTTCACCGACCATGATGACGTCCGGGTCGGCACGGAGAAAGGCGCGCATGGCAGCGGCAAAATCAAATCCGATTTTTGATTGAACCTGAACCTGACGAAGTCCGTATTGGGTAATTTCGACAGGGTCTTCCGCCGTCCAGATCTTTCTGTCCGGTGTATTGATATGGTGAAGCACGGCATGGAGGGTTGTGGTTTTACCGGAACCGGTGGGACCGACCACCAGTATCATACCGTAGGGCTTTTCAGCACAATTGATGAGTTCCTTGTAGTTTCTTTCAGACAGGGCCATGGCTTCCAGGGGCAGGGTTGAACCCTTGGCGAGAATTCGCATGACCACGTCCTCTACCCCCCCTTGGGTCGGTATCGTAGCCACGCGGAGTTCGATCTCATCTCCTCCCGGTCTCCTGAATTTTATCTTTCCGTCCTGAGGAAGTCTTTTTATGGTGATATCGAGGTTGGACATGATCTTGATTCGAGAGATGATGGCTGCCCTGTAACTAAAGGGAAGGGTTTGATAGAGCATGCAGTCCCCATCAACCCTGTAGCGGATTTCCACATTTTTTTTGCCGATGTTGGGTTCAACATGAATATCGGAAGTCCGCCTGGCATAGGCATCGTTGATGATCTTGTTGACAAGTTGCATGATGACACTGTCCGACTCGATGACAACATCGTCACCTTCTTCGTCCTCAACTTCCTCCTCAGTGTCGAGTTTCAAAAGGTCGCTAATGGACGACTCGTCTTCATGGGATGCGAAGAACAGGTTGATATATTTCAATATATCTTCCGTCAACGCGACATCATACTTCACAGACTTTGTTTTTAATATGCTCTCAATGGTATCCCGTTTCAGAATGTTGTTGGGATCATCAACAATGACCTGGATATTTCCGTCTTTTTTCTCGAGGGGGACCCAGAGTTCGCGGCGGAGATACTCTTTCTTTAAATTTTTTAACAAATCTCCCGGAATCGGAAATTTGTCATTGTACGAGACAACTTTACAGCGGAAGAACTCTTCATATGATTTGGAAATATCATCTTTTGATATTTTATATTTGCCCATCAGAAAAGCTTCCATGGTTTCTTTTTTGTCTCGTGCATCATCCCAGGCGCTATCTAACTCTTCTTCTTTGATCAAACCGCGGCTGACGAGGAAATCAAACTTCGTTTTACGTCTTCTTGCAAACCTTTCCTGATTGTAAAAAGCTACACCGAGGACGTCGGCAATTTCCTGCAGAAAACCCTGTTCGTCTTCGGCAAACTTTCCCCCTCTTTTTTTGTTCAGGATCTGGATGACGCCCTTAAGCGTTTTTTCGTAAAAAATGGGAGCCGCCAGAACTTCCGTTGTCTTGAAACCGGATTTCTTGTCCCAACTGTAATCAAAGGCCAGTTCCGGATGAATTCTCTGGAGTTCTTCCTTATCGTACACATCGGCGATGTTCACCGTCTTTCCCATATTTGCCACATAACCGGCAATACTTTTATTGTTGACGGGGACTCTGATTTCCTTCAGTTGCGAGCCAACGAGGAACATGGAAAAGATTTCATTTCTCGGTTTATCTACCACATAAATCGTAATCGAATAGGCATTGAAGAGGTTTAAAATGCCGTCTTTGAGATCCACGAGTATCTGTTTCGTGTTCTGTGCCGCATGAATGCGGTTGGTAATATCCTGCAATGCCTTTCGGACGCGCAGTTTTTCCTCGAGTGCAGCCTGATTCGAATCTGTCGTTGCCTGGTCAAACATTGACTAACCTGCTTCCCGTATGTAATTCCTGTATATGAATCATCAATCAGGGCCGGAAGAACATCCCGTTTGCGTTACCTCGATAAAGAGAATTCTTTGTCCGGCTGCCCCATCTTTTGATAGGGGACTTTTTTTTGCGAGCCATAAGCAATTTACCGCTCTTTTAGGCTAAATCAGAATGAAAAAAAATTCAACAGAAACTTAATTGTCAGCATGATTATGACCGGAAGCGTATCCATTGTGACCTGAACTTTACGCAGGTGAAAGAACGCATATTCATCATGATCCTTACAGGAAAGCCCTGCCCTTCGAAAGGAGTGCGTCAGGTGAATGTATTAAGGATAGCAAATCAGGATTCGGTGACAATTTTTGAAAAATCCGCAACTCTATGAAATAAATTTGAAATCTCCTTTAAGAGGGAAAGGCGGTTGAACTTTATGGTATCATCTTTTGCCATGACCAGGACATTTTCAAAAAAATCGTCCACCGGCTTTCTAAGGAGAGAGAGTTCTGAAAAGGCGGATCGATAATCATCCCTGTCGATATGCCTGAAAACCTGTTCTCTGATTCTTAAGAAAACATCAAATAAACGTTTTTCTTCATCGCTGTCGAATTTTGATGAATCCACGGAGCCGTTTTCAAATCCCTTGATGATGTTGCCGACCCGCTTGAAGGCAATTGCCAGCGGTTCAAAGTCTTCGTGACTCTTGAAGATTTCCATTGCCTCTATTCTTTTCGTGGATCTCATGATATCCGATATGCCCGTTGTAAGAACGGCATCAACGACGTCATAAGGGTGTCCCTGAGAAATGAGCTGATTTTCAAATCTTCCCTTAAAAAATTCCAGGACATCCGCTTTGATTTCCGCGGAAGGCCTTTTCAGTTTTTTCCCGAGAATTGCCATGCTTTTATCGATCAGGTCGTCCAGCCGGAGGGAATACTGTTTGTTGAGGATGATATTGATGATTCCTAATGCCTGCCTCCTTAATGCATAGGGATCAGCCGTGCCGGTGGGTATCATGTTGACCCCGAAAAAACCGATGATGGTATCTATTTTGTCTGCAATACTGACAATGGCGCCCTCATCCGTTTCCGGCAGGTCTCCACCGGCTGCAACCGGGAGGTAATGTTCGTAGATGGCCTTTGCCACAACGGGGTTTTCACCGGCTAACTTGGCATACTCCCGCCCCATGATTCCCTGAAGTTCCGTGAACTCGCAGACCATCTGGGTTTCCAAATCTGCCTTGGCAAGGATTGTGGTCCGGTCAACCGTTTCCTTGAGGGCAGGGTTGATCCGATCTGTAATATGCTGAGCAAGTTCTCGGAATCGCATCGCTTTTTCATAGGAAGTCCCAAGCTGGGTGTGAAAAACAACCTGCTTTAGCTTGTCGAAATGCATATCGAGGGGGGTTTTCTGGTCTTCTTCAAAGAAAAATTTAGCATCAGCGAGTCTTGCGCGAATCACTTTTTCATTTCCCCGGGCAACAACGGAAGGATTCCGTGCCAGGGTGTTGTTAATAGTGACGAAATATGGCAGTAAGCTTCCTCCTTCGTCTACGACAGGAAAGTATTTTTGATGGGCAATCATGGAAGTCGTGAGAACTTCCTTGGGGATGCTAAGGTATTCTTTGTCAAAACTGCCGCGGACGGCCGTCGGATATTCAGTCAGATAAGTAACAGTTTCAAGCAGGTCATCCGTGTAAAAGATTTTTCCGTTCACATCGGCCGCAGCTTTCCCGGCTTCCTGCAGGATCGTTTTTCTCCGTTCTTCCGGATCTACAATCACAAAGTTTTCTTTACATTTCGTCAAATACTCTTTGAAGTTTTTTACAACAAAGGGTTTCGGGCTCATGAAGCGATGTCCGTAGCTTTCGTTTCCGCTTCTGATGTTTTCGATTGTAAACTGGATTGTTTCTCTGCCGAATATGGCAACGATCCAGTGGATGGGTCTGGCAAAGCGAAACTCGAGATTCGACCAGCGCATGGATTTCCTGAAGGGGATGGAACCGATAAATTTTATCAGGATTCCCGGCAACATAGTGTTTGTATCTTCCCCCGTAATTTTCTTGCGGGCGCAGAGATATTCGCCTTTGTCCGTTGTAATCGTATCGAGTTCCGTAACGTCCAGCCCCTGTCCTCTGGCAAAACCGACAGCAGCTTTGGATGGATTGCCGTCTTTATCGAAAGCGACGTTTTTTGCAGGCCCAATTTTTTCAATGATCTGGTCTTCCTGCCGGTCTGCAAGATCTGCAATGTAAAGACAAAGACGTCTTGGCGTAGCCATGGCCTTGATATCACCGTGATGGATCCTTCTTCCGGAAAGCTCTTTGCGGATAATCTCCTCCATGTCATTGATCGCTTTTGGTAAAAAGGCAGCGGGTATTTCCTCTGTTCCTATCTCAAGCAGCAGTTCCTTTCCCATCAAGAATCTCCAATCTCTAAATATTTCCCGTTATTTCATCTTCTCCAACAGGGGATAGCCCATTTTTTCTCTCTGTTTCAGGTATCCTTCGGCGCTCAGTCTGGCGAGATTCCTCACCCTTCCAATGTAGCTTGTACGTTCCGCTACGCTGATTGCTCCTCTAGCGTTCAGCAGGTTGAATATGTGAGAACATTTGAGACAGTAATCATATGTGGGCAATACCAGATCCGCTTCTGCCATCCGAAGGGATTCTGCCTCGCACATGTCAAAGAATTTTCTCAACATATCGACATCAGCCAATTCGAAATTATAGTGAGACCATTCCACCTCGCCCTTGTGGTGAACGTTTCCATAGGTGACTTTATCGTTCCACTTGAGGTCATATACATTGTCTATTTCCTGAATATACATGGCGATACGCTCAATGCCGTATGTCAGTTCCCCGCAAACAGGGTGCAGATCCACGCCTCCCACCTGCTGAAAATAGGTAAACTGTGTTATTTCCATGCCGTCCAGCCACACCTCCCATCCAAGGCCCCACGCACCCAGAGTGGGTGATTCCCAGTCGTCCTCTACAAATCGTATATCATGATCAAGGGGATCTATCCCGAAGCTCCTCAGGGAGTCAAGATAGAGTTCCTGGATATCAAAGGGGGATGGTTTGAGAATGACCTGATATTGATAGTAGTGTTGCAGCCGGTTTGGATTTTCACCGTATCGGCCGTCGGTAGGTCTCCGTGAGGGCTCGACATACGCAACGTTCCATGGTTCCGGCCCGAGCGCCCGCAGAAAGGTTGCCGGGTTGAACGTGCCGGCTCCCACCTCAAGGTCGTAGGGTTGTTGAATAACGCACCCATAGTCAGCCCAGTATTTGTCAAGGGCGAGTATCAATTCCTGAAAATTCACCTGACCCTCCTTACATTAATGTCTTCTTCCTTGATTTTCATACATATTTCACCCGCGATACCTAACATGATGACAAATCTGTGTCAACATGAAAAAGGGAAGCACCGCATGGAAATCAAATGCCCATTTTCCTTATTTGATTGAGAACATGAAGGGACTTCAGCTCTGTCCCCAGAAGATGATGGATAAAGCGGGAAAGGATGATTTTGCTTTCCTGTGCTGATTGATCGGAAAGGTTGATCCGGTTGATTTTTTGAATGTCTATTTCCTTTCCCAGCAGGAGAGATTTGATAGTACCGACAGATACGGGGAAGGAATCGAAACTGTTCTGATGGCATGTTTTGCACTTTATGCCCCCCTTGCTTGGGACAAATCGATACAATTCGTCATGACTGACAGGTTTGTTGCAGAGCATACAGCGATCAAAAATCGGTTCATATCCGGAAAGCTTCAAAATGCGTATTTCAAAAAAGCGAATCAATTCCTCCGAATGAATACCGCTGTCGATCATATGGAGGAAATTTTTCAAAAGTTGAAACAAGGCCATATCCTTCTTGCCTTCCTGGGTGAATTTATCAGTCAGTTCGAGAAGATAGGATGAGACCAGAGTCTTGTCCAGGTTCTCTCTGATGCCGGGATGGTGGTTGATGATATCGCAGTTTTCGATGAGGACGAGGGTATCGCGTTCTCTTTTTGAAAAAATGACGTGTAATAAGGAAAAAGGTTCGAGCGCGTTTGGGAATCTTTTTTTACTGCGTCGGGCGCCTTTTGCAATTCCCTTCAGTTTACCGAATTCTTCGGTATAGAAGGTTAAAATCCGATCCGATTCTCCATAGTCCAGGGAATTGAGAATGATGGCTGTCGTTTTATGGCTGCTCCGCATGTCTATCCTGGTTCCTGATACGTGATTTTTCCGCCCATGATCGTGATAACTGTCTTGCCCGTCATTGTCCAGCTGTGAAACGGGGTGTTCTTGCCTTTTGAACGCAGTTTGCCCCGATCGACAGTCCAGTTCTTTTTTGGATCAATGACGGTAATGTCGGCATCGCAGCCGGTCTTCAAGGTTCCCTTTGCAATATTGAGGATTCTCGCCGGATTCGTGCTCATTTTAAGAATCAACTGATTCAGAGATAAGTGTCCATCGGCAACGAGTTTGAGTCCCAGCGAAAGAGACGTTTCCAATCCCGTAAGACCAAACGCCGCATACTCAAATTCCACTTCCTTGTCTGTGGAAGCATGTGGGGCATGATCACTGGCGATTGCATCAATGGTTCCGTCCCTCAGGCCTTCCTTTACCGCCTCAACGTCCACGATGCATCGCAAAGGGGGATTTACTTTGGCACATGTGTCAAAATCTCTTGCGGCATCATCGGTCAGGGTAAAATAGTGGGGAGCTGTTTCGGCTGTTACCTTGAATCCTTTCATCTTGGCTTCTCTGATCAGTTGGACTGCCCCGGCGGTGCTTACATGAGCGATGTGGAGGGTTGTATTTGTGTAACCGGCAATAATGATATCTCTTGCGACCATCACGTCCTCTGCAATGCCTGGTATTCCCTGAAGACCGAGTTCAGTGGATATCGGTCCTTCATTCATGGCTCCTCCCGCTGAAAGATGGGTATCTTCACAGTGTGAAATGATGGGGACACCAAGAGAAGAAGCATATTCAAGAGCCCTGCGCATCAGGGCGCTGTCCATGACGGGCTTGCCGTCATCCGAAAATGCTACGGCTCCTGCATTTTTCAGATCCATAAATTCAGTGAGATCAATACCTTCAGTACCCATGCTGACGGATGCGACGGGGTAGACATTGGCAAGGTTGCAGGCGGCGGCCTGTCTCTTTATGAACTCCGTTACGGAACGGGTATCATTCACCGGTTTGGTGTTCGGCATGCAGGCGACGGATGTAAAGCCACCGGCAGCGGCCGCTTCACTTCCTGTCCGGATCGTCTCCTTGTATTCAAAACCGGGTTCACGCAGATGGGTGTGCATATCGATCAGGCCCGGGACGACGATGAGACCCTTTAGATCAATGGTATCAATTGGTTCCGTTACATTTCTTCCGGATGTGTTCAGGGTTTTTCCTGTCTCGATGATCTTCCCATTTTCGATGAGGATATCCATCTGTTCATCCAGTTCCTGCGAAGGATCAACAAGCCTTCCCCCTTTTAATAACAGTTTCATTATTTTCCTCCAGTCAGTAGATAAAGCAGAGCCATTCTGACAGCGACGCCATTGGTTACCTGATCAAGAATGACCGAATAGGGGCCATCGGCAATGTCGGGGGCGATTTCAATGCCTCTGTTAATCGGTCCGGGATGCATGACCAGGACATCTTCCTTTGCAAGCGTGATATTTGTCCTGTTCAGGCAGAAATAATTCGAGTATTCTCTAAGGGACGGGAAAATTTTCTGCTGTTGTCTTTCAAGCTGAATTCTCAGCATCATGATGATATCCACACCTTTGATAGCTTCTTCCATGTGATCATAAACACTGACACCCATTTGTTCGATATTTCGCGGAAGCATCATGGCCGGTCCGGCTACAATGACCTGTGCGCCCATTTTCGTTAGGCCGTAAATGTTGGAGCGGGCGACCCTGCTGTGCGCGATATCACCTACAATCGCTACCCTGAGCCCGGCGATCTTTCCCTTCTTCTCTTTGATGGTCATCATATCCAGCAGCGCCTGTGTCGGATGCTCATGAGCACCGTCACCCGCATTAATAATTGACTGTTTAACCAGCCTGGCCAGCATATGAGGCGCCCCGGCGGCGCTATGACGGATCACAATGATGTCCGGATTCATGGCCTCAAGGTTCCTGGCGGTATCAATCAGGGTTTCTCCCTTTACGACACTGCTCGTAGAGGCGGAAATGTTAATAGTGTCAGCACTCAATCTTTTGCCTGCAATTTCAAAGGATGTCCTTGTTCTCGTAGAAGCTTCAAAGAAAAGATTTACAATGGTTTTCCCTCTCAGGGTCGGTACTTTCTTGATCTCTCTTGTGGATACTTCGATAAAAGACTCCGCTGTATCGAGAACAAGATTGATCTCGTCCACGGTAAGGTCCTTGATGCCGAGGATATCTTTTTTTGTGAATTTCATGATGGGACCTCGAATACATGATTATAGTATGCGGGTTGCTTTCGGTTCATCATACGTTACTGACTTGAATGATGACTTCATCCATTCCGGTTTTTTCAGTGAGGTTGACAACAACGGACTCCCATAATGAGGAAGGAAGATTTTTCCCAACAAAATCAGCCCTGATGGGGAGTTCACGATGTCCCCTGTCGATCAGAACCGCAAGCTGTATCGACCTCGGTCTTCCGAAGTCGATGAGAGCATCCATAGCTGCACGGATTGTTCGTCCTGTAAAGAGAACGTCATCAACGAGGATAACTTTTTTATCATCCAGTGAAAATGGAATATCCGTTTTTTCGGGTCTCGGCTTCTTGTTGCCCATCCGCAGATCATCCCGATACAGGGTAATATCAAGAATCCCGATAGGAACATCTATTCCCTCAATCTTCGAAATCTTGTTCTTCAACCTTTCCGCAAGGTAAACACCTCCGGTCCTGATTCCCACAATGCAAAGGTTTGCGACGCCCTTATTTTTTTCCAGAATTTCATACGCAATTCTGGTAAGAGAACGGTCAATCCCTTCCGGATCCATAACGATCTTCTTTTTCTTCTCCATCAGCTCCCTCTGATCACATGAAATATAATAAAAAAGCCTTCCCAAAGAAACAGGAAGGCCGACAAGGTGACAGACAAAATATTTTTTTGCATGACATAACCTTTTTCAATCTCTCGGGATCAAATTAAAAGGGTGCTGAACCTCTTCAGGTTCGTTTATTGTATTTACGTTGTCTTCTTTTATATCACATCGATGTTGATAAAAAAAGCTTTTTTAATGTATTCAATAGTGCTATAGGCAAAAAAGCCTGGAGGTAATTTTTTATGGTGATATATTCCGAACCACAGGTTTTTTTATTTTTAAGCCGGATACTTGGAAAGAAAGTGGTGGACAAAGAAGGTCGTCAAGTGGGAAAGGTCCTGGACCTTGTCGCCAATCTTGATTGGGAACCATATCCGGTTGTGACATATGTCCTTTTGCTGTGGAAGGACAGGAAAGTGCCGTATCTCCTTGGATGGCACAAGTTTGTTGAGGGTAATGATGAACTTGTCGTCAATTCCGCCATCGAGGGTGATTTCCGCGAACCTTCGCTACGCGAGGGGGAAATCTTTTTGAAAGAATCCCTGCTGGACAAGCAGATTGTCGATACCGATGGCGCCAAGATTCGCCGGGTGAATGATCTCCAGTTTCTCAAAGCCCATAAAAGCCTTCATCTGGTGCATGTGGATGTCGGGTTTCGCGGCTTGATGAGGCGCGTGGGTCTGGAAAGATCGACGGATGCTGTCTTGCATGGATTGTTTGATTATTCCCTGTCGGATCAATTTATCTCCTGGAAGTTTGTGCAGCCCCTTTCTTCACCGGATCTCCTGCGTCTGAAGATCGCCCAGAATCGTCTCGTCCAGCTGCATCCGGCGGATCTCGCCGATATCATCGAGGACCTGGATATACACAAAAGAACCGCTGTGTTTCAGTCACTTGATGTGGAGACAGCCGCTGAGACCCTTGAGGAAACGGATCCCAAAATTCAGGTGAGCCTGATCAAGGACATGGAAGTTGCTGAAGCTTCTGATATCATAGAGGAGATGTCTCTCAGCGAAGCTGCGGATCTTCTGGGAGACCTCCCGAAAGATAGGGCGGAAGACATTCTGATGGAGATGGAACGGGATATCGCTGAAGACGTTAAGGAATTGCTGGCCCATCCGGAGGAGACAGCGGGAGGGCTGATGACGACGTCGTTTTTATGTTTTGCACCCACAAAAACCGCCGGAGAGGCACTCGAATGTATCCGTAAAGAAGCTGAGGATATGGACTTCATCTATTATCTCTATGTGGTTGATGATGAGGAACATCTCTTAGGTATGCTCAGTCTCCGTGAGCTTCTGGTTGCTTCTCCCGAGACCCGACTTTCTGACTTGATGGATACACGGGTTGTTTCCGTGTTTCTTGACGAAGATAAAGAAAAGATTGCGGAACATTTCACCAAATATGGCATTATGGCCATACCTGTCGTAGATGAAACGAACAGGATCGAGGGGGTCATCATTTTTAAAAATCTTCTTGAGGTGGTAGCCCCTCAACTGAGGTAATAGCGACGATGGATGAAGATGGTGGTACACAATCATGTCTGAAAAAAAAGCCAAAACATCAATCCGGGACATGTTTACAAGTATTTTTCGCAGGCGTTCCTGGAGATCGCTGGGTTTATTTTTTGCCCTTGTCGGCCCGGGAATTATTACCTCCAATGTCGATAATGATGCCGGCGGCATCACCACCTATTCTCTAGCGGGGTCCGAATTCGGCCTTTCCCTTCTCTGGACGCTGATTCCCATTACCGTTGTCCTTATCATCATTCAGGAAATGTGTGCCCGTATGGGCGTTGTTTCCGGCAAGGGACTTTCCGACCTGATCCGCGAACGTTTCGGCGCCAGGGTGACCTTTTATTTGATGATCGTTCTGTTTATCGCAAATCTGGGCAACACGATCGCAGAATTCGCCGGGGTGGCGGCCAGTTTGGAAATCTTCGGCATAAGTAAGTATACATCGGTTCCTGTTGCCGCACTATTTGTCTGGTGGCTGGTTGTAAAAGGAAGTTACAAATCCGTAGAGAAGGCATTCCTCGCCGCTTGTCTGTTTTATCTGGCGTATATTGTCTCGGGATTCATGGGGAAGCCGGACTGGGGACAGATCGGTTTAGCCGTTATTACGCCAACCCTGAAATTTGATCCCCGCTTCCTCACCATGACCATAGGAGTCGTCGGGACGACCATTGCGCCCTGGATGCAATTCTATCTGCAGTCTTCCATTGTCGACAAGGGTCTTAAGGCCAGGGATTACAAGTACGCCCGCGTGGATGTGATATTTGGATCCATTATGGTCAACGTGGTAGCGTTTTTCATTATTATGCTCTGTGCAGTTACCCTCTATCAAAACGGTATAAAAATCGAAACCGCCAAGGATGCGGCACTTGCTCTGGCGCCACTGGCAGGGCAATACTGCTCGTGGCTGTTTGCATTCGGCCTTCTCAACGCGTCTCTGTTTGCAGCTTCCATTCTTCCTCTCTCCACAGCTTATACGATCTGTGAGGCTTTTGGATGGGAATCAAGTCTTAATCATAGATTTACGGGAGCGCCGCAATTCTATGGTCTTTACTCTCTCATGATCTTTTTGGGGGCAGGCATCATCCTCATGCCTGACATCCCCTTGATTTCCATCATGTTTTATTCTCAGGTTATCAATGGGATGTTGCTTCCTTTTGTGCTGATATTCATGCTGCTTCTTATCAATGACCGGCAGATTATGGGGGAATATACCAATGGACCGGTTATGAACATCATCGCTTGGTCAACCGCAATTGCCCTTATGTTCCTTTCCGGCGCCATGGTATTCACATCTCTGATATAAAGACGATTCAGTAGGACGGGAAGCTTGATTTGCGACGTTTATTTTGAAGAGACGTCTTGGCTCAAGAGTCAGAATTCTATCCCCTGACTCCTGAAGAGCCATGAGGAAGCTAACGGGGGATTTGGCCTATTCTATTCCATCTGACCGTGCGATTTTCCCTGTCCCATGACCAGTATATCATAAACGCCTTTCCCATGACGTCTTTCAGATCGACAAATCCCCAGAACCGACTGTCATAACTTTGATCTCTGTTGTCTCCCATTACGAAAACGGTTCCCGGACGGACGGTGACAGGTCCGAAATTGTCACGGGGCTGTATGGAAGCCGGAATGATAAAGTCATCTGAATAAATCGCGTAGGAATCGCTGTATGGCAATCCATTCAGGAATATTTTTTTGTTTCTGATTTCTATCGTGTCGCCGCCGATCCCGATAACCCGTTTAATGAAATCCTTGGATCTGTCTTCCGGGTAGATAAAGACGACGATATCTCCTCTCTTGGGGTCATTGATGGGTATAAGGGTTTTTCTGATCAAGGGTATCTTTATGCCATAAATGAATTTGCTTACCAGAATATGATCGCCGATTTGAAACGTCTGTTTCATGGATCCCGAGGGAATTTTAAAGGCCTGAACCACAAAGGTTCTGATAAAAAGGGCAATCAGTATGGCTATAATGATTGCCTCGGCGTATTCCTGAAACTTGGATTTTGTTTTGGTCATCAACAGATTCCTTTATGAATATATATTTATCAGAGTAATGGTGATCATCACGAGGGCGAAAAATCCTTTAACAAGCATTCCGGTAAACTTTCCCAACATGACGCCATATCCGGCACGGAGCGCCGGTTTCAACTGGCCCTGATGGATTAACTCTACTATCAGAATACCTGTAAATCCTCCCAGGAAACTTCCCATTATGGTGCCAAAACCAAAAAGAACCGGTGTCATGACGATGGCGCCGATTACGCCGCCAATCAGGGAAGCCCATATCCCCTTGCCCGAAGTTCCATATCTGGCCGCGCCCGCCATTCCCAGTGCAAAATCAAGGGCCTCTGCCAACAGAGAAATGACGAGCAGAATAATCAGAACTTTGAAACCGATTTTATCAAACCCCGTAAAGAATGCGTACAGAATTGCATCGATAAGAATAATAACCGTCCCCGGCATGCCCAAAACAATGGAGAAGATACCCGCGAAAAGAACAAGAAGAAAAAGGGTTATTCCTGTAATTTCAAGCGGGGACAAATTATTTCTTCCTTTTTATATTTGGTCTGATTTTTTCCCAGACCAGGATGATGGGGCTCGCGATGAATATGGATGAATATGTACCGACGACCACACCGACAAGCAAGGCGAAGGCAAAATCATGAATTACGGCGCCGCCGAAAAAGAACAGGACAACGACGACGATGAAAACGGTAAGAGCCGTCAGAATCGTTCTGCTCAGGGTCTGATTTACGCTCATATTGATGGTGTCACCAAGACTCTGTTTAATATTCTTCCGTGTGTTTTCCCTGATCCTGTCAAAAACAACAATGGTGTCATTGATCGAGTACCCGATGATTGTCAGCAGTGCAGCTATAATGGTAAGATCAAATTCCTTATTTAAAATTGAAAAAGCACCGATTGTAATGATCACATCATGCACCAGTGCGAGGATTCCCCCGACTGCGTAGCGAAATTCAAACCGCCATGCAATGTAGATAAGCATGCCGATCCAGGAAAACACAATGGCAAGAATAGCCTTTCTGGTCAGGTCCTTTCCGACTTTTGGTCCCACGACCTCAACCCTTCTGATTTCATAGCTTCCCTTGGCGAAGGCAGTTGTCAGGGCATCATCAATTCTTCCGGTCAATCCTTTTGGGTCAGTGGATGATTCGGCTGCCCGGACGACAACCTCATTCGGGCCAAATGACTGGATGATGCTGTTTTCGAGACCAATGTTTTTAAAGGCACTCCGGACGCTATCGATGGACGGTTCCTGATGAAATTTGATTTGCACCAGGGCGCCCCCGGCAAAATCGATACCGTAATTGAGACCGCCATGCAGGATCACTGAAGCGATGCTGATGATGATCATGGCAAAAGATAAAATAGAGGCCATTTTCATCTTTCCGACGAAATTGATATTGCTTCCCGATTTTATGAGTTCCATGTGTATCTCCTGATATGCTCATGGCCAAAGGCCAAAGGGCGATCCGTACTCTTTATATGCTTACTGTCTGAATTTTTCTGTCCCAGACAAAATGATCAAAGATAATCCGGGTTACGAATATGGCCGTAAACATGCTGACAACGATGCCGATACTGAGTGTAACGGCGAACCCCTTTACCGGTCCCGTTCCAAATCCGAAAAGAAACAGGGCCGCTATCAGGGTGGTCACATTCGTGTCCAGAATAGTCAGAAATGCTCTGGAGTATCCTGTTTCAATGGCAGCCCGCGGCGTTTTTCCGGCGCGAAGCTCTTCCCTGATCCTTTCAAAGATCAGGACATTGGCATCGACCGCCATGCCGATCGTCAGCACAATCCCCGCAATGCCCGGAAGAGTCAGAGTGGCCCTGAAGGCGGCTAGCGTGCCGAGGATGACGATCATATTCATGATAAGGGCAACGTTCGCCACGACACCGGAGAATTTATAATAAACGATCATGAAGATCATCACCAGTATGCCGCCGATAATGGTTGACCACAATCCTTTGTCGATGGAATCCTGCCCCAGTGAGGGTCCAACCGTTCTTTCCTCGAGAATGTGGACCGGCGCCGGAAGTGCACCTGCCCTTAAAACAATTGCGAGATCTTTGGCTTCATCCATCGTGAATGATCCTGTAATCTGCGCCTCGCCGCCGGATATCCTTTCCTGAATGACCGGCGCTGAATGGACAATGCCATCGAGGACGATAGCCAGGCGCTTTTTCACGTTTTCGCCGGTAATTCTGTCGAAGTCTTTTGCGCCCTGGGTGTTAAACTTTATACCCACATAAGGTTCACCGAACCGATCACCGATTTTTACCTGGGCGCTTTCGAGGTAACCGCCGGTCAGAAGGGTTTTATTTTTAAGTAAAATGGGGATATTGGTTCTTCGTCCTGATTGTCTGTCCAGGCGATTTTCATTAGCGATGACACTTCCATCGGGAACATTGCCCCTTAGCGCATCATCAAGGCTATGCTCTTCATCAACCAGCTTGAACTCCAGAAGTGCCGTTTTCCCGATGAGATTCTTAGCCCTTGTTGTGTCTTTTATGCCGGGAAGCTGAATAACGATTCGGTCTTCCCCCTGGGGTATAATTTCAGGTTCGGAAATTCCGAATTGATCGACCCGATTTCGAATCGTTTCAAGGCTCTGTTCAATCGTCAGTTTTTTTATTTCATTTATTTTTTTTTCTTTCAGCTTCAGGGAAACCGTTTCGTTCCCGTCACGAATTTGTGACGTTGTGGTTTCGATGTCCGGGTAATGATCTTTCATGACTTTTTCAAATGCGGCTCTCGAAGCGCTGTCAGGCAATTCAAGAGAAATGGTGTTATTTTTCGTCCTTTCGATGTGTCTGAATCGAACCTTTTTATCCATCAACGCTTCTTTCAAATCATTTGAGGTTCTCTCCATGGCGCTTTCTGTTGCCTTGTCTGTATCAACTTCGAGGACAAGATGCATCCCTCCCTGCAAATCGAGCCCGAGATGAATCTTGTCCTTGGGCAGGTATTTTTGCCACAGATCAGGAAGACTGGACATCAGGGAGGGTGTGAGAAAAAATAAACCTGCAATTAAAACAATGCAAGCCAGGGCGGCCCTGATTTTGATACTTTTCAGCATGCTTTGTTCCTTTCCAAATTATTCCTTTGCGGCTTTCTGTACAATGGTGCCTACGAAATTTCTTGACACCTTGATTCTGACCTTGTCTGCAATTTCAAGCGTAACCACCGTATCTGTCAGGGCGGTGACCTTGCCGTGAATTCCTCCGGAAGTCATGACCATGTCTCCGTGATTGAGATTGGCGAGCATTTCTTTATGCTCTTTCTGCTTTTGTTGTTGCGGTCTGATAAGAAGAAAGTAGAAGATGGCAAACACGACCGCCATCATGATGATAAAACTAATATCTCCACCGCCGCCACTGCCACCGCCGCTCCCTCCGCCGAAGCCACCCATTGCATAGGCTAAGTCCATCAATTCTCATATCCTCCTTAACTTAAGTGTTGTTGCTCGATAAACGCTTTTTTAAAAGCCGCATAGCAACCATCTCTGATGGCAGTTCTAATACATTCCATGAGATGCATGTAATACCGAACATTGTGAATCGTATTTAAAACCATGGCCAGTATTTCTCTGGCCATAAACAAGTGCCTCAGGTATGCCCGTGAATAATTTCTACAGGTATAACAATCACATGTGCTGTCAACCGGCGAATGATCATTTTTGTAACGGGCGTTTTTTATAACAACCTTTTCTTGATTTGTAAACAACAATCCATTCCTGGCGCATCTTGTCGGAATTACGCAATCAAACATGTCAATCCCACAATCGACGCATGCAACAATGTCTTCCGGAGTTCCCACTCCCATCAGATATCGTGGTTTGTCTTCCGGGAGATGCGGTGCGGATGTTTCGACAATCTCCAACATGATTTCCTTGGGTTCGCCAACACTGAGTCCGCCAAGGGCGTAACCGTCAAAACCGATTTTCAGGCAGATTTCTTCCATGGCATTTTGCCGAAGGGCAGGATATATACCGCCCTGAATAATCCCGAAGAGCGCCTGCCCGTTATCTTTTTTTGCTTTCTTGCATCTCCTCGCCCAGTTGAATGTCAATTCGAGAGATCTTGCCGATTCTTCAAGACTGGCAGGATATGGCGTGCATTCATCGAGGCACATGACAATATCGGAACGGAGGGCTTCCTGAATTTCAACTGATACTTCAGGGGTGATCAAATGTCTCGACCCGTCTATGTGGGACTGAAAAATGACACCGTCATTCGTGATTTTCCTTAGAGAGCTGAGACTGAATATTTGAAAACCTCCGCTGTCGGTCAGAATTGGAGCATTCCAGTTCATGAATTTATGTAAACCGCCAACATGGTTGATGATTTCATGGCCTGGCCTCAAGTAAAGGTGGTAGGTATTTGAGAGAATCATTTCGGCGCCAAGTTTCCTGGCTGTTTCAGGTGTAAGGGACTTCACGGTACCCTGCGTTGCCACGGGCATGAAAACGGGGGTATTGACTTCTCCATGAGGTGTGTAAATTCTTCCCAGCCGCGCCCCGCTTGCAGAATCTTTTTTAAAGATTTCAAATCGGTATTGCATATATGTTTAAAAATTCTCCACTCTGATTCGAGAACATATTTTCACCAGGACACCCGAAGGTGCTTTCTACAAGATCAGCATGCAATCTCCATAACTGTAAAATCGATATCGATGATCGATAGCCTGCCGATATGCTTCCCGGATCAGGTCTTTGCCTGCGAAGGCACAGACGAGAAGGAATAGGGATGATCTGGGAAGATGGAAATTTGTCAGCAGGGAATTGACCCGTTTAAAATGATAACCGGGGTAAATGAAAAGGTTTGTATGAGATGATAAAGGCTGTACCTTGCCTTTCCCATCAGCGGCCGATTCAATAACCCTGGTTGAAGTCGTTCCTACTGCAATGACATGATGAGCGTTATTAATCATATCGGCAGTATCGTTGCTTATCGCGAAAAATTCTTCCTCCATCCGGTGCTTTTCCACATGATCTGTTTCGATAGGAAGAAATGTTCCATAACCGACGTGGAGCGTAACCGGAGCAATATGAATCCCGTTTCCCTCAAGGACACTAAGAACATGATGAGAAAAGTGCAGACCGGCAGTTGGCGCTGCGACCGATCCCGGCATATTCGCATAGACGGTTTGATACCTGACAATATCTCTATCCCTCCCCGGATCATCTTGTTTTCGTTTAATATAAGGTGGGAGAGGGGCGCGTCCAAATTGATTCAGAAAGTGACCGAATTCCGTTTTCGCCATAAACGTGATGAGCCATTTTTTGTCTGACGTTCTGGCAGCGATGATGGCTTCGCAGTTTCCTTCGAAAAAAATTCTGGCGCCTGTCCGAACTCTCTTGGCGGGGCGTAACAATGCCTCCCATGTGGGACAATGCAAAGCGTCTTCATATTTTTTAGAAAGGAGCAGTACCTCGATGAATCCGCCTGTTTCTTTTTTCCCGATTAGCCTTGCAGAAATGACTTTCGAGTCATTGACGACCAGAGTGTCACCCTTTTTTAAATAATCCGGCAGATTTAAAAAAACATCGTGGATGATGTCTCCCGTTGTCCTGTTGACGATCATCATCCGTGCATGATCTCTCATCTGGCATGGATGTTGAGCGATACGTTCTTCAGGAAGGTTGTAATCAAAATCTTCTAATCGCATTTCAGGTGGTGGTTACAGTTTTTGATTCATTCCACAGATCATCCATTTCCGCAAGTGAAGCCTCCATGGGTGTTTTTCCCTTCACAGCCAACCTGTCCTCAATATATTGAAATCTGTCTCCGAATTTTTTCATGGCGCTTTTCAGTGCTTCTTCGGCATTCACATCGATAAAGCGGCAAACGTTTACAAGAGACAGAAAAAGGTCGCCGATTTCTTCCTTGATTTTCTTGTGGTCGTCCGACTGAACGGCAAGTTTAAATTCAAACAATTCTTCTTCGATTTTGACCAGGACATCCTCCGCCTTTCTCCAGTCGAAGCCGACTTTCGAAGCATTTTCCGTCATTTTTTGCGCCGCAAGGAGTGATGGCATGGAGCGTGGTATGCCGGCTAAAATATGGGTGCCACTTCTGTTTCTGTTTTCCACGTGTTTCTTGATGTCTTCCCAGTTTGATCGTATATCATCGATATTTCGGACGGTTTTGTCTCCGAATACATGGGGATGGCGCCTGATCATTTTCTGTGTCACGTTTTCCATGACATCTGAAATGTTGAAATTTCCGGCCTCTTCTGAAATACTGGCAATAAAGAAAATCTGAAAGAGAAGATCGCCCATTTCTTCTTTGAGCGCCTCCGGAGAGCCACTTTCTATGGCATCGATGACCTCATACGCTTCATCCATCAAATATCTGCCAATGTCCTTTGTGTTCTGCTGTCTGTCCCACATACAACCATCGGGAGATCTCAGCCGGCAAATGATCTCCAGCAGTCGTTTCAAGGTTTTCTGAGCTCTGTGGCAGGAATCAGTTTTTTTCATGATGGACAGGTATTGAATTCATCCTCTGCTGTCAACAAGGAAAATATCCTTGTCCTTGTCCTGGAAGTAAACGTAGTGATATTCTCTTTTGTTAGTTAACGCATATATTTCTTCTCCATGTTGTCTACAGTCGGGGCAACTGGTTCTCGGAATGATGATGGCAAATATTCTGTTACCTCTGTCAGAAGTGGAGTCAATCAAGACGAGTCCTCCACAGCCATCACATACTCTGACTGTTTCTTCCTGATGTTCTCTGATTCCGTCTGTATCGTAATAAATATTTTTCTTGCGTTTTGAATATCTGGCATTTCCTACGAGACTTTTCTTCAGAGGTACCCTGTTCTTCCAGCGACTGTAGATTTGTGTCGCCTCCTGTTTTATATAGCGACTGATTTCGTCGGACTGTTTTACGGCATCAAGGTTGAAATCAGGTTCCCTGACATGACTGTAATCGAGACCTGCCATCGCCAGGATAATGCCCACATTGACATAGGGAAGGGCATTTTCGATTGAGTATCCTCCTTCAAGAACGGCTATGTCAGGTGAGAGTTTTTCATTCAACAATGCATATCCCTGAGCAGTGAAGCGCATGTTGGTGATGGGATCTGTGTAATGGTTGTCCTGTCCTGCCGAATTGATAACGAGATCGGGCTTGAATTCGTCAAGAATAGGCAGGACGACTTGATCCAATACGTAAAGAAAGCCTTCATCCGATGTACCCGGAGGAAGAGGAATGTTTATGGTCGTTCCCAGGGCGTTGGGACCGCCAAATTCTTCCTGAAATCCGGAGCCGGGATAAAGGGTTCTGCCATCCTGATGCATGGAGATGCAGAGGACGTTTGGATCGTTCCAGTAGATGTCCTGTGTGCCGTCCCCGTGATGACAATCCGTATCAACGACAGCAATCTTCTTGAGGCCGTAGTTTTTTCTGATATACTCGATCATGATTGCTTCAATATTGATGTTGCAGAAACCACGGGCGCCATGGACAACAAGCATGGCATGATGCCCAGGCGGTCTGACGAGGGCGAAGGCATTATCAACCTCGCCTTTGAGTACCTTTTCCGCCGCGGTAATTGCTCCTCCGGCTGATATAAGATGGGATTCTGTAATTACTGTCGCCGCGTCAGGAACGCAGATATGAACGCGATTGATGTCGTCTGTCGTGGCTATGCCCGGTTTGTATTCGATGATGTTATCAAAGTCCAGCAAACCTTCTTCAAAGACCTGATCCTGCGTGTAGAGAAGCCGTTCTTCGCGTTCCGGGTGTGTCGGGGAAATAGCCCAGTCAAAGGCGGGGAAGAATACGAGCCCCGTTTTCCTTCCTTTTTTTAACATATTCCATTCCCCCTTTTGTATCCGGCTATTAATCCAGGTTTGATTTGTACCTTGACCCTGATGTTCTTGCCTGCTTTGTAATATTGCCTGACCATGTTAAATTCCTGGCATTCAACAATTTCAATCTCGATGTCTTCTTCCCTGGCGCCCAGATTGACGGCCTTCTCTTTCAGTTTTTGTATAGCAACGTTGATAGCGTCCTCTCTTGAAAATGTCGACGGTATGGCGTTTTGGATATCCTCCTGACCTATAGAGAGGGTCCCCCTCTCTGTGTCGGCAAGAATGGTGACTTCCGCTGTTGTCCGGGCGAGAGCCGCCCCGATGGCGTTGGCTACTTCCGCATGTTCAGGTACATAAGCGGGGCAACCCAGCAATTTCCCGAGGATGCCATGTATGGACTGTGCAGGTCCGCCTACCACGTATAATGCTTTGGGGTTTAATTTTTTTACTTCGAACATTTCATGGATTGTATAGACCGGCTTGTTGTTTATTTCTTCAATCATATCGGTTACATGAGACACAATCTCTTTGCAGGTATTGTCTACGATAATTTGAGCGGTTTCCATCACGGAACGATTCATTTTGGCGGCAATTTCCGCAATGGCCTTTGCCGCCTTTTCTCTGTCTCCGATTGATGTCATGCCCAGAACAATCATGGCATCCGTCGGTGTCGGATAAGGTCCCCCGAATGCAGCGGCCGGGCCTTCTCTTTCGGGACCGATGATGATCTGATTGTTTTCAAATTTTACCATGCTGTCTCCACCAATCCCGATGGATTTTGTGCGTAAACCCCTGATAAGAGTCTTGTAGCCGTTAATGGTAACACCAAAGGCTTCCAACAGGGGTACCCCATCTGCAAAAATGGCGATATCGGTTGTGGTGCCGCCGATATCCAGGGCTATGGCATCTTCCCTGCGATCAAACATGCTCACGATACCCATAATACTGGCAGCGGGACCGGAAAGGATCGTCAGGACGGGAAGTTCGACAGACGGGGTTATATCTACCGTTCCTCCGTCCGCTTTCAGAATATAGACAGGAACCTTGAAACCCCACTGGCATACAAAATTCAGCACCTGATTTACAAAGTCATTGTAGCGGTCCCAGATGGCGGCGTTAAGATAGGTTGTTGAAATTCGCCGCGGGAAATTAAGACGCCCCGACATCCTGTGGCCAAGAGAAACGTGTCTCATTTGATCACAGATGATACCTTTGACCATCATTTCCTGGCAGGGATTTCTTGTCGAAAATTTTCCTACGATACCAGCGTGTTGGATACCTTTTTCCTTAAAGAACTTTACAATTCCGGACACCTCGTTCTGGTCTATTGCTTTAATTTCAACCCCGCGGTGATTGCTATAGCCGGATATGAAATGCGTGTCTTCATTAATTCTTAAGAGTGACGGGGGGAGCCCGGGACCGCTAATCAGGATAAGCCCCGTCCTGTCCGTCTTGTTCTGAACGATGGCATTTGTGGAAATGGTAGTGCTGAGGACAACACGTTCAAGTTTTTCCAGGTTTTCCCCTTTCAGCAATTCGGAAGTAACATCCAAGAGTGAATTTATTAAATTCTTCTCATCCGTCGGAGACTTCGCTTTTTTCTTAACCTTGAGATCTTCAATCAGTACCGCATCTGTGTGTGTGCCGCCCACGTCAATGCCTAAAATCATTATCCCACCCCGTATACATGCAATAAAGGCACTTTATATAATGATAAATTTGTCTTGACAAGGCAAAAAAGCCGTATGGTTTTTTCTTTTCGTTTTGAGATTACCTGTTTTTTATGTTAAGATATACACACAGGTTTTATGTCCAGGACGGCTTCAAGTTCATCCAGACCTACCCTGTTATGAAGGATAATATTTTATGATTTGGCTGGAAATATGAAAGATTAAATCGAGGAGGTGAAGATATGTCGAATAGAACAGATGATTTTATCAAGGGGATGCTCATAGGGGGATTAATCGGTGCCATTATTGGCATTCTTTATGCTCCAAAAAGTGGTAGGGAAACGCGGGAAGATATTGCAAAAAAGGCAGAGGAATTGATGGAAAAGGCCAAAGAGGAATATGAAGTGGCCCTTGAAAAGAGCAAGAAGGCTTATGACTCTGCCATCAATCGTTTGAAACAGATGGAATCCTCTGCAAAAGAAAAAGTCGAAGAGATGGAAGTAAAAGTCGGTGAGCTTGCCGAAAAGGGGAAAGATACCATTCAGGATACCAAAAGCCGATTAAAAAAAGCGGTCGATGCGGGTGTGGAAGCCTTCAAGGAGGAAAAGGAAAAGACAGCCTGAGGGTTCAGCTTAATGTAAAGGAGAAGACCTATGTATCTGGAAATCAGTGTTGTTGTTCTAAGTGTCGTGTTTCTCCTTATTGTGGCGCTGTCTATCCCTTTTCTCATACAGATCTGGCGCACGGCAAAGAGTATCACCATCACCCTGCATATGCTGAATCAAAGTCTGCCGGGTATACTGAAAAATCTGGAAGAGATTTCGACAAATATAAACAAGGCAACCTATACGGTAAACAACCAGATTGAAGGCCTCACCCATGTCGTCGGACGCATACAGGGCACTGTTGAGATTTTTCTTGATTTGGAACAAGAATTGCGGGCAGGTCTCATTTCCCCCTTTTTCAGAACCATGAGAACCGTATCTGCCGTATTAAAAGGGACCCGGGTTTTTCTTGACGTATTTCGTTCTTCCCGTTGATCGGGAACATGTCCTGTGTATTCTATCTCGATGACGAGAAGGACGGAAACAGTAGAATGAATTTATTCAAGTAAAAAACAAGGGGAAGGGTGTGTCCCGTATTACCTTCGGAAGTAAATGGGGAAAAGTCAAAACCGTTACCGTCAAAGACAAAACGACATCAACAAAGTCCGTTGAGGACGTTGTCCGTAATCTGAAGGGTGAAGAAAAAGGACTCGCGAAGGAGGAATATCGTGAACGGTCATTATCCCTCCACGGACTCGTTTGTGCGCGCTGCGGCAGGGATTTTGATGAGACAAAGAGGCACCTGCTGACGGTTCACCACAAGGATGGCAATCATCACAACAACCCCCCGGACGGAAGTAACTGGGAAAATCTCTGTGTCTATTGTCATGAAGATGTTCACAGCCGGGAGATTCTTGGTGATTACTTGCAGGGAACATCGGAAGGTCATGAATCAAGCCTCGTGTACGGAGATCATGCCGTTACAGGCCGCTCCATGTCTGAGCCGGGTTCCCTCGGGGAAAAATTGAGGATAGCGCTGGAAAGGAAAAGGGAAAAGAACCACCGCGATTGATCTTATTTAGTGACGGTTCTCAGATTATCCTGCCCGGTGACCATTTTATCCCCCACGGATGTTCCACAGAACACACAAGTATAATCATACTTTTCGCCGCCGGCAAGTATCAAAAGGAGCCTTTTTCTCACCGGAACAGCCCGTTTGCAGTTGGAACAGAAGAGTTCCGTTGCATCGAAATCTCTATAACTTGCCCGTTTCATGACTTTCCGTCATCCCGTTCGGGAATGAGTTTTATATTTTCCATCCATACCGTTGCTTCACTGTCACTTGGCGCCCGATAATCTCCCCTTGGAGAAAGAGATCCCCCTGATCCAACCTTCGGCCCATTGGGTATGCAGGTACGCTTGTACTGACTCAATTTAAAGAAGCGGTACAAATAGATCTCCAACCAGTGCCTGATCTCTCCTATCGTGTATTCATTTCTCTTGTCTAAGGGAACATCCGGCCACCGGCCTTTGGTCTTGTCTTGCCATGTGCAATAAGCCATAAATGCGATTTTGGCCGGCAGATAGCCGAATCGGGTAATGTAAAAATTGTTGAAATCCTGCAATTCATAGGGACCGATAAACGATTCGGTTTTCTGGGCCGGCTCGCTGCCGTCTTTTCCCGGGATCAATTCCGGACTTATTTCCGTTTCAAGGATATCGGAAAGAATCTCGGATACTTCCTGAGAGAACTGCGATGACTGGACGACCCAGCGGATCAGGTGCCGGATGAGCGTTTTTGGAACGCTGGCATTCACATTGTAATGCGACATATGATCACCCACGCCGTAAGTACACCATCCGAGAGCGAGTTCGCTGAGATCGCCGGTACCGATGACAAGGGCGTTTCTCATGTTGGCAATACGAAACAGATGGGAGGTACGCTCCCCGGCCTGAATATTTTCGAAGGTAATATCATAGAGCTTTTCACCATCTGCATAGGGATGGCCGATATCTGTGAGCATTTGCATGCAACTCGGTCTGATATCCATCTCATTGGCTTCAACACCGATTGCCTTCATGAGCTTCAGGGCGTTCAGATGGGTTTTATCGGATGTGGCAAATCCCGGCATGGTGTAAGCCATCACGTTGGATCTTGGCAGATTCAGCATGTCCATAGTTTTCGTAGCAACAATCAGAGCATGTGTGGAATCAAGCCCCCCTGAAATTCCGACGACGACGTTTTTTATTCCCGATGATTTCAGCCTCTGCGCCAGTCCATGAACCTGGATATTGTACGCTTCGTAACAACGCTGATCCCGTTTATCGGGGTCCGCAGGAATATAGGGGAATCTTGGATACTCCCTGTCCAGCAATATTCTTTTTTCAGCGAGATCGACATTAAATGATACCTGACGGAATTCCGCTAATTTTTCTTTATGGATGCAGGCATTCCGGCCAAAACTGTTCATGCGCATTCTGTCCTGGGCGAGACGGTCGAGATCGATGTCCGTATATATGACCTGAGATTTATGGCAGAACCGCTCCGACTCCGACAGGAGATTGCCATTCTCATAAATCATGGCGTGACCGTCCCAGGCCAGATCGGTCGTTGATTCACCGGGACCCGCTGCCGCATAGAGGTATGCGGAAATGCAGCGCGCCGACTGGTTGGCTGTCAGGCTGTGGCGGTAATCGGATTTTCCAATGGTGATGTTGGATGCGGAGAGGTTTCCGATGACTGTCGCTCCGGCCATGGCAGCGTAGCTTGATGGAGGAATGGGCACCCAGACATCCTCACACATTTCAATAAAGAATTTGAAATGCCTGATATTTGCTATATTAAAAAGAATATCTGCTCCAAAAGAAATATTTTCCTGGCCGCAGATGTCGATTGTTTTTGATTGAGCTTCATGCGCCGGACTGAATTGACGGCCTTCGTAGAATTCGCGGTAATTTGGCAGATAGGATTTAACGGCAATGCCGAGAATACGACCCCGGTAAAGAACGATGCCGCAGTTAAAAAGTCGAAAATCAACTTGTAGCGGGGCGCCAACCACCAGGATCACATTCAGTTTTTTGGTTGCATCGGCAACGGCGATGAGCGCGTCAACGGTACTTTTCAGGAGGGCATCCTGATGGAAAAGATCCTCATTCGAGTAAGCTGAAATCCCGAGTTCAGGAAAGAGGGCAAAAATCGCATTGTTGGCTGCTGCCTCCTCCGCCAACATAATGGTCCTTTCAGCATTGAAAAGCGTATCGGCGACTTTCACCTCCGGTATACACACGGCTACCCTGATGAATCCGTGCCGGTATAAATTATAAAATGTTTTTTCGTTGTCGTTTTCCATACTAAACAATTAAAAGATTACAGGCATTTTGTCAAAGGAAAATGAAAACAGGTTCAATAGTTAACGTGTCGGGAACCTGGAACGGAATTTTTTTCCACGAAGGCATATGCGCTGTGATTGTGAATACTTTCAAAGTTTTCCGCCTCAATACTGTACCAGATAAAATTATTATCTTTGTTCAATTGTTCGGCAGTATTTCTGACAACATCTTCTACAAACATGGGATTTTCATATGCTTTTTCCGTCACGTATTTTTCATCCACTCTTTTCAGAAGGGAATACACTTCACCGCTTGCCGAATCTTCCACCATCCTGATAAGATCCTCTATCCAGAAAAACTTCCTGAATCTTACCTTCACTGTGACGATGCTCCTCTGATTATGGGCCCCCATATTGCTTATTTCCTTGGAACAGGGGCATACCGTCGTGACGGGAACCACGACGCCCACCAGAAAATCCGTTTTGTTTCCATCATTTTGTCCACAAAATGAGCATCTGTACTCCATGAGGCTTTTTGCTCCCGAAACAGGGGCAGTTTTTTCAATAAAATATGGAAATTCGATCTCCATGTGAGACGACTTTGCATGAAGTTTATCCCTGATCTTTTCAAGAATCGTATGAAACGTTTTTATATTGATCTGTCCTCTGAAGTCATTCAGGATTTCTACGAACCTGCTCATATGTGTCCCCTTAAAATGGTGGGGAAGATTGACATAGATATTTATGGTGGCGTTTACGGACTGTGTGCCGCGATTGCGATCGAGAACGACAATGGGATATTTTATCCCCTTGACACCGACCTTTTTGATATCGATATTTCTGTGATCTCGCTGGTTTTGAATGTCAATCATCTTATGTTGCCGCTATATGAAACCCGTGCATTCTCCGATTCCCACACCGTGACGCGGGATACGTCAAGATGATGGCGGTGTATTTTTTTTGAAATCCTGTCATAGATGAATTTGGCGATGATCTCCGATGTCGGATTAATTCCTTTGAAGTGTTCGATGTCATTCAGATATTTATGATCAAGCTCATCTATAATTTCGTCGGTCCACTTTTTCAATATCCTGAAATCGATCAATATGCCTTCCGCGTTCAATTCGCAAGAAATGACAGAGACCTCGACCACAAAGTTGTGGCCGTGCAGCTCTTCGCATTTGCCGCCGATTTCTTTCAATACATGGGCTGCGGAAAAAGACTTTTTAATGGTAACTTCGTACACCGATCCTCCCGTCCGGATATATTACAGAAACGCTACATCCTTGCTTGATCTTTTTTTATATTGGTATTATAAGGTAATCCTATAATGGTATCCATGGATGACTGTCAAGATAAGAAATATTTTTTTGACAGGGTGAAATTTACGGATGGCTGGTGAAAATGACCGTTTTCGGTTGATAGGCTGAGAATATCACCCATAGTGGCGCGCTGGTCATTTTTATCTAATCTTTCAAAATAACAGGCAATGCAGCCTGGTTTTATATAAGATGGGTGATAGACGTCTGTCTGGTATGTTAATTGCTACTATACCTGAAACAAGTGGTTTTCATTTCGATAGAATTCGGACTTTAAAAAAGCGAGGGGGTGGTGAGGGGCATTATATCTTCGTGGAGAAAATCGAAAGGAATTGCTTTTGAAACTTAAAAAGACTGAAAATTTAAAAAAGGAGAAATAATATGATTCGTGTACTTCGTAAGAAAAGAGGGAAGAAGGGTTTTACGCTGATCGAACTGATGATCGTTATCGCGATTATCGGTATTCTGGCTGCCATCGCGATCCCGCAGTTTACGGCATACAGGACCAGAGGTTACAACACGGCAGCACGGTCAGCCGTAAAGAATGCCTACACATCGGCGCAGGCGTTTTTCAGTGATTCACCCGGAGGAACCGTTGACACAGCCGGTCTTTCAACGTATGGTTTCAGACAGGAAGCAAACGTAACAATGACGGTTACTACCGGCACCATAGCAGGGCTTTCTATGGCGGCGTCACATACTGGCGGTGGTTCGACATTTACAATTGACAATGCAGGTACGATTACACAGTTACCATGATGGTTGATGTCACACCGGGGGTAAGGTGTCAAACCTTACCCCTTTTTTTGTAAACCGAAATAGCGGCTCATGATCGATCGGGATAGGGATTTTTCCCTGAAAACGCCATGGAAGAAAACGGGAATGAGGCGTCATGTTTTTTCTTTTTTATCCCTGTTTCTTCTTTTGTTTCTCATATACGGCAACGGTTTTGATTGTTCCTGGCATTTTGACGATTACATCAACATTGTGGAGAATTCCAAAGTTCACATCAACACTTTATCCTGGCAGGAGATTGAGCCGGGTCTTTACGGGATCGGTGGCATTACCAAGTGGCAGCGGCCCCTTTCGTATTTCAGTTTTGCCCTGAACTACTATATGGATGGCCTGAACGTCTTCGGTTACCATGTGGTCAATTTTTTCATTCACTACATTGCTTCCATATTTTTGTTTCTTTTTCTTTACAACACCCTGAAGCTGCCTCTTCTTGAGGGGCGTTATGAGAAGAATGCCTATTCCATCGCCCTTCTTTCCACGGTGTTCTGGGCCATCAATCCCGTTCAGGTCATGGCGGTGACCTATATTGTTCAGAGGATGGCCAGCATGACGGCCATGTTCTACATCATGGCCATGTATTTTTATTTGAAGGGGAGGACGGGGGACAGGACATGGAAGAACGTTGTGTTTTACGTTCTTGCTGTTTTTTGTGCTGTGTTGTCTATTGGATCGAAGGAGAATGCGGCCATGGTGTCCGTGAGCATTTTTCTGTTTGATCTTTTTCTGATTCAGGGAGTGACGGTTGAGCATATCAGGAAGAACTGGGCGTGGTGTCTTCTGGCTTTATTGTTTGTTCCGGCGGTCGGGTTGATGTATTGGGATTTTTCTTCCATTGTGGGGGATTATGAACTCAGACCTTTCACGATGTTAGAGCGGGTTTTGACCCAGCCGCGGGTGATTTTGTTTTATATTTCTCTGCTCCTTTATCCCATCACGTCGCGGTTGATGCTGCTCCATGACATGGCAATTTCGAAGTCTTTTTTTGATCCCTGGACGACCCTTGCGGCGATTGTCGTGATTTTATTGATTCTGGTTTTTGCGGGATTGGTTTCCCGGAGGCGGCCTCTGATTGCCTACTGTATTTTCTTTTTCTTTCTGAACCATTTGATTGAAGGATCATTTCTTTCCCTGGAGCTTGTTTACGAGCACCGGAATTATCTTCCCTCCATGCTGCTGTTTGTTCCTTTGTCGGTTCTGGTTGTTTATGGTCTTGATTATTTTTCGGATCGGCGGAGGATGTTTCTGCTTGTGTCGTCATCCGTGACGGTGGTCATGATCCTTCTGGGTGTGACGGTGTTCATCCAGAACAACATCCTGAAGGACGACATCTCCCTCTGGAGCGATAATATCGAAAAGGCGCCGAATCTCCACCATGTGCGCCAGAATCTGGGCACATCCTATTTTATAGCGGGCCGCTTCCCCGAGGCTTTTGCAGAACTGACCAGTGCGCTGGAATCCTTTACGGTTATGGATGTTACGGCGAAGGCAAAGACGCATGGGTTGTTGGGGGAATACTATCTCTTGAATGGCGATGACGATAAAGCAATGGTTCATTATCAGAAGGCCCTTCAGTTCAGACCGACTTTTGCCCCTGTTTACAACAGGATGGCCGAAATCATGATGAGAAGGGACCGGCTCGTCGATGCCGAAAAAATCATACGTATTGGCATTACCATCCGACCCCATTCGCATGCGTATCAACTGACGCTCGGCCGTATTCTCTTGAAACAGGGGCACCCGGACGCTGCCATCAGGGAGGCACGGCAGGCGCTTATGCTGAGCAGGAATTCATTAAAACCCTATGTCATTTTTTCAGAGGCATACAGAATGAAAAAGGACATCAAAACAGCGGAGCACTTCCAGAGACTGGGAGCAGGATTAAGCTTGAAAGATTCGTTATGTGAAAGTTATGACCATATATGACACCATTCCGTACGGGAGCAAAACGCTCACTTTGTCATTTCGACCGAAGGGAGAAATCTTATTTTTAAGGAAGCATGATCAATAAAGAAAACGACTTTGACTTGAAAATCCGCTGGCCGTTTCAGAAGATTCGGAATGGCGTCTTTGCGTCCGTTCTCCTGTTTCTTCTTTTGTTTCTCATATACGGCAACGGTTTTGATTGTTCCTGGCATTTTGACGATTACATCAACATTGTGGAGAATTCCAAAGTTCACATCAACACTTTATCCTGGCAGGAGATTGAGCCGGGTCTTTACGGGATCGGTGGCATTACCAAGTGGCAGCGGCCCCTTTCGTATTTCAGTTTTGCCCTGAACTACTATATGGATGGCCTGAACGTCTTCGGTTACCATGTGGTCAATTTTTTCATTCACTACATTGCTTCCATATTTTTGTTTCTTTTTCTTTACAACACCCTGAAGCTGCCTCTTCTTGAGGGGCGTTATGAGAAGAATGCCTATTCCATCGCCCTTCTTTCCACGGTGTTCTGGGCCATCAATCCCGTTCAGGTCATGGCGGTGACCTATATTGTTCAGAGGATGGCCAGCATGACGGCCATGTTCTACATCATGGCCATGTATTTTTATTTGAAGGGGAGGACGGGGGACAGGACATGGAAGAACGTTGTGTTTTACGTTCTTGCTGTTTTTTGTGCTGTGTTGTCTATTGGATCGAAGGAGAATGCGGCCATGGTGTCCGTGAGCATTTTTCTGTTTGATCTTTTTCTGATTCAGGGAGTGACGGTTGAGCATATCAGGAAGAACTGGGCGTGGTGTCTTCTGGCTTTATTGTTTGTTCCGGCGGTCGGGTTGATGTATTGGGATTTTTCTTCCATTGTGGGGGATTATGAACTCAGACCTTTCACGATGTTAGAGCGGGTTTTGACCCAGCCGCGGGTGATTTTGTTTTATATTTCTCTGCTCCTTTATCCCATCACGTCGCGGTTGATGCTGCTCCATGACATGGCAATTTCGAAGTCTTTTTTTGATCCCTGGACGACCCTTGCGGCGATTGTCGTGATTTTATTGATTCTGGTTTTTGCGGGATTGGTTTCCCGGAGGCGGCCTCTGATTGCCTACTGTATTTTCTTTTTCTTTCTGAACCATTTGATTGAAGGATCATTTCTTTCCCTGGAGCTTGTTTACGAGCACCGGAATTATCTTCCCTCCATGCTGCTGTTTGTTCCTTTGTCGGTTCTGGTTGTTTATGGTCTTGATTATTTTTCGGATCGGCGGAGGATGTTTCTGCTTGTGTCGTCATCCGTGACGGTGGTCATGATCCTTCTGGGTGTGACGGTGTTCATCCAGAACAACATCCTGAAGGACGACATCTCCCTCTGGAGCGATAATGCGGAAAAGGTGTCTCATCTCGACGTCGTGCAGAATAATCTGGGGGCAGCCTTTCTAACGGCAGGCCGTTTTCCCGAAGCCTTTGCAGCTTTGACCAAAGCCCTTGAGTCTCCTGCCGTCGCCGATGTTTCCAAAATATACAAGACGCATGAACTTCTGGGAAAATACCATACAATGACCGGTGATGACGAGAAAGCGCTTGTACATATCGAGAAAGCTCTCGAGGGCATTTCTTCAAATGCCGACCTCTACAACAGCAAGGCGATCGTTCTGATGAGAAGGGGACTGCCGGTGAAAGCTCAGGATATGATGGAAAAGGCGATATCCCTTGCACCGAATAGAAGCTTTTTCCATATCAACATGGGTAAAATCCTGCTTTTCCAGGGTTATCCCGATGTAGCCTTGAAAGAGGCTCAAAAAGCGATTGTTTCGGAGGAAGAGCCTGTGAAGGCGTATTTGTTAATGTCAGATGTGTTTGCGACAAAAAAAAATGAGGTAATGGCCCGCCATTTCCACAAGATGGCAACGGCTTCAAAAAAAACAGGCAAGCCGTGTCCCTGAGGGTCACTCGTATGCAGTTGCCTGATACTCCTCTTTTAATTTTCCTATTTAAACAGGTTATATTTCAAGATACACCACAAAGCCCGCACACCGTCCCTCCAGCCTATCTTTTTCCCTTCCTCGTATGTTCTGCCGTAATAGGATATGGGAACTTCGTAAATACGCAGCTTCTTTCCGGCGATTTTGGCTGTAATTTCCGGGTCGAAACCGAAACGGCTTTCATTGATATGAATGCCTTCCAGGGCCTTTTTTGTAAAAACCTTGTAGCAGCACTCCATATCTGTAAGGTTGAGGTCGGTTAATATATTGGAAAGCAGGGTTAAAAATCGATTGCCGACATAATGCCAGAAATAAAGAACCCGATGGGCGCCATGCCCGGCGAACCGGGATCCATACACGACGTCGGCCTTGCCTATGAGTATCGGTTGAAGCAAGGCGGGGTATTCGGAAGGGTCGTATTCCAGGTCCGCATCCTGGACGAGAACGATGTCTCCCGTCGCGTGTGTGAAACCTGTTTGTATCGCTCTGCCCTTACCGGAGTTTTTATCATGAAAGAGGACTCTGACGTCAGGATGATGGACTTTCTGAATAATCTCGCGGGTGCCGTCTGTGGATCCGTCGTCAATGATGATAATCTCTTTTTTGTAGGGTGATGCCAAAACGGCATCGAGAGCCATTCTGATGGTATCCCGTTCATTGAATACGGGAATGAGAACAGTCAATGTAAAATCGGTATGGAGATGACTTGAAGGGTTCATTTGTCTGTATTTATATAATACCTATCTGCTTGAATGCAATGCTATTCATTTCTTTTTCTGCAGAAAAATAACGCAGCCTTCGTCTTCGTAAGTTAACTGCCATCCGGGATGTCTTCTCATCAGAACATCCGTCTGTGTGTTCGGTCTGATGAGGACCATATCATGTGGATATCTCTCCAGAAATCGTCCCCAGTCATTGCGACCCAGCAGGAAATTGAAATATTCCTCATGATCACTTTTTTTATAGACGGTTTCAAAACGGCCATCCATGCCGACGCGGCTGTCCGGATGGCAGTTCCATATCAGGAATTCTCCCCAGTCAAAGTGGGGAAGGATGTTGCCTTTCCACTGATGGGCGTTTATCCATTGAAGGGCTCCCACGGGATAGTATGGCTGGGGAGTCAGGATGCTGAGGGAGGGTGTCAGGACAAATTTTGCAAACGACGACAGTGACAGGAGGGCGAACAGAAGCACTGCAAGCGGCCAGGCAAACCGGGTAACAGTGGGCAGGCGCCGATACTTTTCGGACTCCGTTTTCAGTGAGTTGAAAAAGTCCGAGAGGATGACGGGAACATAAGCTCCGAAAGTTAGAAAGAAAAAAATGGAATGCCGGATATGCATGAAACCCAGACAGGCCGTTACCGCCAAAACAAGAATCTCCGTATAATTGCGCCTGCCGTGCCGGATGATCAAAAGAGCGGAAATGACGAGAAAAGATATAAAAAGGGTGCTCGCCTCTATGAATTTGCCGCTCTTTATGGCCGTCGGGATGGACATCCATTCAATGATGTCCGGACGCGGCATGGAGACGGCATCTATGGTGTAGCGCCAGTAATCGATTCCATAAGGGTTGATGAGCGTTACCATCGCCGAAGCCGTCAATGCAAGAAGGTAGGGAAGGGCGCTTCGACCGGACAGGGCTTCACCTGCGGCGTACAATGCCAGGAGACCGAGACCTGCCGGAAAGCCGCCGTGTGCGTTGCACCACATGAGATAAACGGGTAACAGCCACCAGAGTAAAGTGAATGTCTGTTCTTTCTTGCACCTTTCCAGAATGTAAATGGACAAGGCAAAGAACAGGTAGGTGAAGACCTGGGCTCTGACGGGAGAATAACCGTACGTGAGGGCATTGGCCGACAGAAACAGGACGATCATGGCGGGCACGGGCTTGCTTCTCCGCTTCATCGCCGCCATGAAGACGAGTCCGACGGTCAGGAGGATGATTGCATACCGCAGCGCCTGGAGTCCCGTTCCCGCCGCCCAGTGATAGACGGGGTAAAAAAGGACTCCCGTGAGCCATTCGTGATACACCCAGAGTTCTTTGGTCGGAATGTAGGAATAAACATCATGGTAGGGGAATTGATTACTTTCCCAGAAAAGCCTGCCGAAGGCAAGGTAGCCCCACAGGTCGGGATCTGCAACGACGTTCGTAAAAAGCCCTGATATGTAGAGGGTCATTCCCGCGGCGAATAGGACGATCTTACGGTATTCGGACATATTTGCAGTCTTCAGAAAAGGTGTCTCCCGGTAAATGAATACCATGTACTTGATAGCTTTGAATTTCTCCTGAAACATGGCAAATCGTCATTCCTGCGAAAGCAGGAATCCAGTGTTTTCGTTAACTTGCTGGATTCCGGTTTTCACCGGAACGACATATTCGGTAGAAATTCAAGGCTCTCGTTACTTATGAAATTGACATATAACACAACGAAGATTAAGATAAAACGAATTTACTGCTACAGCCATGGAAGACGATTTGTGAGTGATCTCAACGAAATTGAATCCGTTTTATATGCCACACTGGAGCGGGCAGACGCTTCAGGCTACATCGGCTACTCGAAATATGACGGTTTGCACAGCCCTCTCTTGCAGGCGCTGTCCTTCGGTTTCTGGCCGCTTCGTCTCATCTGGACGCAGATTGTGATGCGTTCACCCGTAAATCTCCGTCCCGTTTTCTTCGTAAGGAAAGGAATAAATCCCGAAAGCCCGGCGCTTTTTGCGCGGGCCAATCTCGATATATATACAATAAACGACGAAGCCGTTTACAAGAAGAGGGCCGCGAAGTGTCTGGGATGGCTGATGGAGAACGGTTCGCGAGAAAAGGGCAATTATCACGGAAGCTGCTGGGGATACCATCATCCCTGGCAGAGCCCGGGGTTTTATCAGCCGCCCGGTTATCCCAACTGCTATATGACGGTTATCGCCGGGGGCGCCCTCTTGCATGGCTATCAACTACTCGGGAATGAAGATTATCTCAACAATGCGCGAAGCGCCGTTGATTTTATTTTATATGATCTGGACGTGCTCTATGAAACGGATGAGGAAAAATGCATCTCCTATGTGCCGAACATGAAAGGCGGGTTTTCCGTCATCAATATCAACGCCCTGGCCGGCGCATTGATGGCGCAGGTCGGCACGCTGACGGGAGAGCCGTCTTTGTTAAATGAGGCATGCAAGCTTTTAACGTTTGTGTCCCGCAGGCAGACATCCTACGGGGCGTGGCACTATACCACCAATCCGGCGCAGAGCCTGGAGGACCATGACAACTATCATACGGGAATGATCCTGGATGCGTTTTGCGATTATGAACATGCAACGGGAGATGGACGGTTCCGCGACCATTATGATCGGGGATTGAAATTCTACAGGGAGAACCTGTTCCTTGCGAACGGCGCTCCCAAATGGGCAAGCGATGAAATCATGCCGCATGACGTGCACGGTTCCGCCCAGGGCATTCTGACATTTGCCGCTGCGGGAGAGCTTGAAAAGGCAAGTCGCATCGCGGCCTGGGGGATCGGCCATTTCTATGAAGGCAGCGGTGATTTTTCATATCAGAGGGGGCGCTGCGTCAACAAGCGGTTTACCCTCCTTCACTGGTGCAACGGATGGATGGCGCGGGGGCTTGCGGCATTGCGCTTGTTATTAGAGAAGCGGCAATAGATGTTGTCAAAAATGTCGTGAAAAAATGAGATATGGTTTATGAAAATATACCTACATGAATGGGAGATAGTTTCAATAAAGGTGGCCTACGAATTAAGTTAAGTAGATACGTTTTTTCTTGTGTCATTCCGGCTTTTGCCGGAATGACGAGGAAGTGAGGGTGGGGAATAACATGCCGTTTGGTTCGGAAATTTCATTATTACCGGGACTGAGTCCTGCCGAGAGGCTCTACATCAGGGTTATCGGCGCTCCGATCCTGGGATTGCGCATCCGCGCCCGAACCATTCTGCCGTTTCTTGATCAGATCCCCGTACCGAAGAAGGTGGCTGATGCGGGGTGCGGACGGGGCATGATCACCCTCGCCTGTGCGCGCCGGTTTCCATCCGCAGAGGTTATCGGTGTGGATCTGGACGGGAAACAGAATGAAATGAATCACCATATCGCATTAAAATCCGGCATAAAAAATGTCCGTTTCGTAACGATGGACGCAATGAAACTTAAGGAGATGGGAAAATTCGACCTGATCATTTCTACGGACATGCTCGAGCATCTCGAGGATGATCTGGGAGGGGTAAGAACATTCCGGGAAGCCCTCGATCCCGGGGGACATCTGCTTGTCCACGTGCCGCACCTGACCCGCAATGTTCTGGGATGGAGACGGGAAAACTGGATGGACATAGACGGCCATGTGAGACCGGGATATACAAAAGACGGATTGACAAGTCTTTTGATGGAGGGGGGGCTTGCCGTAAAAACATGCATCTACAATTATAATTCCATGGAGACGCTGGCCAACGATATGAGCAAACTGATAACCGGTGCAAAAGAAAAGAACAAAAGCGTTTATGCGCTGATGTTTCCGCTTCTTCTTTTTTTGAGCTACGCGGGTTCGTTTTATCGATCCCAGAAGGACGGTTCCGGTCTCGTGGCGATTGCCGTCAGGGAGCAGGGTAACCGGTGAAGATCTTTATCGACATATTGCATCCCAAGCACGTGCATTTCTTCCGTCCGCTGGTGAAGCGCTGGCTGAAACGCGGCAACGGGGTAAAGATCGTCACCCGCGACAAGGACATCACCCATCAGCTCCTGGATTTGTTCGGGATGCCTTATGTTTGCCTGTCCAGACAGCGGAAAGGCCCCGGCCTTGCATCGGAACTCCTTGTCCGCTGGTTAAAATGTTCGATACACATGACGAGATTTAAACCTGACATTGCAATGTCCATCGGCGGGATTACAACCTCTCTGCCGTCGAAAATGCATGGAGTTCCCAACATCGCGCTTACCGACACGGAGACGGCGGTAACGAGCAACAGAATCGCCTTTCCTTTTGCCGACAGGATCCTCACGCCCGAGTGGTTCGTAGGAGACTTCGGCAGCCGTCATCACCGTTATCGGAGTTTTCATGAATGGAGCTATCTGCATCCTGACGAGTTTATCCCGGATGGGGAACTTGTGAGGGGAGAGGAAATCGACCCGGATCAGCCTTACGCGGTCGTTCGTTTTGTCCGCTGGGATGCCGTTCATGATCGCGGCGAAACGGGATTTACTCCCGGGGATGCCGTGCGATTAATCAGGCAGCTTTCTTCTTGCATGAAGGTCGTTCTGACCAGCGAAACGGAGCCGCCACAGGAACTCCGGGAATTTGCGCATCCTGTGCGGGTCGACCGGATGCACCACGTTATGGCCTTTTCCCGACTTGTGGTGGGTGAAAGTCCGAGCATGTGCGCCGAGGCTGCCCTGATGGGCGTTCCTTCCGTGCTGGCATCAAGCTGGGCGGGGAAATGCGGCAACATGAAAATACTGGAGAATGAATACGGGCTGATGAAGGTGTACGATCGAGGCGATGCCGCCGTGGAAGCGGCAATTTCTATCGCCAAGGCCCTGCCGTCCAGAGAAAGCGTGAGACAAAAGAGGGATTTGTTTGCTGAAAATCTGGACTACATTCCCGATGTAATTGAGAGCCATATTCGTGATCTGACTGGAGGAATGGATGTCTGAAAGATTGCCCGTAGAGGTGATTTTCCAGGGCGAGCCGTTTGACAGAAAGGCGGTCGTTCACACCCTGCGTCATCTGGCCATGCGTGTTGGTTGGACCATAACACCCGGCGCACGACACCGGATCGTCTATGCAACAACGGAAGATCCTGCTCAAATACCGACCGGCGAAGGGGATATCGTTATCCTTTCAACACCGGCGGTGAAAAAACATCTCGCGGAAAGCCACAGTTCTTTCCCCTTTGAAACCCTGTCGGAAGGGCGGTTTCCCTTCCCTCATCCGAAGCGGCGCGAGTTTGACCAAAAGGGATGGATTGGCACCGATGTCCTGGCGGGGGCGTGTGCGGTTATGAATCTGTGGTACGAAAGACGGAACCGCCCAGAACAGGCGGATGATTGGATCCTGTTTGCAGAGGACTGGTGGCTGAGAGCCGGATGGAAAAGGCCGGAACCGGTTGTGGATCAATGGTTGGATAATATTGCAAAGGCCGCGGAGTTCCTTGGCTGGCCACGATTAGAAAATGACCGACAGCCGACGGTCTTACTGACCCATGACGTCGATTATTTGCCGTCTCCATTCAGCCGTGGCTTGCCCCGTTTTCTGCGGTCTGCAGCCCGTCAGGTCATCACCCGGCGACGCCCCGGCGATGCTTTGCGAAATGCCTATGCCTACATGGAAGCATTGATGCACACGGCTCTGCCCTATCGCGATTTCGAAAGAATCGTGGCGGGAGAGTTGTCAAGGGGGGGCAGCTCGTCCTTTCAGTTTGTGGCAAGAGGCGGGCATCTTCACGATCCTGCCTACGATCTGCATGATCCTAATTTTCTGAATGCCCTGCAGTATCTAAAGGAAAAGGGTTTTGAGATATGCCTCCACGGCAGTTATCGGGCTGGAGATGACCCGGGCCGTCTCGCAGAAGAAAAGGGAGAACTTGAAAGTCTGTCAGGACGGGAGATCATGGGGCATCGCCAGCACTACCTCCATTTTCATCCATCTTCGTTTTTTGCCGGCATCGAAAAAGCCGGTCTTCGGTATGACATGTCCGTCGGCTATAACGACACGGTTGGCCCCCGGGCAGGGACATATTTCCCCTACCAGCCCTATGATATGGGACAGGAGAGGCCTTTTTCGTTCTGGGAGATTCCCTTGGTCCTGATGGATACGACTCTGGCCACAAGCTACCGTCTCTCGCCGTCGGAGGCATCAGATGCCGCCAGGGAAGAGTCCCGGCGGTTTATGGAGATGAAAGGCTGTGTTTCCATCATCTGGCATCAGGAACAGCTTGGCGGCCTCCTGGACCCTGGTTACGATCAGGTCTACTGGGATCTCATTGACGAACTAAAAAGAAAAGGGGTTCGAATGACTTCCGGTTGCAGGATTTTGAAAGATCTGAACGAACAATGGAAAAGGACGATAAAAGACATGGAGAACAGCGGTGATCGGTAACAATAAACGGTTTTTGAGAAAGACAGATGCCTATGCTTTAGGTATCGTTTTGAGGGGCCTTTTTCGTTCCGGGAAGCCATTCAGCCGGCTGATGAATGGAATGCGGTTCTTACTCGGCCGGCATGAGGAACATGTTGCTCACCATCCTCTGGAATATCAACTCGATATCACCTACCGCTGTAATCTCTCTTGTAACACCTGCTTTCTCCGGCGACAGGATTATCCAATGGATGGACGAAACGATATGACACTGGAAGATATCCGTCGAATCCTGAAAAAGGCAGATGGTGCAGTAGCCATTTTGCTGGGAGGGGGAGAGCCTCTGCTCCATCCGGATGTCGGGAGAATGATCACGATGATCGTTGGGCAGGGATTCTACTGTAGTCTGTCTACAAATGGTCTCCTGCTGATTGAACGGGGAGAAGAAATCGTGCAGGCGGGTCTGCATTCTGCAAATGTCAGCCTGGATGGTCACGATGCAGAAACATATGAGGCGGTAAGAAATGCACCCGCCATTATCTGGGAAAAACTTCTCAAATCAATCCAGACATTCAGAAGGATGCTGGACAATCAAGGATTGAGAAAATTTCAGTTCAGGTGCAATTTTACATTGACAAGGAATACAGTGTCTCATCTGAAAGAAATGATCCGCTTTGCAGAAGAAATGCGCTTTGATCTCATATACTTCAATAACATCAATTCATTTGGCGAACCGGGACTGACCCTTTATGATGATGATGAAGAAGTGCAGGAGATCATGCAGGACGTTGTACGGACATGTCTGCCGGCATCACAAGTTTATTTGCCTGTTCTGGTCAATAGATCTTCTCGTGGTTTCTGCAGAGACCCATTTGCGCTTACAATTTTGACATCTGCGGGATTGCAGGGCCGGTGCTGTTTTGATCTTCCCAAAAAAGAAAACGGTAATTTTTTTATAGACGAAACACCATTTAATTCTTATTCTTATCTTTCTTTAAGAAAAGTCTTTTTAGACGAAGGATCTTCATTGCCTCTTCAGTGCAGGCACTGCTACCGGCGCTTTGACAGATCAGGAGAGGGCGCTTCGCAAATACACTTTGATGTGCAACAGAGCCGTTGGCTGGCATGATGATCTTTTGCCCCGATGTCGTTTTTTTATAACAGGTGATATTCAGATACAATGGGAACGTATTCAATAGAAGATAAGTCCTATTTCAATCAATTCACTAACGGCTACTCTCCTTATTCGGATAGGGATTTGGAGACGATGATGGCGTTGTTTGCCGATCTCATGAAACAGCACAGAGAGGATGGGACTCGTATATGCGAGATCGGCTGCGCATCGGGCCAGTTTTCGCAGATGTTGGCCAGCCGTTTTAGTGATCAGCAAATTTCTTTTTGCGGGTTGGATATAGCCCTTCAAGTGCTTTCTTTATATCCGTATGAAAAAATTTGTGGCAGTGCTTTTTCCTTGCCTTTTAAGAGCGGATCGTTCGATATTGCCTGCCTGCCCGCGACATTGCATCACCTTTTCCCCTTTTCCGATTCAATCGCCGAATTGAAAAGGATTCTGCTTCCGGGCGGTCACTTATATTGCATGGAGCCTAATCTGTTTCACCCCCAGAGGTATTTCATCATGAGATGGCGTTTCTTATATCGTTTATGGCGACGCACAAACGACGTGCCTATTCACCCCCTGAGGCTGATGAATCTGCTGGACCAATCGGGCTTTGATGATATACGCATCCACTATTTGAATCTCTATTTCGCAAATCCTTCCCATTTGCAGAAGATACAAAATTACCTTGCTGACCATATAACGGCGTTGCCTCTAAAAAAGTATCTCATGCCGTGGTTTGTTATAGTGGCAAGGAAGAAATAATGTTTCTATTTTAAGCGCTTAAGATGAAAGATTGATGAATTACATGCGTGAGAAGGCAGACCGCAATGCTGTTGATAATTGCCAGGAAGAAGCTATGAAAAAGCCTGATTTCAGAAAGATCGTTTTATATGCCATACGACTTTTAATCAGTGCGGCGCTACTCGTTTGGATATTCAGGTTTATTGACTTTGGGGTTTTCAAAGAGAGTGTTGTTTCACCCAGGCTGCTGCCTTTAGCTCTTTTAGTCTTTTTCGGCATCTTGTTCATTTTACTAGGCGGTTTCAAACTTTGGTTGTTCATTAGAAATTATGTCACAGTAAGTTATGGTCATTTTATAAAGTATTTTTTCTTCTCCAGTTCAATCGGTACAATCGCGCCTGCCATTATAGGCGATTTTACATTGATCGCTCTTGTGAAGCGCATAGAAGTTTCCACATACCAGAGCGTCTCGGCCATTCTTTTAGATCGATTCATTACACTTTGCGTAGCAGTATTTTTGTTTACACCCTTTACAATTGCTTTTGTCGCGTCAATTTCAACCAGTTATGTGCTTCTATTAACGATGGCTTCTTTAGGTCTTTTCGCTTTAATGTTATGGTTTACTGTAAGATATGCCCCAAAATTTTTAAACAGATACGCAATCACCAAAGAATTGTTAGAGACTTTTTCATATCTTTATCAAAAAAGACGAGGGGATCTTTATAATAACTTATTCATTACCCTGGTAAGGGCCGTTGTCTCCGGTTTTACATTGGTGACGGCGCTTCAGGCCGCAGGTTTGAACCCGCCGATACTTCCAACTATCAGCGGAGCTAATTCGCTTTCGATCCTTACGCATATTCCTGTCAGTATTAGCGGTTTAGGCGTTTTCGAAGGTAGCGGGCTGCTTTTTTTTGAAGCGATAGGCTTGAATAAGGAAAAAGTCTTGGCCGGACTCTTTTTCCATCGCGTGTATGTAATTATTTGGGCCCTCTTAACAGCGATCGTTTTAACCTCCTTGTTTGTTGTCAGAAAGTATATTGTTCGTGTACGGGGTAGAAAATGATATGAGTCAGACAGGCAAACGTTCAAAACATATTTTATTAATCTATCCCCAGTTAGGTCCGCAGGCCCTGATGCCCCAGGCGCCGCTTTCCCTTCTCAGCATCTGCCCCAATCTGGAGGATGCCGGATACCAGCCGGTGATTGTGGATACGCGCGTTGAGCCGGACTACGAGAAAAAAATAGCGGAATACCTGCCGGACAGCCTGTTCGTGGGCATCACGAGCATGACCGGCCTCCAGATCGACTACGCATTGAGGATAGCGGCATTGATCCGAAAACTGGACCCCGAAAAGCTGATCGTCTGGGGAGGCATCCATGCGACCATTCTGCCGGAACAGACCCTCGCGGATCCGAGGGCCGACATCGTCGTTGCCGGGGAAGGGGAGGAGGTTGCCGTCGAACTGGCGGACTGTCTTTCCGCAAACGGAGACTTGAAGAGCGTCAGAGGAATCTATTTTCATGACGATGACGGCAGGGTCGTCTTCACCGGCAAACGGCCGTTTCTGGATATGAGCACGGTCAAGATGCCGTCCTGGCACCTTGTCGATGTATCAAAATACTCGGAAATCGGCGTTCAGACAGCGCGCGGCTGCCCCTTCCGCTGCCGCTTCTGTTTCAATCATCTTTACAACGGCAGGAGATGGCGTGCCAAGGATACGGACCTCGTCATCGACGAGCTTCGGGTCCTGAAGGAAAGGTACAACGTTGGCCACGTCGTTTTTTATGACGACAATTTCTTTTCCAATCTCAAGCGGGTCAGGTCTCTGTGCGGAAAAATCATCGAAAGCAACCTGGACATCAAATGGAGCACGACCTGCCGGGCCGATATCCTGGCGCGCCGTGTCGATGCGGATTTTGCGGATCTCATCAAAAAATCCGGCGCGCACATCCTGTTTGTCGGCTCCGAATCGGGCTCTCAGCGGATATTGACGGATGTGATCGACAAGCAGATCACGGTGGATGATATTCTGGGAATGGCAAAAACCACACACAAATACGGCCTGCGCGTCCATACCTCTTTCATGTCGGGGTTTCCGGGAGAAACGGAGGAAGAACGGCAGAAGACATTCGACCTGATGGACCGGATCAAGGGAATCAACCCCGATATCTATATCACGGCGATCTGTATTTATACCCCGTACCCGGGAAACCCGCTGTTTGATGAGATCGTTTCCGGGGGGTTGTTCCAGCCGCCGCTGTCCCTCGAAGAGTGGTCCCGGCTGACCTTTTTCAACTGCCAGCTTCCGTGGCTGTCCGCGAAAGAGTGCTCCATGATGGAAAACCTGGCCTTTATTTCCCGTTTCGTTTTCTGGTCCAGGGAAATCAAAGAAAGGTATATCAAGTTCTACCATTATCCCGCCTATCTTTTTTTCAGACTGGACGCCCTGTTGAGATGGAGACTGCGGTTTTTCACCCACGCCCCGGAGTGGAAGCTGTTCAGACGGATTGTGGGGTATACGGAAGCTTGATGATTACGAGGTGAGTCTGATTCATGTGCGGCATCTGCGGAATGATCGGTCCGGGAGCGGATCAGGCGATCGTTCAGAAAATGATTCGTTCCATCGCCCATCGGGGGCCGGACGGTGAAGGCCTGTATCAGGGAGACGGGATCTTCCTGGGGCACTGCCGCCTGTCGATCATCGATCTCGTAACAGGCGACCAGCCCATGTCCAACGAGGACCAGTCCGTCTGGGTCGTTTTCAACGGCGAGATTTATAATTTTCAGAATCTCCGGATAGACCTTGAAGGGCGGGGGCATCGTTTTAAAACCGAGAGCGATACGGAAGTGCTCGTTCACGGGTACGAGGAATACGGGACCGAATTCTTAAGCCGGCTGGACGGCATTTTCGCCTTTGCCCTCTGGGATGCGCGGGCAAAGCGGCTCATCCTGGCAAGGGATTACTTCGGCGTCAAACCCCTGCATTATCACTTCGACGGCAAAACGCTCCGCTTCGCCTCCGAGATCAAGGCCATTCTTCAAGACCCGTCCGTCCCGCGATTGCCGGATTATCAGTCCCTGCATTATTTTCTCAACCTGCGCTTCATTCCCGGCGAAGGGACGCTGTTCAGAAATATCAGAAGGCTACTGCCTGCCCACTATATGATATATGAAAACGGCGCTGTATCGGTGCGCCGTTATTTCAATCTGGAAAAGACAAGAGATGTTCCCGCCGGTGAAGCGGACTGCATCGAGGGGATCAGGCACTATCTGCGCGAATCGGTGCGCAAGCAGAAAGTGAGCGATGTGCCTTTGGGCGTGTATCTGTCGGGAGGGCTGGATTCCAGTTCCCTGGTCGCGTTCATGGCGGAAGTGTCCGACAAGCCCGTCAGAACCTTTTCCATGGGCTTCAATGAACCGACCGATGAGCTTGAAGACGCCCGCGTCATCGCGGACAGGTTCCACACGGAGCATCATGAAATTCTCCTTTCCCCCGATCCGCTCCGTCAGTTTCCCGAAGTGATCTGGCACGCGGAGGAGCCCAAAGAGAATATCCTGCAGGGATTTCTCCTTTCCCGTTTTGCGAGGCAGTATGTGAAGGTTTGCCTGGGAGGGCTCGGCGGGGATGAATTGTTCGCCGGCTATGACCTCCACCGGTATATCTATCCTGCGAGGCATCTGCATTCCATCATTCCCGACGGATTGGCATCCGGATTGTTTCGTCCCCTGAGAAGTTTCCTCTTTTCCGTCCAGAACGCTTCCGGAGCGCTTTCCCTCGACGAGTACCGGCGCGGCCTGCAGATGCTCCTGTCCACCGGCGATCCCGCAAGATACTATCTGATTCTGAGAAACGTGTGGGATTACGACCAGATGGCGTACCGAAACGTCTATGGCCCCGTCATGCTGGAGCAGTCTCTTCATAAGACCCATACGCAATTCGATCAATATTTTTCTTCAAGAGACGAAAACATTCTCGAACAGGTGCTGTGGACGGAGTTTCACACCAAAATGCAGGAGGATTTTCTGATGAACGAGGACCGCACCTCTATGGCAAACGGTCTCGAGGTGCGGGTACCCTTTCTGGATAAAGACCTTGTGCAATTTTCCATGTCCATTCCGGCGGAGATGAAAATGAAGGGAGGGCAGCTCAAATACCTTTACAGAAAGGCCGTGACGGGCATTTTGCCCGAGCATACCCTGATGAAGAAAAAATGGGGATTCAGCTTCAACCCGTATTATCAGTTCCAGAAGGACCTCAGGGACGTGGCCGAACGGGTTTTAACGAAGGAGCGGGTCGAAGAACGGGGACTGTTCAATTATGCCTATCTCAGGCGCATCATGGATCATTCCCCCCATCCCCGCCTGCGCTGGCATTATTTTTTCCTCTGGTTGGCTTGCGGCATGGAAATATGGTTCCGGATGTTTATTGAAGGGGATGTGGTTGATCCTGTTTTTGATCTGGATCATTATCTATAGATCGTGAAGGGATTCTAGAACCCCTTTAATTAAACTCATCTCAGTTGTCTATGCTACACCTACTTATCCACAGCTTTTTAACTTGGCATTGAAGTGAGTATTACCAAGCGAAATAATGTTTTGATTGTTTGGAAAGGGCGAAGCCTTTTTGTACAAACCTCAAGCACTCTGTTATATGCTGTTGCGGGTTGTTTCCTTTTGAATAATATGGAAAGTGTTCCTCTATTCATATAGTCCATATCTCAACGGGTTGTGTGTGAATGGGACATATTTCACGGCAGAGGGTTATTCCGCTGCTTGAATAGGAGAGGTGCGTTCGGATGAATAGAAAGGGAGGGAAGAAAAATCTATTGATTGCTAAAGGGCTAACCTTATGGGTTCTCAGTAACAAAAAGCTCGTGTGTACTTTCCCAAAATCCGAATCCAAACTCGTTAAAAACGGTATCTCGTCCTAGCAATCCACAGAAAAAGGGATGAGGTGGCAGCGTTTGCAACAAATTAATAGGACATTGAATGCTCTTTCCAAAGACTTCTATGTTAGCAGTATATTGATAGGCATCTACTTGACCGCCACCGGTACCAGTTGGCACTCTTAGTCCTTCATTCCATGACTGCAACCCCAGCAGGGGATAAAGGTCTGCTCTTAGCGTTGTTACACTTGCACCTGTATCAAAGAGTAAAGACAAAGAAATGCGACTATTGCTTGGTGTTATCAGAATGACCTCAACCAACGGTAGCCACACGGGAGCACCGTCCTGAGTTTTGCCTTCATAAAATTTCACACTACGTTCAAAGTTCTTAGAGGGCATATGCAAATGTCCATATAACTGGTTCCGCCGGTATAAGTGTAATTAGTGGCCTGTCATATTCTTTAATTTGATTCATAAGGTCGGGTAAAGTAGATGAGGATGCTACGATCCTCTCGTTATAGACTGCTACCCATTTCCCACAATTTTCTTGACGAATAGTTTGAAGATTTTTACTTAACCAGTCCATGTTATCGCCCTGGTCTGGAAGAGGTCTACTTGTACGTATAATACTTGCCTGTTCGGGGGAAACAAAGTTTTCAGCTCCAATTTGCCAATACCTTATCATTAAGTGACCTTCTTCTGTAACGTTAGACTCAATTCCTGTTCTGTCAAGTGCAGAAAGAAATTCAGTAGGTGATTTGGCCTCAATAGATGCTGATTCAAAAAAACTCTTAAAATCACCGATTTTTTCAAAAGTCGTTTCTGACAATCTCATTATTTAACCTCTACTTTTTCAGTAAGTAACTTACCTATAATCTGTGCATGATTTAACCCAATCGTGATTGTGGCCTTTAGGCGTGTTCTAACTCTCGTAATGTTGCCCTCAGGCCCAGGAGGACCAGGGATAGTTTCATAAAATTGCATTACGACTTCATTCCCTGTGTGGGCAATTTGTGCGAAATCGGAAAAAAATGAAATCGCATCCGGTAGCTGCTCAAAAAAACGCTCAGTTTGAACCCCTTTTATTTCGCTCATATTCCCTCCTTATTCTTCTTAGACAGACGCAAAAAGACTGAATGTTTGACGAATTGTATAATAGACATAATACTTTTTGTAGCACCGCCACTGGAGATTACCAGTTGAAATATATCAAATTTAAATAAAAAGGGAAATACTTTATTACAGGAAGGCAGCCGGATATTGCTGGAAGGTAAAATACGCCGTCAAGACGTCGCATGTTTCGATCCGCATTCAATAAAGTGCTCCGAAAATACGACCTCCACGTTTGTATTGGTTGTCACTCAGGCTCATCGGCAGGCTGATTTAGGATATCGGTGTCAGAGGCGCCCCGGTAATGGATCAAAATGCAGGGGAGGGTCGTCGCGTCGACACTATTAAAGTATATGTTATCATTAGAGAATCAACAGACCCTCTTTCAGTTTTGGGTATCGGAAGTTGTCGATACTACACCTGCAAAGAAATGACAGTTATATTCTTTAACTCGAACAGGGGGGTGGGTCACTTTTCGGTGATCACAGTGGGTCATTTTTAGGTTGTCATTTAATTTGCTTCACCGATTTTCCTGAAAGCATATGGATTGCTTTCTCCAACGCACGGTTGAATTCTTCCGGACGATTCATCATTAAGAAATGGTCCGCCTTATTCAGGACAATGGCATCGTAAGAAAACATATGCCGCCTGTTTGCCTCATAGTTGATGGGCCACAGATCTCCATTCACGGTTATGACGGGAATGCGGATATTTTCAAATACTTTAGCCGCTTCACCTTTAATGTATTGTGTCATCATCTCGGTCATCGCACTTAAGGCAACAGCGGGAGGCGCGGCCGAAACATCCGAGAGAATCCACTCGCGGAGCTGGGGATCGGTCTGGGGTGAAATCATCTGCTCTATGAACTGCCTGCTTCCGGTTCGAAAATCCTTCTCCAGAGGGGCGATCATCTTTTTGAACTCTTCGACAGTCAGCGGGTATTCTATGTTGTCAAGCGTGTCTACGCCGATCAAACCGACAACGCGATTCGGCATGAGCCGGGCAGCCTCCGCGATCACCGAGCCGCCCATGGAATGACCGATCAGAATGACACGATTGCTGCCGGTTGCTTCGGTCACTGCCCGCACATCCTCTCCGAAAGCGGCCATCGTATACTTTGTGCGCATCATTCCCGAATGGCCGTGACCGGCAAGGTCAAGAACGACGACCCGATGCTTTTTTGAGAAATGCTGAACCTGAGCGCGCCAGTAGCGGGCATCACAACTCCAGCCATGGACGAACACAAGCGACGGTTCTCCGGCACCATGGATCTCATACGAAATCGGGGTGCCGTCTTTCGAAAGGACGACATGGGGCCAGTCTGCCCACGCTTGCATACCGCCAAAGGCCAAAATCAGTATCACCAGGCAGCCAACCAGGCTCACAAAATGTTTTGTGTCTGATTTGCAGCTAATCCTGCCGTCTCTCCGGAATATTTTTGTATTAACCTTCATTGTCTGATTCCTCATCTCATGATGAATACTATTCCTCACCTTCCATACCAGATAATAATTTTTTCCAAAGCCTGAAGGGAATTAAGACTGGCAATTCTATGCCGGTGGTGGGCGCCGGTCAAGGGGGCTGCTTCATTGCGGTGACGCCAGGATGGCGACAACTTTTTTGGCATGCTCGACACCGGTTATGCAATTGATGCCGTGTTCGATGCAATCGATGAAGTGGTCAATCTCTACTTTGAGCGGCTCCTGAAAATCAACCCTCGGCATCAGGACGTCGCCGGACCGGTAATTGAAGACCCGGAAATGCTGGTTGTCGTAGTCCATGTTTTCCCCCAGCACGGCCTTCCGATCGATTCCCTTGTCGTAAATGGCGATTTTGTTGTCCGCCATGTCGTCGTACACAACCATCTTTTTGGAACCGACCACCGTGATGGATCGGACCTTGTTGGGATCGAGCCAGCTTACATGAATATTGGCCATGATTTTATTCGGGTAAAGGATGTTCATGAACACCACGTCGTCAATGCCGCTCTGAATAATGTCGACCCCCCGCCTGATAACGGAAAGAGGGGTAGGATTGTCCAGCCAGTACTGAATGATGCTGATATCATGAGGGGCAAGATTCCACAGGGCGTCGACATCGGACCGGATACGGCCCAGGTTCAGGCGCTGGCAATATATGTAACGGATGTCTCCGAGTTCGCCGGCATCGATCAGTTTCTTCACTTGGCGGACGGCCGTGTTAAAGAGAAAGGTGTGACCCACCATGGCCACCAGGTGCTGTTTATCTGCCAGCCGGCCGATTTTTTCCACTTCCTCAACGCTTCCAGCCATCGGCTTTTCAACGAGTATATGTTTTCCAACATTCAGGGCTTTCATGGCAAGATCAAAATGGGTGGCCACCGGTGTGGCGATGACCACGGCGTCGGTCTCTGAATCTCCCAGGACTTCATCTACGTCGTCTGTTATCCTGATCGCGGGATACAGCCTTTGAACGTAATGGAGCCGTTCGGCTGCAAGATCAACAGCTGCGGTTACCTGACACCTCTGGCTGGCAACGAGATTCCGAAGCAGATTCGGTCCCCAGTAACCAATGCCGATTTGAGCAAACTTCAACATAGATGTCCTTTCTATGATTCCATGATATTCTTGAGATGACGGCAAACGTATTCGATCTGATCGTCACCGAGTTCCGGGAACATGGGCAGGCTTAGAATCTTCCCGGAGTATTTCGTGGCAACAGGAAAATCGTCCGGTGCATATCCCAGGGACCTGTAAGCCCGGAGATTGGGAAGAGCGATGGGATAATGGACGCCCGTGTCAATCCCCTGCGCCTTCAGCTCTGCCATGACGGCCTCGCGGTTCGACAGGCGGATCACGAAAAGGTGATAAACATGACGCATTCCGGAAGCCTCGATCGGTGTCACTGCCGTTGTGTCTTTCAGCAAGTCTCTGTAGCGGGATGCCGCCGCCCGGCGTTTTTCCGTCCATTGATCGATGTGTTTTAGTTTAACGTTTAAAACGGCAGCCTGTAAACCGTCCAGTCGGCTGTTGATCCCCTCAAAGTCATGATCATATTTGCTGATTCGGCCGTGATTGGCAATCATCCGGCATTTTACCGCCAGTTCTTCATTATCCGTGACGATGGCTCCCGCATCCCCATAGGCCCCGAGGTTTTTTCCGGGGTAGAAACTGAAGCATCCTGCATGCCCGAAGGTGCCGACACGCCGGACGTTGATCTCAGCTCCATGGGCCTGAGCTGCGTCTTCTATGATAAACAACCGGTGTTTATCTGCAATTTTTTTCAGAGAGAGCATATCCGCAGGTTGACCGTACAGGTGCACAGGGACAATGGCCTTTGTCCGGGGGGTTATCGCATGTGTGATTTTATTGATATCCATGTTGTATGTGAGGGGATCGCAATCCACAAAAACAACCCTGGCACCGGTCATGGTGATGGCTTCGGCAGTGGCAATGAAAGAGTTCGCGACGGTGATAACGTCGTCTCCTTTGCCTATGCCGAGGGCACGAAGTGCGATGTACAGGGCATCCGTCCCATTTCCCACACCGATACAATATCGGGTGCCACAGTAGGATGCGAAAGCCTCTTCGAACAGACCGACGTATTTGCCGCCGATAAAAGCGGTGTTCCCGATCACACCGGCAATCGCCTCATCGATATCACCTGCGATGCTTTTGTATTGAGCCCGCAAATCAACGAATGGAACCTTCATTTTTTGTAGCATCTTTTAATTTTTCAACCCTTTGTCTGTTATGAAATAGAGCTTCTTACAGGCCGGACACTGAAGATCATCGGTCAGCTTCTCTCCGCATTCGCACATCCATCCTGCCTGCCTGGCCGGATTACCCGTCATCAGAGCATAATCCGGCACATCTGTCGTTACAACGGCGCCCGCACCGATGAATGCAAATTGACCGATCGTATGACCGCAAACAACCGTGCAGTTTGCCCCGAAGGTGGCTCCCTTTTTGACCAGCGTGGGACGCAATTCAGCCATCCGGCGGATATGGGCGCGGGGATTGAAGACATTTGTAAAAACCATACTCGGTCCGCAGAAAACCTGGTTCTCCAGAGTCACGCCTTTGTATATAGAGACATTATTCTGGATTTTACAGGCGTTTCCAATAACCACATCGGGACCGATCATGACGTTCTGTCCGATGTTGCATTTCCTTCCTATCCGGGATCCTGAAAGAATGTGGGAAAAACACCAGATTTTTGTGTCCTCTCCGATGGCAACATCATGGTCAACGACAGCGGTGGGGTGTACATAGTATGGTTCAGCGGTTTGCTGCTTCTGGCCAGAAGCCGTATCCGTGTCTTCGGGAATTGAAGATCTGGTGTCCATCCTCCTGCTGCTTTCATTGAGGGATCGCTGGGATGCATTCAAAACTCTCAGAACCCGCAGGCCTTCACGGCCGTCCGTCACGGGAGTCACGCCGGTCTCGATGCAGTGGAGGAAATGCTGACATTCGAGCTTTAACGGTTCCATCTCCGTCACATGAACGTGTTCCGGCGTCGCTGTGGAAGGGACGGGTATATTGTTCTGCCATTTAATCTCGTGCGGATAGATGAGAAGCTTTTCGCTCCATGGCCGGGTATCATCGAAAACGGCCATTTTGCGTTCCCCCACCACGACAAGCTTCTGTTCCTTGAATGGATGCAGCCATGACACAAAGATGTGCGCCTTCAGACCGGATGGGAATTCCAGATGGGTCGTGGTGACATCGGCGATTTTTCGATGGAGATAGTTTCCTCCCGTCGCCAGAACGGCTTCCGGGTCTTCACCGGCCAGGGTCAGGATCATGGAGATATCATGGGGCGCGAACGACCAGAGGATATTTTCCTCCCGTCTTATCTTTCCGAGATTCAGGCGATGGGAATATATGTAATTGATTCTGCCAAGTTCACCAGACGCCGCGAGTTCCCGCAATCTTACAAAGGCGGGATGATATTGAAGAAGGTGACCCACCATCAGGACAAGCCCCTGGTTTTCGGCCAGACTGATCAGCTCCAGTGCCTGGCTTTCCTGTAAAACGAGGGGTTTCTCGACATAGACGTGTTTCCCCGCGAGCAGGGATTCCCGGGCGAGATTGAAATGGGTTTCTGCAGGCGTGGCAATGACCACCCCTGCGATATCAGTTCTGGAAAGGATATCATTCAAAGCAAGACAGATATCCGCATCAGGATATTGCTGCTGAAGTTGACCGAGAAGGGCTTCATTTTTGTCACAGATCAGTTTCAGCACGCCGAGTTCGGCATAATTCCTGACGAGATTCCTTCCCCAGTAGCCGGTGCCGATGACGGCAAGGCCCTGAAGATCACCATGATTTCTATTGATCATCATCTGTTTATTTATACAGCCTTTCATTGTCTTGAATGTCCATCCACATGGCAAAAAGCAGGGATTGGAATGCGCTGATGAAGAGGAACACAAAGGCCAGCATTGTAAGGGGCGAGACATTGTCGCTGGTAAAGAGCACAATATTGCCGATCTTCATCATATACGGAATCGTAATGATGCCTAGAATGAACGCAAAGTGATACAGGAGAAAAAGGGGATGAAAATCCTTGATGAGATACTTGATCCATAACCGCTTGAAGAAGGATTTGAACAGCAGCCAGGAAATTTTGGGAATAACCCTGACGACCTTCATTTTTGACACTTCTCCTATGTTGTAGATGGGCTTGATCCCCACCTCTTTTATGGTACAGAAGGCAATGTTCAGTTTCACTAGAAGGTCGTTCGGCATACCGTAGCTGCGATAGATGTCGTGGATTCTTACCGCCCGTAAGGCATTCAAAGATATGGCGGTATATCCGCACTGTGTGTCCGAGACATGCCAGTATCCGGATGCAATCTTTGTCAGGATGGAGAGGATCGAGTTGCCGATAAACCGCGTTTTCGGCATCACAAGCCAGGCGCTTCGGTGTATCAAACGGTTGCCTTTCACATAATCGATGCCTTCATCAATGACGGGCCTGCAGATCGATTCCAATTCCGAAGGATCCATCTGCCCGTCGCCCGCCATGACGGCGATACAGTCAATATGGTGATCGAGGCACCACTTGTAACCCCGTGCAATGGCCGCGCCCACGCCCCCGTTGGTCAAATGGTTCATCAAGATGATCCTGTCCGATTCAGGCTTTTCATTCGCCACCTCGGCGGGGATATAGTATTGCAGCTCTTTTTCCGCCATTTCATGGAGAACGATTTCCGCCTGATTGTATTTCGTCTGTTCAGGTCTGTTCCTTACAACCAGAACGTCGCCGGTTGACGGCTGGGTTTTTATATAATCTAAGACAATCTCCCCCGTTCTGTCTGTTGAGAAATCATTGATCACCACAATACGATCAACAAAATCGGGCATGGTGGAGATAACCTGCAGAATCTGTTTTTCTTCATTATAGGCCGGAACGACAACCGCAACGGTCTTGTTGTTAAGCATATACCGGGCGCTCCTGAAAACAACATTATTTTCATGAATATGGTGTATATATATAATCGGTAGTGCAAGGTCAAGCAACAAAAGAGGAAGAAAAAACCTCGCCCGCAGGCGAATAATTTAGTATTCTTCTATAGTAATAGAGACTCATAGGCGAGAGAGCTGCGATTTATATGAACCGGGAGGTTGTCCGGAAGACACGGACGGGTGTATTTGTACCCTTTTCCGTGAATCTTTGTTTTTATGATTGAGAGTTTTTTGTGATTCGAGGCTGACCGGATGGGAGAAAAAACATCGATAAAGGCCGAACGTGAAGTCATTCACGGCAAGATGATCGCAGACAGGGATCCGGAGAGCATATGGGGCTGGAAAACACCGGCGGGCCGGGTAAGGGCGCTGAGGCGTGCGGAATGGATTTCTGCAAGCGCTAATCTCGGCCCGGGGCGGTCAATACTGGAGATCGGTTGCGGCACGGGGATGTTTACTGAAATGTTTGCGTTAAGCGGCGCCCGTATCGTGGCAGTGGATATTTCGCATGATCTGATCGAAATAGCGAGATCCCGCGGCTTGCCGGACAACCAGGTCATCTTCCTTCAGAAGAGGTTTGAAGATTGCAATGTCGATGGACCGTTTGATGCCGTTATCGGATCGTCTGTCCTTCACCACCTCGATATTCAAGAAGCGCTTGCAAAAATATATGAACTCTTGAAACCTGGCGGCATCATGAGTTTTGCCGAACCGAACATGCTCAACCCCCAGATCATGGTTCAGAAAAATGTTCCCCTGATTAAAGCGCGAATGGGAGATTCTCCCGATGAAACTGCCTTTTTCCGCTGGCGGCTTCGCGATCTCTTGCTGAAAGCGGGGTTTGCGGGCGTGAGGATATTGCCCTGTGACTGGCTTCATCCGGCAACCCCCGCTTCACTGATCGATATCGTAGCGAGGGCAGGTCGAACCCTTGAAAAACTGCCCGTCATTCGGGAGTTTGCCGGATCCTTGCATATCCGCTGTCATCGGCCGGGGTAAGGTTATATTTCGCATGAATGACCTTTTTAGAAAATACAAGGTATTGCTCATTTGTCTGTTGCTGTCCCTGTCTGTCCTGGTGCTGTTCTGGCAGGTGCAGGATTACGGTTTTATCCTTTATGATGACAATCTGTACGTAACCGAAAACGAACATGTTCAGAAAGGGCTGAGCCGGGAGGGTATTTCCTGGGCATTGACGGCCACGGATGCGGGCTTCTGGCATCCCCTGACCTGGTTGTCGCTGATGCTGGATTATCAGATGTACGGATTGAACGCCGGGGGGTATCACTGGACAAATGTCCTGTTGCACATGGCCAATACGGTTCTGATATTTCTGGTCTTTTTTCGAATGACACATGCAACCTGGATGAGCGCTCTCATTGCGGCCCTGTTTGCCCTGCATCCGTTGCATGTGGAATCCGTTGCCTGGATTTCACAGCGGAAAGATGTATTGAGCACCGTTTTCTGGTTCCTTACGATGCTGGCGTATGTGTATTATGCGGAACGTCCGGGGACATGCCGTTATCTCGTGGTGGTCTCTTTTTATGTCCTGGGTTTAATGTCAAAGCCCATGGTGGTGACGTTGCCCGTCGTTCTGTTGCTCCTCGACTATTGGCCTTTAAGGCGTTTTCCGACACGCTTTTATCATTACATGGACACGGTGAAATTTGCGGAAGTCTCTCTTCTCCGTCTCATCGTAGAGAAGATTCCCCTTTTTATCCTGGCAGCAGGGCTGACAGGTTTGACCTTCTATACAGAGGGGAAAATCGGGGCGCTGAAGTCCCTTGAGGTGTTTCCTTTTGAAGTGCGCGCCGCAAATGCGATCGTTTCGTATGCGGGTTATGTCTGGAAAACGCTGTGGCCGAACAACTTAGCGATATTATATCCGCATTTGGGCATGTTGCCGTGGTGGCAGGTGGTCTTGTCCGGGGCCGTCCTTGCGTTGACAACGATTTTTGTTTTTTACAACATCAAGCGATATCCCTTTCTGTTCACCGGATGGTTCTGGTATGTTCTGACGCTTGTTCCCGTAATCGGACTGGTACAAATAGGGGGACACGCCATGGCAGACCGCTACACCTATATTCCCCTCATCGGCCTGTTTGTGATCATGGCGTGGGAAGGAAGCCATATCTTAAGTGGGTGGAGATATGGAAGGGGGGGGTTTTTCATATCGTGGGGGATTGCTTTATCCATCCTTGCGGTTTCTTCATGGCACCAGGTTCAATACTGGCGGGACAGCATCACCCTCTTTCAGCACGCAATTCGCGTGACAGAAAGAAACTATATCATGTATAACAATCTCGGCGGCGCTTTTTTCCAGCAGGGGAGATGGAATGAAGCCATGGCCTGTTTTGAAAAATCATCGCGGATTAAACCGGATTATGCCGATGCCTTTAACAACATGGGTTATGTGATGGCTCTCCATGGAAGACAGGAGGAAGCCGTATTCTATTATCAAAAAGCGCTCAAATACAGGCCGGATAACGAAAAGACGCATAACAACATAGCCAATGCGCTGACCGCTCAGGGGAAGCTGGACGAGGCCGCCTATCATTACAGGGAAGCATTGAAGATCAAGCCGAACGATGCAGACGTTCACAATAATCTCGGTATAGTCCTTGCGAAACAGCAGCATTTCGATACGGCTATTTATCACTTCAGGGAAGCCCTGAGGATCAAACCGGATCACACCGACGCCTGCAATTCTTTGAATTTTATTTTAAGGACGTATAAAATCGAAACTGCCCGCCCGTAGGGCATGATTTTTTCTAAGACCTTTGAAAAATTTAAAAACGTATAATTTCATTATGGTTATGATTCACTATGGACGTTGAGCAATTCAATTATCAGAAGACAAGAATCCAACACTGGGATTCTGTCGCCCGCAGGATGGATTCATGGGAAGGATTCGGTGACTATTACCACGGTCGCATCGCAGAGGTGTTCCGGTTTCTCATTCCACCCGGGCAGCGGGTGATAGAAATCGGGTGTGCGAAAGGGGACCTGCTGGCTGCACTTAAGCCCGGTTATGGCGTTGGCGTCGATTTTTCCCCGGAGATGATTCAGCGTGCGAGTAAACGCCATCCTGATCTTAAATTTATCCAGGCGGATGCACACGACATAGATATTAAAGAGAAGTTTGATTATATCATCCTGTCAGACCTGGTGAATGATCTCTGGGATGTCCAGCGAACCTTCGAACAGGTGATGAAAATCGCCACTAGCCGCACGAAGATCATCATCAATACCTATAGCCGGATGTGGGAATTGCCGCTCTCCATTGTTCGGCGTTTGGGGCTTGCGAAGCCGGCATTGCTGCAAAACTGGCTTACCGTGGAAGATATCGAGGGATTGTTGAACCTTGCCGGTCTTGAACTGATCAGACACTGGGAAGAAATCATCTGGCCCCTGCGGACCCCTTGGGTAGATAAACTGATGAATCATCTTGTCGCCAAGATATGGCCCTTTAAGATTCTGGCACTGTCGCATATTATTGTTGTGAGGCCAAAGCCTGATCGTGATGTAAAAATGAAGGAGCCACGGGTGTCCGTCATCGTGCCTGCCCGGAATGAAGCGGGAAACATCCCTCATATTTTCAAGCGGGTGCCGGAAATGGGGGGAGGAACGGAACTGGTTTTCGTTGAAGGGCACTCTCAGGATGATACGTATGAGACCATTGAAAAAACTATGGGAATATTTCCGGAAAGGCAATGCAGATTGCTGAGGCAACCAGGTGTCGGCAAAGGTGATGCGGTAAGAACGGGTTTTGAGAACGCGGGCGGAGAGATGTTGATGATTCTCGACGCCGATTTAACGGTCCCACCTGAGGATTTGCCGCGTTTTTATGAAGCGCTTCGTTCTGGAAAGGGCGAATTCGTTAACGGCGTGCGCCTTGTTTATCCAATGGAGAAAGAAGCCATGCGTTTTTTTAACCTTGTGGGCAATAAATTTTTCAGCCTGGCGTTCACATGGCTATTGGGGCAGCCTATCAAGGATACCCTTTGCGGAACGAAAGCATTATGGAAAGAGGATTATCAAAGAATCGCAAAAAATCGATCCTATTTTGGCGATTTCGATCCCTTTGGTGATTTTGATCTGCTGTTCGGAGCCGCCAGATTGAATTTGAAGATTATTGAGTTGCCCATCCGTTACAGGGAAAGAACGTACGGATCGACCAGTATCAGCCGCTGGCGGCACGGTTGGATGTTGCTGAAGATGGTGTTGTTTGCGATTCGACGGATAAAATTCATATAACATGACTTGAAGAAATATTATAAGTTGTAAGCCTCTCATGACAGAAAATGATCGGAGAATCATAGCAGGTTCAGAAGTTCAGGGCGTCACAGGTTACAAGAAATATTGTGATCTGCTGATTGGCATGTTTCTCACGGTTGTCATCCTCATCGCTTACTGGCAGATACAGTACTTCGACCTGATCGATTACGACGACATATCCTATATTATCAAGAACCGTCATGTCAGATCCGGATTGTCCCGGGAGGGTTTCATCTGGGCTATGACCGATATCCACACAGGTTACTGGCATCCCCTGACATGGCTTTCTCACATGATGGACTATCAACTGTTTAGATCAAACGCCGGCGGCCATCACTGGACAAACCTGATCTTTCACATGGCGAACGCCATTCTGTTATATATTCTGCTGAAGCGAACAACCGGTGACATTTGGAAAAGCGCCTTTGTTGCGGCGTTGTTCGCCGTTCATCCTCTGAATGTGGAATCCGTCGCGTGGGTTGCGGAACGCAAGAATGTTTTGAGCACGTTTTTCTGGCTCATGACGATGTGGGCATATGTATTTTACGTTGAACATCCCGCATGGTACAGATATGTGCTCGTTCTTTTAGCCTTTGTGTTAGGCCTTATGGCAAAGCCGATGCTTGTCACACTCCCCTTTGTTCTTCTGCTTCTGGATTACTGGCCGATGCGGCGTCTGACGTCGTGGCAGGATATTAACCGGCTGGTGCTTGAAAAAATTCCTTTGTTTATTATGACATTGATCATGAGCGTCTTCACGTTCCTCGCGACCAGACATGAGGGTGCTGTCATTTCTTTCGATGTACTCACTCCCGGGGATCGTGTTTCTCATGCCCTCATTTCCTATGTAAAATATCTTGGTAAAATGCTCTGGCCGGCGAATCTGGCCGGATTCTATCCCTATTCGAGAGACTCTGGTTTATTTCAGGTTACCGGAGCTGCAGTGATTCTGTTGCTCATATCCTGTCTCGTCATCTTTCTGTCCCGGCGCTATCGGTATGCACTCGTTGGATGGCTCTGGTATCTGGGAACGCTGGTACCGGTCATTGGATTCGTACAGGCGGGCGATCAGGCCATGGCCGACAGATATATGTATGTTCCGGGAATCGGCCTGTTTGTCATCATTGCCTGGGGTGTTTCCGATATTTTCAGAAAGTGGCCGAAAAAAAATGTCGTGTCCCTCTTATCCGCAGGAGCGATCCTGTTCGTTCTCATCATTTGTACCACTCATCAGGTAGAGGTCTGGCGGAACAGCGTGACTCTCTTTCAACATACCCTGAAAGTGACCCATAACAACGCGCTCGCACACAACAACCTTGGGGTTGCATTGCTTAACCAGGGCAGATCGAATGATGCGGAAAAACATTTTGCCATGGCTTTACAAATAAAAAAGGACTACCCGGCGGCCCATAACAATATGGGGCTTGCCCTTGCCTCTCAGGGGAAGATCGATGAAGCCATTTCTTATTATCGTTTGGCTTTGCGCATTAAGAGTAATGATGAAAAGGCCCATAACAATCTGGGGACAGCCCTTGCCCGCATGGGAAGATACGATGAAGCCGAAGGGCAATTTCAAGAGGCACTGAAAATCAATCCGGAAAATGCAGATGCATACAACAACACAGGCTCTGCTCTGGCCATGCAGGGGAAAGTAATCGAATCCCTGGGTTATTTTGAAAAAGCACTGCAACTGGATCATGAGCATGCCATGGCTCATAACAATATGGGCCTTGCGTTAGCGAATCTGAGGCGGTTTGATGAGGCAATCAGTCATTTTATGAAGGCATTGAACTATAAACCCGATTACAGAGAAGCGTATAACAATCTGAATGCTGTGTTAAACAAAATTAATGTTACCTCAAAGACCCCAGTAAATCCGTAATTATTCAACCGGGCAAGAACCTCCGTTCATTATTTCCCTGTTGGAAAAAATCTCTTGACAACGTCAGAGTTATCGTATAAAAATGTGACCAATAGTCATATAATGACCATAGTTCATGCCTCGATAAGACCCTTGAAGAAACTGCAAAACCGCACTTTTTAATATTAAAGATTAACGAGAGGATCAGTTGTTTTTATGTTTGAAAGAAGAAGGAAACGGGAAAAAAATGTCAGAAAAGGTATTATCCTCAAATCGGCCAGAAAGCTCTTCTTCGAAAGAGGTTTCAAATCCGTGACAGTTGAAAGCATTGCAAAGAAAGCTGAACTGAGCAAAGGGGCCGTCTATCTCTATTTTAAAAGCAAAGATGAAATATACACGCAGATTCTTCTTGAGGATATCGATAAGTTTCATAAACGGGTAAGCGGTTTGTTCGGAAATGGGAGTAGCGCCTCTGCCATTCTGTTTCGACTATCCGATATTTATGTGGATTTTTTTCTCAAGGACAAGGAGCTGTTCAGAATTTTGATGACATTCATGCTCAATGCCAATCACAGGAATCTGCCGGAAGAAGTTGAGAATCATATTATCAAAACGACCAATAAAACCATCGATATCATCGAAAAAATTTTCCAATTCGGCATAGAAAATGGAGAGTTTCCATCAACCATAAACCTGCGTCAAAACAGAAATGCCGTATGGGGGCTTCTTAACGGGATTATTTCATTATATCTATTTACAGGATCGGAATCCAGAAGAGAAGATCTGATTCGTTCCACGATACAAACAAGTCTGGAAATTTTTATCCGTGGTTTAAAAGCGTCATGATACGGTGGAGCAAGGCGGTCAACACAAACCTTTTTAATTAAGAAGCGTCTTTTAACGAAAAGCGCATACACAGGTCAGGAGGGGAGGTATTCTTATGAGCAACATGTTGGTCAATACGAGGGATCAGCAGTTTATTCTTTTTGAGCAGCTTGATATCGAAAAGTTGTTTGAAAACGAAAAGTATGCGGACTTCTCGAAGGATGTCGTTCTTATGATACAAAATGAAGCCGAGAAACTGGCATTGAACGTCCTTTTGCCCGTTTATGCTGAAGGTGACCGAGAGGGGTGTACATTTAAAGATGGAAAGGTTTCGGTGCCTGCGAGTTTTCATAATGCCTTCAAGAAGTATGTGGAAGCAGGCTGGCTTTGTCCTACGGAATCTCCCGATGTGGGCGGTCAGGGGATGCCGATTGTTGTTGCCACAGCCAGCACGGAGGCTGCTTTTGCGGCCAATTTCCCCCTTCTTATGTATCCGGGACTTACCCACGGGGCCGCCCGTCTCATTGAAAAGTTCGGGACGGAGGACCAAAAAAACAAGTACATGTACAACATGTATGCGGGTGTGTGTGGGGGAACCATGTGCCTCACGGAACCCGGAGCGGGAAGCGACGTGGGTGCCCTGAAGACGACAGCGAAAAGACTGCCGGACGGCACCTTCGCCATCACAGGGTCGAAAATATTCATTTCCTGCGGAGATCACAACCTTACGGAAAATATCGTTCATCCCGTTCTGGCAAGAATCGAGGGTGACCCTCCCGGCACGTCGGGTATATCCATTTTTCTCGTTCCCAAATACAGGCTCAATGACGACGGCAGCCTTGGTGAATTTAATGATGTGAAGACAGGCAACATCGAGCACAAGATGGGTATTAAAGCGTCGGCCACCTGCACGTTGAATTTCGGCGATGACGGGAAGTGTATTGGTGAGCTTCTGGGCAAGGAACGTCAGGGCATGAGAATCATGTTTCACATGATGAATGAGGCGCGGCTCGAAGTCGGAATGCAAAGCCTGGGACACGCCACAGCGGCCTATGAGCATGCCGTTCATTATGCCAAGGAAAGAATTCAGAGCATCCCCATCTGGGAAATGAAAAATCCCGACGCGAAAGCGGTTCCCATTATCCAGCATCCCGACATCCGGAGAAAACTTCTGTGGATGAAAACTTATGTAGAGGGCATCAGGGCCATGAATTATTTTACAGCCTACTGCATGGATCTGGCAATCGTATCAAAAACCGAACAGGAAAGAGAGAAATGGCATGGTCTGGTTGAACTGCTCATTCCCGTCTGCAAGGCCTATTCCTCCGATAAGGCTTTTCTTGTATGCTCAGCGGCCATTGATATCTATGGAGGATATGGATACTGCAGTGAATACCCTGTGGAACAGTATCTGAGAGATTGTAAGATAGCCACTATCTATGAGGGGACAAACGGCATTCAGTGCCTCGATCTGGTCGGGAGAAAGCTGGGGCAGAGAAAGGGAATGGATGTCATGAATCTTCTGGGTGAGACCAGTGCGACCATTGCAAAAACAAAGGAGATCGCAGAGCTCAAGAAATACGGCGCCCATCTCGAAGAAGCACAGAATGCGATCATCGACCTGACTATGCAATTTGCACAAATGGGAAGAAGCGCGGGTTTCATGATTCCTATCCTGAATGCGACCCCTTATCTTGAAATCTTCGGCGACGTTGTGATCGGTCATTTTCTCTTACAGGCCGCCGGGATTGCCCATGAAAAATTGCAGGCCGTCTATGCAGAAAAGGGAATAGAGGATTCGAAGGGCAGGAAGCGCGCCTTTGTCCATGAACATGCCGATGCGGCCTTTTATGAAGGCAAGATTGCCGTGGCAAAGTTCTTTGCGGTGGACACACTGTCTTCGATTAAATCACGGTGTGAAGCAATCAAATGCGGTGAGCGGGTTCCTATCGAAATGGCGGATGAGTCATTCGCATATTAAAAAGGAGGATAATTATGTCATACGAAATAAAAAAAGCTGCCGTTCTGGGAGCGGGGGTTATGGGCGCTGCCATTGCTGCTCATTTGACCAATGCGGGAATCGAGTGTGTCCTGTTGGACATTATACCCTTTGAGCTTACAGAAGACGACAAACAAAAGGGCCTGACCGAAAAAAGTCCGGAGTGGAGAAACAGATTTGCCGCAAACGGCCTTGCCGCAATATCGAAATCCAAGCCCGCCAGTTTTTATACCAGGAAGAATGCAGCCATGATCAAAACGGGAAACTTTGAAGATCATCTGAAGTGGCTCTCCGATGTGGACTGGGTGATCGAGGTGGTGATCGAGAATCTGAAAATCAAGCAGGAACTGATGACCCGCGTCGAAAAAGTGATCAAGCCGGATTGTATTGTTTCAACCAACACATCGGGAATCCCAATCAGGGAAATTTCCGCTAATTTCGGCCCAAGGTTAAAGAAAAATTTTCTCGGGACGCACTTTTTCAATCCACCGCGGTATATGAGGCTTTTAGAGATTATTCCGGGTTCGGAGACAAATAAGGAAGTCGTCGATTTCATGGCAGACTTCTGTGAGCGAATTTTGGGCAAGGGTATCGTGATTTGCAAGGATGTTCCCAACTTTGTCGGGAACCGGATCGGGGTTTTCGATATATCAAATGCCGTCCGTTTAACCGTGGAAAAGCATCTGCGGTTCGACGAGATGGACGCCATTATTGGAAAATCTCTGGGCAGACCGGGGTCTTCTATTTTCGGAACCCTTGATCTCGTGGGTCTGGACACGGGCCACCATGTCATGAAGAATCTTTATGAAGCGGTGCCGGATGACGAGATGCGAGAGATTTTCATTCCCCTCGATTTCATGGATAAAATGATGGAGAAGAAGTGGCTGGGGAACAAGACAAAACAGGGATTCTACAAGAGAGAGGGCGACAAAAGCAAGAAATCCAAACTGGTCCTTGACTACAATACCATGGAATATGTGCCGGCCGGCAAGCCGAGATATGAATCCATTTCTCTGGCAAGGAAGATTGAAGGCAATATCCCCGAAATGATCAAAACCGTTTTTGAAGGGACGGACATTGCAGCAGACACCGCCCGTGAATACCTGTGTAATAACTTTATCTATGCGGCCAACCGGGTTCCCGAAATATGCGACAACGTCGTGGGCATAGATAATGCCATGAAATGGGGGTACAACCACCAGCTCGGTCCGTTTGAAACCTGGGATGCGGTCGGTGTCCGAAGCGCCGTTGAGATCATGAAAAAGTTGGGGAAAACGGTTCCAGCGAAAGTCGAAGACATGCTGTCCGACGGTTTTGAGTTTTTCTACACGAAAAAGAAAGACGGATTCTACTACTATGATTTTGAGACAAAGGGTTATGTAAAACTCGAGGAGAATCCCAAGATCATCCTTTTGCCGTCTTTCAAGGACCGTAAAAAGGTTGTGAAACAGAACCCGGGTGCCAGCCTGGTTGACATCGGTGACGGCGTTGCCTGCCTTGAGTTCCATACCAAGATGAACGCCGTCGATCAGGATATTGTTCAGATGATGTTTGACAGCTGTGACATCGTGGAAAAGGATTTTTCAGGGCTGATTGTGGGGAACCATGCCACCAACTTTTCTGTCGGCGCAAACGTCTTCATGGTCCTGATTGCCGCTCAGAAGGGGGATTGGGACATTCTGGAGAAACTGGTCGAAGGGTTTCAGAATGCCAACATGCGAATGAAATATCTTGCCAAACCGGTCGTGACGGCGCCGGCAGGCATGGCGTTGGGCGGAGGATGCGAAGTTGCCATGCATGGCGCCAGATGTCAGCCCTGCGGAGAAACATATATGGGCCTTGTTGAAGTCGGCGTGGGCGTCATTCCTGCCGGCGGAGGCTGCAAAGAAATGATGGTACGGGTAACCGAGGGCATCCCGGACGGGTTGCTGGAAGCGGGATTGAACCTCCAGCATTTTTACGCCAAGGCCTTTGAAAACATCGCCATGGCAAAAGTGGCTACCAGCGCCGTGGAGGCAATGGAATTGGGCTATATCAGGAAAACCGAAAATATCAGCCTAAACAGGGATCAGCAGATCTGGGATGCGAAGCAGATCGTTCTCGGTTTGTCCAGGTTCTATAAAAAACCGAAACCGTCGATCATTCCCGTCATGGGGGAAAATTTCAGGGGAATGTGTGATTCGGTCCTGTACAATATGAATCATGGCAAATTCGCTTCAGACTATGATGTGTTCATTGCGAGGAAGCTTGCTTATATTCTGTCCGGCGGCGACTGTCCGGAAGGCACGCTGGTCACGGAACAGGAAATTCTTGACCTGGAAAGGGAAGCCTTCATGAGCCTCTGCGGTGAGCAGAAGACCCAGGACAGGATCATGCATATGCTCAACACAGGAAAACCTTTGCGCAATTAAGAGAAGATGAAGGAGGAAGATCATGATAGATGCTGTTATTGTTGAATCCGTCAGAAGTCCGGGTGGCCGGTACAGAAGGGGAGGGCTTGCTGGAACCAGGGGAGATGAAATAGGCATCCAAGTTTTAAAGGGTCTCCTGGCAAGAGTTCCTGCGTTGAAACCTCAAGATGTGGATGATCTCATCGTGGGTTGCGCGTTTCCTGAGGCCGAACAGGGGATGAATCTTGGGAAGGTAATTGCCATCGGAGGCGGACTGCCCATTACCACATCGGGAATGGTGATTAACCGATTCTGTTCTTCCGGTGTGCAGGCTATTGCCGACGCGACGGCGAAGATCAGGGCGGGCTGGTCGGAAGTGATCATCGCCGGTGGTTGCGAGAGCATGTCCCATATCCCCATGGGGGGAAGCATTTTCCGTCCTCATCCGGACTGGGGCGATTTGCCGAACACCTATGTCTCCATGGGTATCACCGCGGAGAACGTCGCTGCAAATTACAAGATTTCCCGCGAGGACCAGGACAGGTTCGGGATGGAGAGCAACCGCCGGGCGTTTGAAGCTATCAAGACAGGAAAATTCAAGGATGAAATCATTCCCATCAAGGCTTATCGATATACAAAAACAAAAAATGGAAAAAGGGTCAGAGAACAGGTCGTTTTCGACATGGATGACGGTGTCAGGTGGCCGACCACAATGGAAGATCTGGCGAGGTTGAAATCTCCCTTCAAGCAAGGGGGCTCAGTTACAGCGGGGAATTCCTCGCAGATGACGGACGGAGCGGGATTAACCCTTCTCATGAGTGCGGAAAAAGCCAAATCCCTCGGTTTGAAGCCCCTGGCAAAATTAACACATTACGCCGTAGCCGGATGTAAGCCGGAAGAGATGGGTATCGGTCCTGCTTTTGCCATTCCGAAAGTTCTCAAGATGGCAGGATTGACGACAAAGGATATCGACGTTTACGAGATTAACGAAGCGTTCGCCTGTCAGGCCCTTTACTCCATTCGTACCGTTGGTATCGAAGACCGTCTGGCAGCCGGTGACATCAATCCCAACGGCGGCGCCATTGCGCTCGGCCATCCCCTGGGCGCCACGGGGGCCAAGCTGACCGCCCAGCTCCTTTATGAACTGAAGCGGCGTAAGGCGAAGCGGGGCATGGTTTCCATGTGCATCGCCGGCGGCATGGGAGCAGCAGGTATTTTTGAGATGCTCTAAACCTTTTGTAGGTCATTTCGTCGTAAAGAAGCCACGATGAAACATGTCGTGGCTTCTTTTTTTTGCAGAATTGTTGACACATAGGCACGTTTTTCCTATAGTGACGCATCGATCAGTTCAAGAGGAAACGCTGTTGTATGAAGAAACATCCCGTTATCGGCCTCAATATGTCGATGGATCTCATTGACAAATATGAGAAGTTCGGCATGCTTGTGCCCGTCAGTTATGTGGATGCTGTGACCGGGGCAGGAGGTGTGCCGGTCTGTTTCCCGCCTTACACGGACACATCCATGTTCAAGCAGGTTTTGCCGCTTCTTGACGGTGTCCTCCTGATTGGTGGGGATGACTACCGGCCCGAACATTACGGGGGGCATTCGCAACCTGTAGACGAACTCATGCCGGAGAGGCGGGACCGATTTGACCTGGAACTTGCGAAGTGGATATTGGAGGAGACGTCATTGCCGGTTCTGGGAGTCTGCGGCGGGCATCAACTCATCAGTATTGCCCTGGGAGGCGCATTGATTCAGGATATCCGTACGGAGTGGCAAGCTTCTTCCGGTGCGCAGACACTGAAGCATTCGAGGAGGGAGCGGGCAGGCAGGCAAAAGGGAAGCTTCCGCCATCCCGTCCGCAGGGAAACGGACAGCCTCATCGTACGGGTCACGCAGGTTCCGCCGGACGAGATACTGCAAACAAATTCCTTCCATCACCAGGCGGCGCATCCTGAGAAAATCGGCCGCTATCTTCGCGCTACTGCGTGGTCATCCGATGAGGTTATCGAGGCGATAGAGCCGGCCCTGGATTCACCATGGGCGAGTAGCGGCAGGTTCGTGCTGGGCGTTCAGTGGCACCCCGAGCAGATGCAGGACGAGACGCCGCACCGGAACATCTTTCTCGCTCTGACTGAAGCTGCGCAAAGGAAGTGATGACACTAAATCCCTTCAGGCTGTTTAAGATCTACTTCAGCGGGAAAATGTTCCTGATGCTCGTCCTCGGATTTGCATCGGGCATGCCCCTCGCCCTGACCGGTTCCACCCTTACCGCCTGGCTGGTGACGGAGGGCGTCGACATCCAGACCATCGGCTTGTATTCACTCGTCGGTTTGCCGTACGCATTCAAATTCCTCTGGTCGCCGTTGATGGACAGATACGTGCCTCCTTTCCTGGGCCGTAGAAGGGGCTGGATGATGATCACCCAGCTGGCGTTGATTGCGACCATCTGTACGATGGGATTCTTCAACCCCGGCTCAATGCCCGTGCTCATCGCCACCATTGCCGTTGCTCTTGCATTCTTCAGCGCCAGCCAGGATATCGTACTGGACGCCTACCGGACAGAATATCTCAAACCCGAGGAGCGGGGAGCGGGGGCGGGTGTCTGGATCATGGGATACCGGATCGCCATCCTCGTCAGCGGCGCCGTGGCCCTGATCCTTTCCGATTACCTCTCGTGGAAGACGGTTTACATCATCATGGGCCTGACGATGTCCATCGGGTGCATTGCCACACTCCTTTCTCCTGAGCCACTGAAGTTAAATCCCGGCGTTGAAAGGATCGAGCCGCCAAAAAGTCTCAATGATGCGATCGTTCTTCCTTTCGTGGAATTCTTCAAAAGACCCGGTGCGCTGGAAATCCTTCTGTTCATCATCCTCTACAAGCTCGGGGATGTGGCAGCGTCCCAGATGACGACCCCGTATATACTAAAATATATCGGCTTCTCACGAACGGAACTGGGGGCTATTTACAAGGGGTTCGGAATGGCGGCGACCATTGCCGGGACGCTTGTGGGCGGCGCCATCATGGCAAAATGGACGATGAGAATGTCCCTGTTTATCTTTGGCGTGCTTCAGGGAGTTTCCACACTTATTTTCATCATTCTGGAATTCACGGGCCGGGAGATCTGGGCGCTCGGTCTTGTCATCGGTGTGGAAAATTTCAGCGGAGGAATGGGAACAGCCGCCTATACGGCGCTTTTGATGGGCCTGTGCAACAGGAAATTTACGGCGACCCAGTATGCCCTTTTAAGCAGCCTCATGGCGGTGAGCCGCTATATCACGGGAGCTCCGACGGGATACCTTGCCGATGCCGTGGGTTGGGTGATGTTCTTTGTGATCTGCACAGCCCTTGCTTTACCCGGGTTGCTGCTCCTCGTGAGATACAACAGTTGGGCTGTCGAAGTTCAAAACTAGAAACTATTGATCATTTTATCATTCTTTCCTCACCACACCGGACAAAAAAGAGCAGCACGCGGAAAGCACCGCAAGAGTTCCGCACACTGCAAAGCCGACTTGAAAGGCAGCGGTCAGGTCGGCCTGATTCAGGAGACTCCAGTTGGAGACCGAAATGTTTGCCGCCGGCATGCCCGTCCGAAGGACCGATTCGACCAGGGCGACACCGAGGGGTTGTCCAAGGTAAAAAAACAGCCGCAATATGCCCGAAGCGCTGCCCTGCCTGTCTTCCGGCGCAAGGCTCAGAATCTGCCGGTTGTTAGGTGAGAGATACGCCCCGTAGGCTACTCCCATGAGCATGAGCATTGCGATGGGTATGGCAAGGGTGGCGCTATCCATCAGGGCGGTGAAAAGAAAAAGCACCACTGAGGCCAGCGCCATGCCGCCTGTGGTCAGAAAACGAACCCCCATCCGGTCCGACAGCCTGCCTGCCACCGGACTGACCAGCACATAAACACCGCTGAACAGCATCAATGCCGCTCCTGTAGCGGACGGGCTCAAGTCCCTGACGAAGATAAAAAAGAAAGGCATGAGAAAAAGTATTCCCGCCACGAGCATGGAGGTGAAAAAATTGGCCATGTTTGCCGTCAGAAAACGCCTGTCCTTAAACAGGTTCATGTCCAGGAGCGGGTCCCGGCAACGGTGCTCGCTGATAAGAAAAGCGATGAAGAGCGCCATCGAGAAGATAAATCCGCCCAGTACCGAGGGGGAGAACCAGCCGTCCTCCGGTCCTCTGGTGATCGCATAGAGCAGGGCACTCAGTGCGGAAACGCTGAGCAATACGCCGGTCACATCCAGGCTGCTTTCATCTGCTACGTCCCGGTCTTCATGATCGCGCGGAAATCGAAATGCCGCCAGCCACCATGCAGCCAGGCCGACCGGAATATTCACCAGGAATATCCAGCGCCATCCCAGCAATTCCGACAGAAATCCGCCCAAAGGCGCGCCAAGGGTGGCGCCCAGTGCTGCGGCCGCGCTGATGATGCCTACACCCCATCCCCTTCGGTCCGGGGGAAGATAGTAACCGATGGCGCCCAGTGATGTGGCCGAGAGCATCCCGCCTCCGATACCCTGAAGGAATCGCCCGGCCACCAGGACCGGCAGGGTAGGCGCCAGGCCGCATAAAAGAGAGCTGGCCGTGAACAGCAGAAATCCCCAGATCATGACAGGCCGCATACCCCGCCTGTCCGCCAGCTTCCCGAACATCAGAACCGTACAGGCCATCATGATTGAATAGGCCAGAAGCACATAGACACCCTGGCTGGTGTCCACCTTGAAGTCCCGTACCATGGAAGGCAGGGAGACATTCACGATGGTGCCGTCGAGGACATTCATGAACGCGGCGCAAGCGGCCCCGATGATGACCGTGCGGGTATTGGCATAGCTGAAGGGAATCCGTTCGCAGCCGTTTTTCAATGGCCTTTTCGTTTTAAACTTCATTTTATTGCAGGAGAAATTGTTTGATCTGTTTGGTTTGATAAGGACGCGGTTTATGAAAGTCCAAAACTTGAATACCCCGTCCTGTGGACGGGGATGAAAAGTTT
>CAZIQY010000002.1:0-77824 GCA_964541605.1 uncultured Syntrophaceae bacterium | reverse complement strand
GTGGTACACTTTTCAATGACCAGAATTGGTACAGTTTTAAATTACCATTGACAGGGACCCGATGAATATGAGCAGATGAGACTAGGCATCGGTGAAAACCTCATGCCACTGGGCGCCCTTCGAAAGCGTCTCCATGAACTTCCCGAAGATCGGGAAAAGGAGATCATCTGCTATTGTAAAATATCTCTTCGGGGATATGAGGCCGCCCTTGTCCTTGAAGACAATGGGTGGAAGAATGTAAAAGTCATGGAAGGCGGTGTGATGGCCTGGCCATACCCGCGGGAAAAATAGCAAATTGGACGTCAACTTTTTAGGATAACGACGGCATGCCGGGTATGTTTGACCAGGGCCGTTGAAAACGGGAAAGGAGGAAATCGCGTATGGCTGAAGAAATCAAGGCCGGGTGTGCCCGGCCGACAGGGGGTCCGGTTGGAGAAAAGATTCCCGTTCAAAAAGAACAACAACCCATTATCAAGGAGGTCAAGGCCATGATCACTGTAGGGAAAAAGGCGCCCGATTTCACCGCGCCGGCATATCACAAGGGAAAGTTCATTTCCGTAAAACTTTCCGAGTATCTGGGGAAATGGGTGGTTCTGTGTTTCTATCCCGGTGATTTTACATTCGTCTGAGCGACGGAGGTTTCGGCGGTCGCCGAAAAGTATCCTGAATTCAAGAAGCTTGGTGTAGAGGTTCTCTCCATGAGTGTGGACAGTGTCTTTGTCCACAAGATGTGGAACGACCACGAACTATCCAAAATGGTGAAGGGAGGCGTTCCCTTTCCCATGCTTTCTGATGGAGGTGGTAAGGTCGGTTCTGTTTTTGGCGTTTATCTGGAAGATGCAGGCGTCGAAGCCAGAGGGCGATTCATCATTGATCCTGACGGGATTATACAAGGCTTCGAGGTTCTCACGCCTCCCGTGGGGCGTAATGTCAGCGAGACCTTCCGTCAAATCCAGGCCTTCCAACATGTTCGTAACAGCAAGGGAACCGAAGCTACCCCTTCGGGATGGAAACCGGGCAAACTCACCTTGAAGCCGGGTCCCGATCTTGTCGGCAAGGTCTGGGAAGTCTGGAAAACCAGTATGGAAAGTGATTAAAAAATGTTTGATATGACTTATTTCTTAGGGAACGCTATAGGTAAAATTCCCTGAGATTATCCTTTGCCGGCGACTGCATGGAATGTTGCATGCAACCGCCGCCGTGGCCATCGTAATGGCTGAGGATAATATGTTGAACACGCATCGCTTTTTAAAAAAAGATTGAAAGTGAGTATTGAATCATGTCGGATATTACCTACAGACAGGTTGGTATTATTCATTCCCCCTTTACAAAAACCAGGGAAACCCCCATCCAGCCCGCAGGCGCGGCCGGGGTCGATGGATCTGTAGAAGTGTTTCCGGAATATACCCCAGCGTTGAAAGACCTGGAGGGCTTTTCTCACATCATTCTTCTCTATCACTTTCATCTGTCCGCAGGATATTCCCCGTCTGTTAAACCATTTTTGGATAGAGAATTCCGTGGACTATTTTCAACACGAAGTCCACGCAGGCCGAATCCCATCGGCCTTTCCGTGGTGCGTCTTGTTGGAATCGAAGACAATATCCTTCACATTCAGGATATTGATATTATCGATGGCACTCCCCTTTTAGACATAAAACCCTACGTGCCGGATTTTGATATCAGAGAGGTTCAACGTTTCGGGTGGCTTGAGAACAATATTCATAAACTTGGGGATACAAAGGATGACGGGCGGTTCTCGAAGTAATAAATGTTGCTAAAAAAGACGGTTCTATCATGCTGGGGTAAAAAATGAGTCAAACCGGATTCCGATATGTCTATGGCCCCGTTCCCTCGCGGCGTTTAGGCCGCTCTCTCGGGATCGACCTTGTTCCGTTCAAAACATGCACGTATGACTGTGTCTATTGCCAGCTTGGACGCACCACGAACAAGACGACCGAGCGGAAAGAATACGTAGCGATAGAAGATGTTCTTGCCGAAATGGAGAGGAAGTTGGCTGTCGGGCCTGATCCTGATTTCATAAGTCTTGCGGGATCTGGAGAACCGACGCTGAATGACCGGATCGGCGATCTGATCGTCAAGATCAAGAGACTGACCCGCATCCCTTTGGCCGTCTTCACCAATGGTTCTCTCTTGTGGATGCGAGAAGTCCAGGGAGCACTGATGTATGCCGACCTTATCCTCCCTTCCCTGGATGCGGGCGATGAGCATTTGTTTCAATGTGTGAATCGCCCGCACGAAGACATCACATTCGAAAAGGTGATTGAGGGGCTTGCCGAGTTTACCGAACGCTTTCCGGGTTCAGTATGGCTGGAGGTCTTTCTGCTTGCGGGAGTTACAGGAATACCTGCTGAAATTGAGAAGATCGCAGCCCTTGCCAGGAGAATCCGGCCAAACCGGGTTCAGTTGAACACAGTATCTCGTCCTCCTGCTGAGGAGTTCGCATTTGCTATCTCCGGGGAACAGATGGAACGCTTCAGGAAACTCTTTTCTGAGACGGCAGAGGTAATCACTGAAAGCGAACGGGGTGAATCACCCACCTCATCAGCAGGGGGGGCAACGGACACGGATATTCTATCGCTGTTGAGCAGACGTCCCTGTACGGTCCGGGGAGTTTCGTCGGGTCTCGGTCTGCATCCCGAAGAAGTGTCCAAGCGTTTGCATGTACTGAGCAAACAGGGAGCTGTGGTATCCGTTCGAAGGAACGACGTCATATTCTACGAGGCAGTGAGGCACAAATAACAGCAGAGGTTGATTCAATGGAAGACAAACAAGCACAGTGCGCCGTGTGTCCCTTCGAGTGGCAGGAGAGATTTTGCCGCAAGGAACATGGCAAAGCGCCCGATAATTGCCCCTCTCTTCGCCATCGCGACCTCGTCAGCCGGGCGACGGGGGAATTCCAGTCATCAGACATTCTTGAATTTGCGCGTCAGGCTTCCGTCCAGGAGGCGGAAGGCTATGGGGATCGCCATCTCGGTTACGATTCCGTCCGTCCGATCAAACCCCGCATCCTTGAAATCATAGAATTTGCCGGAAGGATGAAATACCGGCGGCTGGCTCTGGTATTCTGCGTGGGGTTACGTCGTGAAACAAAAACGGTGCACGAAATCTTTGAACGGCATGGATTTGACATGATTTCCGTCGTGTGCAAGGTGGGAAGCGTTCCTAACTTAAAGTCTCCATCATCGCTCACCCCGAAACGCATGAAGAAGGCGGAGTAAATCATTAAGAGGATGTTTTATTTCGATGCATGTGATACCCTTCAAAACAATAGAGAAACATTCAAATCCTAACGGGAGGTGTTGAAAATGTCACAGACGATGGGCCTTTTACGCCAGGTTGATGAAGCGGATTCGGAAACCTTGCAACGCATCTCCAGGGTCTGGAGGAACAGCGCTTTCGATGATATGAATCTTCTGCGCACCCTTGCCCTGCGTCAAGGGGTGTTGGACATCTTTCTCGGTTTCATGCGATACATCTATTCCCAGTCGAGTGTGGATTCAGAACTTATCGAAATGGCCCGGATAAAATCGGCATGGCTTTCCGGATGCCGCCATTGAGGAACGATAAGGTCTGCTTCGGCGAAGCAGAAAGGCCTGAGCGAAGAAAAGGTGCAGAAGATGTACGATTTCAAAAATTCCGACCTGTCCGAACAAGAGAAGGCGGTACTCCAACTCACAGAGATTATTGCATCGGCCCCCCATACCCTCGACGATGCATTTTTTGCTCAACTGAAAGAACACTTCAACGACGAGCAGCTTCTCGACCTGGGATTTGCAGTGGGTATGCTGAACGGGCTGCACCGGTTCCTTGAAACATTCGGCGTTCTTCCTGATAGTTTACAAGAGGACATCTCCTGTGAAATCCCTCGAAAAGAAGGGTGAATTCTTCCCCGTTTGTTTGACATCTTACACGGATGGGATTTTGCGTCGCGCCTCACCGTTGACGTCGTCCTGCAATGCGCGGCCGTATCCTACCTGATCGCCCTGATGGCACTGCGCCGCTTCGGTCAGCCTGTTTTACAAATTAATAAATAGTCTTGACAGTTACAACATTAAATAAGATTATCTGTTATAGAATTTCAGAAACAACAGGCAGCCAAATTGCTGATCTTTTACCCCTTCAACCTTTTTGAGGGATGTCATGAGCAGATAATCAAAACCCCGTTTCTCCGGAAGAGAGCGGGGTTTTGTGTTTATTTTCTGTTAATTATTATGTAAGATGAGACATTATGAATTGGAAAATTACGGCGCTGGCGATGGCGCTGCTCATACTTCCCCTGTCGGGTCTTCATGCTCAAAATGACGCGTTTCCGAAGATCGGGCCGGAAGCTGTCTGGCAGGGCGATGAGAAGAATCTGAGTTAAGAACCAAATCCTTCGTGAAGCTTGAACGGAGGTCACCCCGGAGGTAATCATGGAAAATACGACATGCATAAGAACCGGCAGCGGCGTCGCCGAGATCAAACAGGCCATTCTTGACAACCTTGTCTGTATTCAGGGCCGATTTGCACCCGTTGCATCTAAAAACGACTATTATCTTGCCGCCGCCTATGCGGTGCGTGATCGAATCCTGGCGCTCTGGGCGAGGACGGCGCACACCTACTATGCGAAGGCCAGCAGAACCGTCTGCTATCTCTCGGCGGAATTTCTTCTCGGTCCGCTTCTGGAAAACAATATGATCAACCTCGGTATCTATGAGGATGTGAAACAGGCGGTCAATGAACTGGGCCTTGACTTTCATGAACTCATTGATCAGGAGGAAGAACCGGGGCTGGGAAACGGCGGCCTCGGGCGGCTGGCTGCGTGCTACCTGGACTCTCTTGCAACGCTCAATATCCCGGCTATCGGCTATGGTATCCGGTATGAATTCGGTATTTTTACACAGGAAATCCGAGACGGATGGCAGGAGGAGGTCGCCGACCAGTGGCTGCGCAAGGGAAATCCCTGGGAAGTGGCGCGGCCGGAAATTGCCTACGATATTCCCTTTGGCGGCCATACGGAAGGCAGGTACGACGAATCCGGCAAATACCGCGTTTTCTGGGTTCCCGACCATCAGGTGCGCGGCGTCGCTTACGATACCATGATTACCGGCTACGATTCCAACACGGTCATTATGCTGCGCCTGTTCAAGGCGGAGGCAACCACGTCCTTTGATTTCCGTTCGTTCAATATCGGCGATTACTATGGCGCCGTGCATGACAAGATCGGGTCGGAAAACCTGACCAAAGTGCTCTATCCCAATGACGAGCCCCTTGCGGGCAGGCAGTTGCGGCTGATGCAGCAGTTTTTCTTCGTTTCCTGCGCCCTGCAGGACATGATCCGCATCTATTTGCAGCGGGAAAAAACACTGGAGAAATTCCACGAAAAATATGCGATCCAGCTCAACGATACCCACCCGGCTATCGGCGTGGCGGAGCTGATGCGCCTGTTGATCGACGTCCATGGCATGGGGTGGGATGAGGCCTGGAAGATTACGAAAAATACGTTCTGTTACACCAATCATACCCTGCTGCCGGAAGCGCTGGAAAAATGGGCCGTCCCGCTCTTCCAGGTCATTCTGCCTCGCCACCTGGAAATTATCTATGAGATAAACAGGCGGTTCCTGGATGAAGTCCGCAACGACTGCCCCGGTGATGAGGGTATGATCCAGCGCCTTTCCCTCATCGAGGAAGGGGGCGATCGTTATGTCCGCATGGCGAATCTGGCCTGTGTCGGCGGTCATAGAATCAACGGCGTTGCCCGGATGCACACCGATCTTTTGCGCGAACTGGTACTGACCGATTTCAGCCGGATCTCCCCGGAGAAATTTCTGAATGTTACAAACGGTGTCACGCCGCGCCGCTTTGTTGTCCTTTCCAATCCGAATCTGGCCTTTCTTGTCTCCGACCGGATCGGTGACGGCTGGATCAAGGATCTCTCCCAGCTTAAAAAACTGGAAGCATACACCAAGGATCGTGCATTCCTTGATTGCTGGCGGGCGGTCAAACGCAACAACAAGCAACTCCTCTCGGAAATTATCAGAAAGCGCACGGGTATCGTGACGGACCCCGATTCGCTCTTCGACATCCATGTCAAACGAATTCACGAATACAAGCGCCAGCATCTTAATGTGCTGCACGTGATCACGCTTTATAACCGGATTCTCGACGGGCTGACGCAGGATATGCCCCCGCGCACGGTGATCTTCGGAGGAAAAGCGGCCCCCGGCTATTTCATGGCCAAACTGATCATCAAGCTGATCCATTCCGTTGCCGAGGTGATCAACAACGATCCCCGGGCGGAAAATCTACTCAAGGTCGTTTTCCTTCCCAATTACAGCGTCAAGAATGCTCACCGTGTCTATCCGGCGGCCGATCTGTCCGAACAGATTTCAACCGCAGGTAAGGAGGCATCCGGAACGGGGAACATGAAATTCTCCATGAACGGGGCGCTGACGATCGGAACCCTGGATGGTGCAAACGTTGAAATCCGGGAAGAAGTCGGTGCTGAAAACTTCTTTCTCTTCGGGTATACCGCGGAAGAAGTGACACGGAAAAAAAGCGACGGCTACTGGCCGCAGGGTGTCATTGCAGCCCATGACGGACTGCGCGGGGCGATCGAACTCATAGAAAGCGGCATTTTCTCCCGCGGCGACAGGGATATGTTCCAGCCCTTGACCCGGTCGCTCCGGGAGCATGATGAGTATATGCTGTGTGCCGATTACCCGTCGTATATCGGCTGCCAGGAAACGGTCGGCCGCACCTATCTGAACCAGAAAGACTGGCTGCGCATGAGTGTACTGAATGTGGCAAGGATGGGGAAATTCTCTTCGGACCGAGCGATCGGCGAATACTGCGATCACATCTGGAAAATCACACCGGTAGTGATCGGTTAGCATCAGTTTGCTCAATCCATACGAAAAATCTTCGCTTGAGGCGTCTCGTTGTCAGAGAGCGATGATATCAATTCGCCCGCTCTCTCCGTCCAGGTAAAGAAGTTGATCAGCGTAAGCGGAATTTCGGCCCGAAAGAAGGCGAATGGCTTCAAAAGCCGCAAGACTCCCGATCACGGCAGGAGCCGGCCCGAGCACACCCAGCAAATCCTTTGAGGGATCATCGTCTGCCTGGTGTCCATAAACTTCGTGCAGATCCAGAAAAGATTCCGGAAGGAATGTGCTGATTTGCCCCCACCATCCCGCCACGGCGGCATGAATGAAGGGTAGCCTCGTATGCTTTGCAGTTTCCGCCAGCAGAAAGCGTCCCGGAAGGTTATCCAGTGCATCCATGACCAGATCCATCCCTGCAACCAAAGCTGCCGCATTGTCCTCTTCCATGAGCGTGGAAAACACCTCAACCTCTATGAGAGGGTTCATGGCTCGCACGCGCTCTCCGGCCACCTCTGCTTTGGAACGTGAGATCTCCCGCGTATCGCAAAACCACTGTCTGTTAAGATTGGAGGGAGCAAAAACGTCGCCATCGACCAGACGCAGAGTGCCCACTCCGGCACGCGCCAGGAGGTTGATGAGAACCCCGCCAAGTCCTCCGCAGCCGCAAATAAATACCCTGCTCTCACAGATGCGCCTTTGTTCGGCAAGAGTCAGGGCATGGAAGTTCTTTGCATAACGCAGGGGAATGATTTTTCTTTGGAGTGCCTCGATCTGAGCATCCCGGGGAGAAATCCCGCTGCTGTGCGCCCATGCGAGAAGAGCATCATCTTCTATCACAAGTTGCGACTCCCCCAGATGTTCAATTACGTATGCCAGATCCTCCAATGAGTTCTTGCCGGCGGGTTCTTGTTGACCCGGATCACCGGCTCGCTCTTTCTGCACTGTCTCTTTCATAGGTTCCTCTTTACCACTTGCCGCAGCCCAATGAAACAATAAAATTTGACTCTGCAGAGTGCATAATTAAAGGCAGAGCCAAGGGTCATAATCAAAAGTGAGTTTTTGAAAAGAATTTGCCCGTATGACCTGAAACGGCCGTCCCATTCGCAGGAAAATCAAGCCTTGTTGATAATAACATGCTTTTGTTGTAAGAAACATACTCAGGATTTTGTTATGTGTCAATAAAATAATGTTAGGACTATATCAGCAATAACCTAATAAAAAGGGCGGGAAGATGCAAAAAAGTGTTGCATGATTAACAAAAACAGTTGACACAGTGGATCAATTTTTGGTAGAAGTAATCCCTCTATAAAGAATAGAGGGGTCTTTCGAAGGTTGAAAGAACCGGACACGCGAGATGTTCTATTTCTCGACCTTGATCTGTTTATTCTACTAACCGCTTGGTCTTATTGCGATACCATTGGTTGCTATAAGAGACAACGAAAAGCTCGCCACGGAATGAGGAGCCATGTCCATCTTTCCCCGTGATTGTGATGAATGTGGCCGGCCTGAGGAGTGCTTCAGATTTTGTGACAGCAGATGTATGCTGCAAAGTTGTCCTGAATGCACGTTTCTCTTACAACTCTATGGCACTGGTTGCGGGAATGTCCGCGTTTATTATCTGTGCCGTCAATGTTATGAGGAGCGTATTGCGAGAGGGTTTGTTGAACCCTAAGAAAGGAGGTGTGAGCGACTTTCCAGAAATTGTTGGCATCATTAACTTTATCTTTAATTACAAGAAAAGGAGGATTACATGGCAGATATCGACAAAAGGATGACGCTGAAAGATGCGGTAGCAAAATTCATCCATGATGGCGATGTAGTATACTATGGGGGCTTCCAGATTCACGTCCCCATGGCCCTGACTCACGAAATCATCAGACAGAAGAAAAGGAACCTCACCACGATCGAATCCTCGACAGACGTCGGTGGTCTGGATATCATGGTGGGTGCCGGCTGTGTGTCGGAAATTCACACTGCCTGGATCATGAACTGGTATGTGAAGGCCCCCTATGCCATTCGCCGGGCATTCAATAAAGGGCACCTCAAGAGGTATGACATCTCCAACTTCGGCGCCACCACCGCCATGATGGCAGGTTTCATGGGCGTTCCCTTCATGCCCATCCGGGGGAATATCGGCACGGATATGATGAAACACAACTTGACGGACCTCAGAACAATAGAAGATCCTTTCACCGGCAAGAAGACAACGGTTGTGCGCGCGTGGCGGGCCGATGTGGCAATCATCCACGCCCAGAAGGCGGACCGTCTCGGCAATGTGATATCCTATGGAACACGCGGCGTCACCGACGAGTTCGGCGCCAACGGAACAAAGCGGGGTGTCATCGTGACGGCAGAGGAGATTGTGGAGCCGGAGGTAACCAGAACCGATCCGGACCGCGTGATTGTTCCCTACTTCAAGACCCTGGCCGTTGTCCACTGCCCGTATGGCGCCCATCCATCGGCATGCCGCGGCTACTACGGCCTGGATATCCGCTTCAGCCAGTATCAGGGCAAATATGAGCGGCACGAAGAACTCCTGCCTCACTTCCTCGATGAATGGGTCTATGGTTGCAAAGACCAGGAAGCGTACATCGAGAAATATAAATCGAAATTCGGCCAGGCAGGCCTGGACCTGCTGAAACCCAAGCTCGGCTTTACGCCGAGCCCAAAACTGGGTGTCGATTACGGGTACCATGATCCGGTATGCTGGAAAGGTGTGCCCATGTACACGGATGACCGGCTGACGGCTTTTGAAGCAGAGCTTGCCGCGAAGAAAGGGGGAAAGTAATTATGGCTAATTATAAACTGACAGAACTTATGACAATCCGCTGTGCCAGAGAAATTGCAGACGGAGAGGTTGTCTTCGTGGGAGTGGGACTGCCAATTATGGTGGCCGCATATGCCTTTGCCACCCACGCCCCCACCATGATTATGTTAACCGAGGGCGGCGCCATCCGGGCGACAGCTCCTCAGGCCCTTGCGATCACCGTGGATGACCCGGCTGCTTTTGTCGGGGGCGATGCAACATTCGGCATGCTGGCCACCATGGCAGCGTTGCAGCGCGGCGAGGTCGACGTTGCCTTCATCGGCGGCGCCCAGATCGACAAGTTCGGCAACATCAACTCGACGGGAGCAGGGGACTGGTCCAAAAAGGAAAGCTTCACCTACTTTGCCGGCAGCGGCGGTGCAAACGACATGGCGACTTCGGGGAAAAGGGTCCTGGCCATTATGCCCCAGGATAAAAAGAAGTTCGTCGAAAAATGTGAATACATTACCACTCCCGGCTTCCTCGGTGGCCCGGGACAACGCGAGGCACTCGGCATGATCGGTGGGGGACCTGACTGTGTGGTCAGCACCATGGGCGTCTATAGATTCGACAAAGACACCAAGGAGATGTACCTGGCAGAGTTCTTCCCCGGCCAGTCCGTGGAGAAGATCAGTGCCGCCTGCGCATGGGATCTCAAGGTATCGCCCAATGTGGTAGAAACCACTGTGCCGACCGATGAGGAACTCAAGATCCTCAGATCCCTTGACCCGACCGGTTTCTACCTCGGATAATTATGTAGAAAACCAAACTGTGCATCAATAGAAAGAGCGGTGTTTTTTTCAAACACCGCTCTTTCTTATGCAGGAAGTGTTGGGATGTGTTGTCCGTCCCGCGCGAGCGCGGGACGGACAACTATTATAACCATTACGGCATTTGGGCCTTGATGAACTCCCTGTTCAGCTTGGCGATGAATGCAACCTTGATTCCTTTCGGACATGCGGCCTGGCATTCATAATGGTTCGTGCAGTTGCCGAAACCTTCTTTAAGCATCTGCTCCGTCATCAGACATACACGTCGCGCGGCCTCCGCTCTGCCCTGGGGAAGCATCGCAAGCTGCGTGACCTTGGCGGCGGTAAACAGCATCGCCGAGCCGTTGGGACACGCTGCGACACACGCGCCGCATCCGATGCATTCTGCTGCGTCCATAGACACATCGGCATCGCCCTTGGGTATGAGAATTGCGCTTGCGTCGGGAGCTCCTCCCGTATGGGCGGATGTATAGCCGCCCGCCTGAATGATGCGGTCAAGGGCGCTGCGGTCGACGATCAGATCCTTTATAAGAGGAAATGCCTTGGCCCTCCACGGTTCTATATAAATGGTATCGCCGTCCTTGAACTGCCTCATATGGAGCTGACAAACCGTCGTCTTTTCCTGGGGGCCGTGAGGAACGCCGTTGATAACCTGTGAACAAACCCCGCAAATAGCTTCGCGGCAGTCGTGGTCAAAGGCTATCGGCTCCTTGCCCTCTTTAATCAGGTGTTCGTTGACTTCATCGAGCATCTCGAGGAATGACATATCGGGACTGACGTCCTTCGCAAGGTGCTGTTCCATCCTTCCCGCATCCTTTGGGCCTTTCTGGCGCCATACAAAAAGTGTTAGATTCATTATTTGTAACTCCTTTCCACCAACTTCAGCGTTTCGAATGTCAATGGTTCTTTGTGCAATTCAGGCTTCTGACCGACACCTTTGAATTCCCATGCTGCAACATAGCAGTAATCCTTGTCATTGCGCACTGCTTCGCCTTCCGCGGTCTGATGCTCGACGCGGAAGTGGGCGCCACACGACTCGTCGCGGTTCAGGGCGTCGTAACCCAAAAGTTCTCCGAATTCGATGGAGTCGGCAACGCGGTTCGCATCTTCAAGCTGCTGGTTCAATTCATTCCCGCTACCGGGAACAAGCACGTTATTCCAGAATTCTTCCCGTACCTTGGGTATCATTTCCAGCGCTTTCTTGCAGCTCGCATCGCTCCGGGCCATGCCGAGCTGTTCCCACATGATGTTACCGAGTTCGCGGTGCAATTCATGCACGGTCTTCTTGCCTTTAACAGCGAGAAGCTTCTTGTTGGTCGCCGCTGTTTCCTCTAAGGATTTCTTGAATTCAGGATGGTCCTCTTTCACCTTGCCGGGCTTCGTCTGATTGAGATAGCCGCATATGGTGAACGGTATTACGAAATAACCGTCCGCCAGTCCCTGCATGAGGGCGCTTGCGCCGAGGCGGTTTGCGCCGTGGTCGGAGAAGTTTGCCTCGCCGAGGACGAAGAGGCCGGGAAGGTTGCTCATAAGGTTGTAATCCACCCACAGACCGCCCATGGCATAATGGGGCGCCGGATAGATGCGCATCGGCACTTTATAGCCATCCTCGCCGGTGATCTTCAGGTACATATCAAAGAGATTGCCGTAACGCTCGACGATTACCTGTTTTCCAAGGCGTTTCATGGAATCGGCAAAATCAAGGTAAACCCCGTAGCCCGTGGCACCGACGCCGCGGCCGTCATCGCAGGCCTCTTTGGCGGAGCGGGAGGAAATATCGCGGGGCGCCAAGTTGCCGTAGCTCGGGTACTTGCGCTCAAGGTAATAATCCCTCTCGTTTTCGGGTATCTCATTAAAGGGTCGTTTATCACCTTTATTCTTGGGCACCCAGATCCGGCCGTCGTTGCGCAGAGCCTCGGACATGAGGGTGAGTTTCGACTGGTGCGTACCCGATACGGGGATGCAGGTCGGATGGATCTGCGTATAGCAGGGGTTTGCAAAGAAGGCGCCCTTTTTGTGGGCCTTCCATGCTGCCGAGACGCTGGCGCCCATGGCCATCGTGGACAGATTGAATACCCTGATATAGCCGCCGGTGCAGAGAAGGACGGCATCGCCGGCATGGCAGCGGATTTCACCGGTTATCAGATCACGCACCGTGATGCCCTTTGCCTCGCCGTCGACAACGATAAGGTCCTGCATGTCCGTGCGCGGGAAAATTTTCACTGTTCCTTTTTTTACCTGGCGCATAAGCGCAGAATACGCGCCGAGGAGCAACTGCTGTCCCGTCTGCCCTCTTGCATAAAAGGTACGGGATACCTGTGCGCCGCCGAAGGAGCGGTTATCGAGATATCCGCCGTAGTCACGGGCAAAAGGAACGCCCTGGGCTACGCACTGATCGATGATATTGTTGCTGACCGTGGCGAGACGATACACGTTTGCCTCGCGGGCCCTGAAGTCGCCACCCTTGATTGTGTCCAAGAAGAGGCGGTAGATGCTGTCGTTGTCGTTCTGGTAATTCTTCGCTGCGTTGATCCCGCCCTGGGCTGCAATGCTGTGGGCGCGCCGGGGACTGTCCTGATAACAGAAGGCCTCGACGTTATACCCGAGTTCCCCAAGGGAAGCAGCAGCGGAGGCGCCGGCAAGACCGGTACCGACTACCAGTATCTTATATTTCCGCTTATTATTCGGATTCACCATTTTCATATCCTGGCGATGCTTATCCCACTTTTCCGGTAGTGGACCCGATGGACATTTTCCGTCAAGTATCACGATTCATCCCCCCTATCCTGTATATTTTAATATGCCTAATACGATTGCAACCGGAATTGACAAATACCCCAAGAACATGATAAATGCGATTCCTTTCCCGGTCTTTTCAACGACAGGAATCGATGCGTCGCTATTGAGTCCGAAGGTCTGTATGAAGCTCTGTATACCGTGGAACAGATGAAGAAAAACAGCAATCAGTGCAATAATATAAACACCTGCTATAAGAACATTTTGCAAACTGAGCACGATCATTTTGAACACATCATCGCGATCCAATTCATCGAGATCGTGTGATATATCCGGATTAGTAACCTTCATGGCGAAGTGAAGAATGTGATAGATGAGAAATGCAGCTATCACGAGCCCCGTCCAGATCATTGTCTTACCTGCGAACGTTGCACGGAGACTCTTTTTCACCGTGTATGCCTGTGGCCTTGCTGCATTGTTCTCCAGGGTGAGCGTAATGCCGAAATAAATATGCAGGGCAAACAAAATCACCATGCCGATCCGGGCCGCCCATACCAGCGGCGGCACACTATGCAGTTTTTGGCCGTAAGCGTTGATCATATTGAAGTAAATAAAAGAATTGCCAAGAAGATGAACACACAGGAACAATATCAGTAAAAAACCTGTGATTGCCATAATAATCTTCCTGCCTACTGTACTACTTAAAAATCCCATCTTTATGCCTCCTCTCTATAATATGACAAAAGTAACCTTTCGGTTCGTGACGTATATAGAAAAAGTTTTCCATTCTGTCAAGGCAATTCAATAAGAATTTTTCCCGGAAATATGGGGGAAAACATTTTCAATATTATTGAAGAGTTATCACTCGCTTCGTTCCATCGAAATGACATTTTTTCCCGCAGGTTGGTTACATAAAAAAATTTTTCATAGCGTATTGAAATTTTCGTGAGAATAGTGTAAAGCAAGTGCCATAAAGGGGAAAACGGTAACTGTTGATTCCCTTTATTCATGTTTCACTAAATGCGTAGCCTTTAGAAAGGAGCCGGTCGTTGATGTCGCCTGCGCAGCTTTCATGGATCTCGATGACAAAATATTACCGATAGCTGCGAAAACATTTTTTTAACGGACACGTATCCCGCATTTTCTCCAGAATCACCCTGAAGACCTTGTGCTGAAATAATGCCTTTCGCTTTTTCAGTACCGGAAGGTGTGCGGCTTGGCATGTCATTGCCATAGAAGCAACCTTCAGTCACCGGGAGATGGCAATGGGGCTTGTGTCCGCGTGATTTATTCCTTCCGGCACTTACAAAAAATTTTCAAAAGGAGTTCTTCCGTTTGGCAGACGTTGAAAAGACCGTTTTGAGGGATGGTGGAAATGGCAACGGGAATAAACTTCAGGAAAGATACCTGAAATACCGTCATTATTATGTAGGCTTTGATATTTCCGGCTTCGGCGGGTATGGGAGAGCGGTATATGTCTCGCTGCTGCCCACTTTTGATCAGTGGTTTGAAAGGAAGTCTCTGAATGACATTCCCGAGATCATCCCTTTTCTGGAAGACAAATCATATCTTGATGATCATCCCGATTTCAGAGAAGAAAGAGGAGGCGTGATCAGCTATCATATAAAAGTGCTGGCCCTCAGTATGAACGGACTCATTCTGGATCGGAACAGGGATGCCGTTTCGAGGCAACTGCTGCGGGACGTCGTCTATGATGTGAGCAGACATACCCGGTCGTACGATTTCTCCGACCGTTTGTGCTTTTCCATAACCGTCAGATTGTTTGTGGAAATGTTGAAGGAAAAATTTTCTCATTTCGGCAACGAGGTGAAGGATCTGTCTCTTCATGATTTTGCCAACGAAGATACATTAAACCCAAAACCACAGGAAGTTGCGAGCATCCCGTGGTAGCCAATACTCACCCCAGACGTTTTTTTCAAAACATTCGATATGTTCATTCATAACGAAAAATATTTGCTTGAATTCCAGATGGAAGGAAGAGGCTTTTACATAAGGAAAATGCTGGAAGGCGGAAAAAGAAAAATTGGATAAGCTTCCGCATGGCGGATATCATCAAGGTTTCAGGTATAAAAAAAGCGGAGACTTACTTTGATGCAGGAAGCCACTCGCTGACGACTTTTTCCACAATCTTATAGGGATTTACCTTGTGTTCCATAATCGCCCCCACCATCACTTCGATCCGGCTGTTTCTGTCAAGGCGCTGGCGAATCACACGAAAGAGTTCATGGTGAATCATCTGAAGGGTTTCCTGGCGGGTGCGTTCGCGCCGTTTTACCATGAAATCACCGGATTCTTCCAAATATTTCCGGTGTGACATGATGGCATCCAGGAGATCGTCTTCCCCCTTGCCCTCCACGGCGACGGTTTTGACGACCGGCGGCACCCACTTCCGCTTCTTCATATGTACGTCCTGATCGACCCGGAACATCACCTCGGAGTAGAGTTGATCGGCTCCCGGCTGATCGGATTTGTTGATCATATAAACGTCAGCAATTTCCATGATTCCTGCTTTCATGCTCTGGATGACATCCCCCAGTCCCGGAACCAGCACGACGCATGTAGTATCGGCAACACGCATGATATCCACTTCGTCCTGCCCCACGCCAACCGTTTCGATAATGATGATATTCTTGCCGGAAGCGTCCAGGACCTTTGTCGCTCCCTGAGTAAATTGGGCCAGACCGCCCAGAGCGCCACGAGTAGCCATGCTGCGCATGAAAACACCCGGATCTTCACTATGACGGGTCATGCGAATCCTGTCACCCAGTAAGGCGCCTCCCGTGAAGGGACTCGACGGATCGACGGCAACAATCCCCACGGTTAGATCTCTTTGACGCATCTGCCAGGTCAAACCGTCTGTAAGGGTGCTTTTTCCCGTACCTGGAGATCCGGTGATTCCCACGATATAAGCATTTCCTGTGTGGGGGTAAATTTCTTCTATGCAGGAGCGGGCCCGATCATCCTCATTTTCAAGCCAGGAGATCACTCGCGACACGGCCAGTGGAGACCCCTTGAGGATTTCATCTGCGTAATTCATGGTCATGGATTCTTGCTCAGTTTAATAACCGGCATTCGGAAAGCCGTCCGGTTATCATGTTGAAAGGCAGGGGAGGCGATACACAGCCCCCCCTGCTATTTTTAACCGTTTATCCTGCTACAGACGGCAGGATGCGTCTTATTACTTGGCCTGGACGTTCGATTTGATAAAATCAACGATCACTTCCGTCGACGTTCCCGGTCCGAATATTTCCGCTATTCCTGCCTTCTTCAGTTCGGGGATGTCTTCCAACGGGATGATTCCGCCCCCAACCACCAGGACATTTGCAAGCTTCTTTGCCTTCAGCAGCTCGACCACTTTCGGGAAGAAGTAGTTATGGACGCCCGAAAGACTGCTCAGACCAACAACATCAGCATCTTCCTGAAGCGCTGCCTCGACAATCATTTCCGGTGTCTGCCGTAATCCGGTGTAGACGACTTCCATACCGGCCTCAGCAAAGATACGGGACAGGAGCTTGGCCCCACGATCATGGCCGTCCAACCCGGGTTTTGCAACGATAATTTTTATCTTCTTTTCTGCCATTGTAAGTCACCTCCACACATCATGAAATAAATTCCTTGGGTCGATACTGCCCGAATACATCTCGCCACACGTCACAAACCTCGCCTACGGTTGCCCCGGCCTTGACTACCTCGATAACGGTTGGCATTACGTTCTCGTCTGTCTTGGAGACTGCACGCAGCTTATCCAGAGCTTTCTTCCAGGCAGCATTATCGCGCTTGGCTCGCCATTCCTTCAGTTCTTTGGCCTTTTCTTCGCCTACTTTCATGTCCACTCTGAGGAGATCTGTTACAGGGGGCTCCTCCATGGTATATTTGTTCACCCCTACGTATGCCCGCGCACCGGAGTCAATGGACTTCTGGAACAGGTAAGCGCTGTTCTGAATTTCCTTCTGAATGTATCCCTGCTCGATTGCCATCAGGGTTCCACCCATGGCGTCAATCTTCTTGATGTAATCTTCAATTTCCGCTTCGATCTTGTCGGTCAGAGATTCTACATAGTAAGATCCGGCCAGAGGATCGACAGTCACACAGGCGCCGCTCTCCTCGGCAATAATCTGCTGCGTTCGCAGGGCGACGGTCACTGCGCCCTGGGTGGGGAGACACAAGGCTTCGTCATACGAGTTCGTATGGAGGGACTGGTTCCCGCCTAATGCGGTGGCGAATGTCTGGAGACCAACCCTGACGATGTTGTTCAACGGCTGCTGTGCCGTCAGGGTAACGCCGCCGGTCTGCACATGATAGCGAAGCATCATGGAACGGGGGTCCTTGGCGCCGAATCTTTCCTTCATGATTTTGGCCCAGACGCGCCTTGCTGCCCGGAATTTAGCCACCTCTTCCAAGACGTCGGTGAAGGCGTTAAAGAAGAAAGAGAGTCTTGGCGCAAAGGAATCTACAGGGATGCCTCTTGCTACACAGGCTTCAGCATAAGCGATTCCGTCAGCGATGGTGAAGGCCATCTCCTGAGCGGCCGTGGAGCCTGATTCGCGGATGTGGTAACCGCTAACGCTGATGCTGTTCCAGCGGGGAACATATTTCTGGCAGAACTCGATCAGATCGACGGTGAGACGCATGGTCGGTTTGGGGGGAAAAATATACTGACCACGGCAGATGATTTCCTTGAGGACGTCGTTCTGGATGGTTCCACCCAGTTTGTCATAGCTTCCTCCCTGTTCTTCCGCGACAGAGAGATACATGGCAAGCAGCACCGTGGCTGCGGCGTTGACGGTCATGGACGTTGTAACCTTGTCCAGAGGGATCTGGTCGAACAGAATGCGAACATCGCCGATATGGTCGATGGCGGCGCCGACCTTTCCTACTTCGCCCATGGACAGGGGATGATCGCTGTCATAGCCCGCCTGGGTGGGAAGATGAAAGGCGACACTCAACCCCGTCTGCCCCTGACCTAACAGATAACGGTAGCGGGCATTCGTTTCCTTGGCGCTGCCGAATCCGGCATACTGACGCATGGTCCAGAACCTGCCCCGAAACATGTTGGGCTGAACGCCGCGGGTATACGGATACTCGCCGGGATAGCCGATTTTGCTCTCATAATCCAGACCGACAACTTCCGCCGGGGTATAGAGAGTCTCGACAGGGATTCCGGACCATGTGGTAAAAGCCTTTTTTTCCGGGACTTTGCTCAAGGTCTTCGCCAGAGTCCCTTCCGACCATTTCTTTTTTCCGGCTTTGATCTTTTCCAACTCCTTCTCATTAAACATAGTCTACCTCCTGAAGATATTGTCAATAGGAAACCCTTGAATAAAACCATTCCGCAAAGTAAATAAAACACTATACTTACACTGTAATCTTTTTGGCATATTGCCGTTACTCAAAGGTCTCTATATTGGTGGGCGAATTGGTTTTTTTGCGCGTCTTCCTTACCATCCAAAACGGTTTCTGTCAACTGTTTTCTGACAGGAAGTTATAGATTTGTGTTATTGACGGAAGTCGAAAGGTTTGAAGCAAAAGAAAACTTTTCATTTGTTTTTTAAATGCATGGTCCCAAGATAATATTTCCACGGACAAACATGCCGAGAGGTGATTCTACAAGCGTAGAGGGGTCTTTTGACCCCTCTATTTATCATGGTCCTGGAATTGAACCTGAATTGTTCAGGCACGTTCACGATACTTGAATGAGAGATTAAGTCTTACACGGAAGGATGTTATTTTCCCATTTTCAATAGTCACATCCTGTTTTATAACCTCTGCAACTCTGAGATCTTCGAGTGTCTTGGAAGCGGTTGCCAGGGCGTGCCGAGTAGCATCTTCCCAGGATGTTGGACTTGATCCCACAAGTTCGATAATGCTGTATACTGACATAATGCCCCCCCTTTTTCTGTATAGTGTGTCAAATTCATATCGCCTCTTCTCCGCAGTCGTGTGGGAATGGATACGGATTATCCCTCGACATCCTCAAGGAAAACACGAACCTTTCTTTCGGCAGCGAGCAGGGAGTCCATCATCTCTTCTATTAACAGGCGCTGTCTGGACGTCTGCCACGCTTTCCATGCCTCGAGTGTGATCCATGTGCCGATGACCATGAAAATTGAAGGGTTTTCGGCCTCACGAAGAGTTTCGCCGGTAAGGTAGCCATGCTGCCTCATCGCAGCCGATCTCAATTCCAGCAACAGATCCCGGAGTTGCTTCTCTTTGCCGGGCTGGCACCGCCTTTCGATCATTACTCTAATCATAATGCACCTCCTATTGCTCTTACAACACTCTATTTTTCACGATATCGTCAACAACGGAAGGATCGGCGAGCGTCGTGGTGTCTCCCAGTTCACCGATCTCGTTTGCTGCAACCTTTCTCAAAATCCTTCTCATGATCTTGCCGCTCCGGGTCTTCGGCAAACCATCGGCCCACTGGATTTTCTCCGGCGTCGCGATAGGGCCGATCAGGTTCCTGACATGCGCTACCAGCTCCTTCTTCAACGTCTCCGATTTCTCCACGCCCGTCTTCAGAGTCACATAGGCATAGATGGACTGACCCTTGATGTCATGGGGATAACCGACAACGGCTGCCTCTGCCACCTTCTCATGGGCAACCAGGGCGCTCTCGATTTCCGCCGTTCCCAGTCTGTGACCGGAAACATTGATGACATCATCGATACGACCCATCAGCTGGTAATATCCGACCTCATCCCGGGTGGCGCCGTCACCGGTATAATAGAATCCGGGACGCTGGACAAAGTAAGTCTCCTGGAACCTCCCGGGGTCGCCATAGACACTGCGCATGATCCCCGGCCAGGGCTTCTTGATACACAGGGGACCGCTCGCAACCGTCTCCATGATCTCCTCACCCCACTCATCGATAATGGCAGGGAATACTCCCATAAAAGGAACGGTCGCCTTGCCGGGCTTGAGATCAATAGCGCCGGGCAGCGGGGTGATAAGAATGCCTCCCGTCTCCGTCTGCCACCACGTATCCACAATCGGGAGATCATCCCGCCCGATGTTGTGATGATACCAGTTCCAGGCCTCCGGATTGATCGGCTCACCTACCGTACCGAGGATCCTGAGTGAGGATATGTCCGCCTTCTTCACCCACTCGCTCCCCTCCTTGGCAATGGCACGAATGGCCGTGGGAGCTGTATAGAAAATCGTCACCTTGTACTTCTCCACCACCTTCCAGAAACGGCTCATATCGGGATAGTTGGGTACGCCTTCAAACATCACCGAGGTGGCGCCGTTGCACAGCGGTCCATACAAAATGTAGCTGTGACCCGTTACCCAACCGATGTCCGCGGTGCACCAGAAGATGTCTTCCTCATGGTAGTCGAAGATCATCCTGTGCGTGTAGGCCACGTACACCAGATACCCGCCGGTAGTGTGCATGACACCCTTCGGCTTCCCCGTGGAACCTGACGTATAGAGGATATAAAGGGGATCCTCGGCGTCCATCCATTCCGGCTCGCACTCTCCGCTTGCCTTTGCCATCTCCTCATGCCACCAGAGGTCTCTGCCTGCCTGCATGCTGCACGCAATCTTCTCGCCGACCCTCTTCACCACGATGACCCTCTCGACGGAAGGGCACGGCTTCGCCGCCTCATCGGCATTGCTTTTCTGGGGAACGGCCTTGGCGCCCCGGAATGTCCCGTCACAGGTCACCAGAACCTTCGATCCGCTGTCCAGAATTCTGTCCCGCAGAGAGTCGGCGGAAAAACCCCCGAAGACGACACCGTGCACGGCGCCGATACGGGTGCAGGCAAGCATCCCGATGGCAAGCTCAGGGATCATGGGAAGATAGAAACATACCCGGTCGCCCTTCTTGACGCCTAACGACTTGAGGACATTGGCAAACTTGCACGCCTCATTATGAAGTTCTCTATAGGTATAGGCCCTGTCTTCTCCCGGTTCATTCCCCTCCCACTGAATGGCAACCTTATCCCCACGCGTTTTCAAGTGCCTGTCCAGACAGTTGTACGAAACATTGAGCTTGCCGCCTTCGAAATACTTCACGTAAACAGGGCCGGCGCCCACATCGAAGTTATAGTCCTCTACGGAGTCCCACTTCCTGAACCAGTCCACGTACTCAGAGGCAATCTCCGACCAGAAAACATCGGGATCTTCAATAGAACGATTCCACAGCTTCTCATATTCATCCCTGTCTTTGATGTACGCCTTCTGCCTTGCCCATTCGGGTACGGAATAAACTTCCTTCAACTCAATCTTTTCTGCTTCTTCCATATGCCACCTCCCCCTCCTTTATCGTTAATGGAATTGTATCCTCAATACTTGATTAACAAAATACGTTGTATTCATATTCCTTATACCCAGCCATAGGAGTCCGTAGCCCACGGCAATCATGAGCATGTTTTCGATGGTCAGAAGGCTGAAACCCATAATCAGGCTGCCGAAGCCGGATTGAAAGGCATCGATCATCTTCTCTCCTCCCTGTCTTCCGATTCGCGATAGGGGAAGAAGCATTTAAGGACGGTGATAACGATGGTCAGAAACCAGAGACTGGCAAGGGTGCCCCCCATACCAACGATGGTGATTGTCACGCCAAAAGTAGTCAGATCCATGATGCCTCCGTCTGATCATCCTGCTTAATGGTGTTTGGCTGAAGGGAATTGTTTTGATTACGCTAATGGTTGTGAAAGTGCCTTAAATACATGGTATATGATATGGTGAATTAGTCAAGGAATAAAAGTAAATAGCTTAAAATAAAAAGGGAAATATTAAAATAATAGAGGCATCTATCGTTCACGAAAACATTTGCGGACCGGATTTAACAATCGCTGTTCTTTTCGATCCTTGTGGTGTCGCATGCCGATGTCGCTTGTACGGTTTTTTCCTGATTAACTGTTTTCATCCTGATCCAGATTTTTCCGGCAACAATGACCCCGATGGTGAAGAACGCTTCAACACCGTACTGTAAGGCTGTTGACGGGTGAAATGTCTGAACGATAAAGGGATCGGTCATGATCATCTCTCCTCCCACCCGGCCAAGGATTGCGGCGCCGATGTAGATAATAACAGGATATTTGTCCATTAACCTGGACAGAAGCGTACTCGTGAAAACAACAAAAGGAATGCTCAGGCCAAGGCCGAATATCAAAAGAAACAAATTGCCTTTGGATGCGGCGGCCACCGCCAGGACATTGTCTGTCGACATGGTGATGTCGGCAATAACGATAATCCATATGGCCCGCCAGAAGGTTTTTTCCTCCTGTCTGATTTTTTCTTCCGGTGCTCCTTCGACAAAAAGTTTGACGGCAATCCAGAGTATCAGCATGCCGCCGATACATTTAACATACTGAATTTGTAGAAGCTGGGCGGCAAAAAAGGTGAGGAGAACGCGAAGAAAAACCGCCGCTCCCGCTCCGAGGATGATGCCCTTCATGCGCTGGCTTTGCGGGAGGGTCCGGACAGCGAGGGCAATAACGACGGCATTGTCCCCCGCCAGAATGAGATCGATGACAATGATGCTGAGAAAACCGATGAGAAAATCCCAGGTAAAATGTATTTGACCCAGTACGCCTAAATCCAATGCCTGTTTCCCCCGGCCGTTTTATTCAGATGGACACTTTTCGCCCGATAGTAAAATAAAAGCGCCCCGGGAAATTCCCGGGGCGCCATGGTTAAAAGGTTTCCAAATGTGTTACCCCGTAGCTATCAGACAGATTTCTTCTCCGGCGGTTTCGTCGTGAAAAGAATTACCGTTCCAAGGGCGCAGAGGGCCGCCGCGATCAGGAACGGCGCATAATACGTACCCGTCGTATCCTTCAGATAGCCGCCCACCCAGGGACCGGCAAACCCGGCCAGACCCCACGCCGTAAACAGGAGTCCGTAGTTGCTCCCCTGGGCCGTCATACCATAGAACTGCCCACACGTGGCCGGGAACAGGGTAAACATGGCGCCGTAGTTCCAGCCGATGAGCATGGCAATCGCCGCCAATCCGTAAACGCTGCCGCCGAGCTGGAAAATAAAGATCATCGCCGCTGTCTGCAGGGCAAACGTAACGGCAAAATAGACGCGAATGCCGATCATGTCCACAAACCAGCCGGAAAGGATCCTTGTTGCCGCATTGGTAAATGCCAGAGAACTCACCGCGCCGGCGGCCGCCATGGCCGTCAGGCCCTGATCCCTTCCGAAACCGGCCAGGTGGCCGATGACCATCAAGCCCGCGAAGGAACCGCAGAAATAGGCCAGGTACAGGAGCCAGAACTTGGGACTTTTCGTGGTTTCCTCGTGTGTAAAGTCACGGGTCGCCTTCGGAGCGCCGGCACCCGCGGCAGGCGCAGGAGGCGCCCAGCCAGCCGGCTTCCAGCCCGCGGGGGGGGGCTTCAGAAAAAACCCGGCTACAAGCGCCATGATTCCCATGGCGACCCCGCAGTACCAGAACACATAGCGCCAGCCCATCTCAGGGTTCGTAATGATCCACGTGGCCAGAGGCCCCATGAGAAACGATCCCAAACCCAATCCGACCACGGCAAAACCCGTCGCCAGGGCGCGGCGGTCAGGCCACCACTTGGGGGCATTCGCAATGGGAGGCAGATAAATACATCCCCCTCCAAAGCCGGCAATCAAACCATATGTAATATAAAGCTGTATTTTTGACTGAATAAAACCGGAAAGGACAAAACCGATGCCAAGAATTATACCGCCAACCATAACAACATTCCGGGGACCGTACTTGTCGCTCAAGCGGCCCGCGGGAAACGTCATCAACCCGAATACGAGACAGCAGATGGCGAACGCCATGGCGATTTCCGCACGGGACCACCCGAATTCCGCGTTCAAGGGCTTGATGAACACGCTCCATGCGTACAAAAGCATACCGCACGTGGTGCTGCCTATCAAACCGCACAGTAAGGGAACCCATCTTGGAAATGTTTTTTCTTCTGCCATTATTTAAACCCTCCTTTCAATAATGAAAAATGAATGTAAAAAAACGCTCAAAATAATTATGGTTTCCAGTTAAGCGTCATTGCGGGGAGCGGTCGATATTTTTTGACAACCCCGTTACATCGAAATGACCATTTTTACCTTTCACCATAAAAATACCTGACTGATCGAAATCTTCAAAACCTCCTTTCTTTAAATTTATTGAAAAAAATGGTTATCTCTTAACAACCCTCCTCAGGAAGTAGCCCTCTGAGTCTATCACATCTCTCAACAAATGCAAGTCTTCATCTGTCGGTTCTGCCATTTCCTTCACGTCGGGAGGGATAATCAATTCAAATTCAATCATGTCCTGGATCTGCTGCGGCGTGAACCCCGGTTTGACTTCCAGAAGTTTCATTCTCCTCGTTGTTTCGTCAAATCCGAACAGGGCCTGCTGAGTGATAACCCTGTAGGGACCGGAACCCATGACTCCCGCCTTTTCTCTGTAATCAGGGGAACCGTCTCCGTAGCCGATGCTGGTAATGAAGTCCACATGTTTACAGAATCTTCTTTTCTCCAGGGCCATAATCGCGATGATCTTTCCGCAGTTGGCCGCCATCGCTCCGGCGCCACCGCTCCCGGGGAACCGGATATCGGGCTTGTTGTAGTAATCTCCTTCGATCGTGGAACTGATATTGCCGTACATATCAATCTGAGCGCCGCCGATGAAGGCATAGTCCGCGAATCCTCTCTGGGTCAATTCAAAAACGGCGCAGAGTCCTTTCAGATAGCATGCCTTGCGGCCCGCACGGGTGTCTCCCACGGACAGGGGCATTCCGATCTCAAGAATGGGCGCGAGCGATCCCGCTTCATAAATCATATAGAGATTGGGGGCATGGGTAAGCTGGGCATGCATGGCTGCGATGATGGGGAGACCCGTCCCCACGAAGACGATCTTGCTATCTTCCAATTGTCTTGATCCTGTAAAAGCGATCATTTCAAATGCACTGTATTCCGGCATTATTTACCCCCTGTTAATATCTCGCAGTCTCATTACAGTGTATAGATAGGCTGACCGCCGTCCAGTTCCCTCAACTGCCGAAGCTTCTTGTAACCAGCTGTTTTCTCAAGAAAATCGTCAAATGTTTCACAGCTGAAGATATAGTCATTGAAATATTTCTTCAGATTGTCTTTGTTTCCGGTTTTCCTGAAGTCATCACAAATTCCCCTGTACATTCTGAGGTGATCCATATCGAACCAGTAGTAGCCATAGCATGCGCCGGGATAGCATCCGAAGGGCTGTTCGACAACCGCATCCACCGCCACATAGGGGATTTCCGTCATATTCGGATATTTTCTGATTGTATCGGTGGGAATGACTTTGTCGGTTGTCATAATGGTGTACGCCGATGCCATGGAAATTTCCGGGCATGTACAGAGAGCGCCAAAGATTCTCGCATTCCCGTACATATCAGCGGCAGTCGTATGCACGATGCCGACGTCGGGGTTACAGGCCGGGAGGAGATAAGTATTTTGACCCGTGAAGGGACATTCGATCATCTTTCCCCTGTTGACCAGTTCCATATCCGATCCACCGTGATCTCTCACGGGAATGAAGGGGATGCCCATAGCCCCGGCTTTAAACCGTACGGACATACCATAATTGGTATAATCGTCGGTTTCAACAATTTTGTTCTGTACCAGGTATCTCCAGAGGGGCGCGATTCCAATGAGTTCGTAACCCCACCAGGCTAACTCTACGCGTTTGATGGATACCTTTTCCGGATAGCAGATCATGGCGCCGGCAAGCCATTCCAGACAGATAGAGTTGGACTGGAAAGAAAGGGTGAGGTTCTTAACGCCTTTTCTGATGATCTCATGAATGATTGCGGCAGGCACTCTCGTATTCACAAAACCGCCGACTCCGAGGTTTATGCCGTCTTTGACAAATTTGGCTACAGCTTCTTTTAAAGTCATTCTCTTGTCATAGAGGCCGTGATTTTTCTTTTCCGTAATCTTTCTTATTTCGCTGGAGGTCAGACCCCAATGTTCAAAAGGCTTGTCGTCGTATTTCACTTTGGAAATGGACTTGATTTTTGAACTTACTGGACCCAACATTTCTTCTGCCTCCGGGACAAAGTAACGAATATAGAACTATTTCTTATTTTTGTCTTTTTAGCTAGCTTCTGAAGTTTTATCATAAGCAATTGAGAAAACTTGAAACCTGATCAGGTTATGCCCAAGAGATATTGGCAATGGTATTGTCAATAATTGTGGATATACATACTTATATTGCGCAACTTTTACCATTTAGAAAGGACGATGTCAACCATTTTCTCCACTTTCTTTCATTTCTTTTATCTGCCGGCAATATTGTGGCAGACCGTTATCCGCAAGCATCTCGTGAGGTAATGAGCGTCGGTGTATTTTGCAGCCAACGGTTCCGAATGGGTTGTCAGTCAGTGTTCGCTTGCTACGTCCGGGATTCTAATTTCGTGGTTGTAATATAACACAAAACAAATTAAATAACTCACGTTATGTTGAATGACCGGAGGTGCGTCCCGCATATCCCCCATCGCGGCCGGGAAGAAAAGGTACTTCATAATGGTATCGCTTTCCTTACCGAAATGCGGCATCCCGCACGGCGGCGGCTTCGCATGATGATGTGTAAGATTTTGAAAGAAGACCGGAAAGGATTGATTAAGAACATGGAGGATGAAAACGAAATCAGGGAAAAGATGATCGCCATCATCCGTGAAAAGGCGAGACAATGTTATTCAGATAGAATTGTAGACTACGGAACGAATCCGGGGAACAGGGGCATTATAGAGGACTCCGATGGCTATGCCGAAGAAAAGAATGAATGTGGTGGAAACATCAAAATGTTCCTTCGTGTGAAAGGGGGAAAGATCGAAGAATCGAGATTCGTCGCCAGCGGATGTATATTTACTGTTGCCGCCTGTAATGCCGCAACGGAAATGGCAAAGGGAAAAACGATTCAGGACTGTCTCAAGATAAACCGGAGATCCATTATTGCGTACCTGGGAGGAATGCCGGAGGATCATGCAGAATGCGCCTTTCTTGCAGCGCTTGTTTTTCAGCGCGCGCTCAGACTATATTGTTACCAACAAAAAAACATAGGGCATCTGACTTTTATAGAATTTGCCTTTACAAAAATGGATCGTCTCTATTACATTACATGTGTCGGCAGACGATCCGGTGGCTTCCATCGGAGAGATATGCGGGGCTCATCTCTACAAGGAAAGGAGCGAATATAAATGGTCGCAATACATGTTCCCGATCACGTGTATGACGTCGTTATCATCGGTGGTGGGCCTGCAGGTCTGACGGCCGGTCTCTATGCCTCGAGGGCGGGGTTCCGGACATTGCTTTTCGAAGGCGCCTCGACGGTAAGTCAAATTACCGTAACTGACATGATAGAAAATTATCCCGGCATCCCTGAAGGCATCAACGGTTTTGACCTGATTGAGAGGTTTAAAAAGCAGGCAGGTCAATTCGGGCTGGAAATGACGTCTGCAGATGTTTCTGCAATCGCAAACAAACAGTGGGGCGATGTCCTGGGATGGGAGATTTCTGCAGGGGAGCGTTCTTTTGAATCCCTCGCCGTCATTGTTGCCACGGGCGCATACTGGCGAAAACTGGGTCTTCCGGGAGAAGACACTTTCGCCGGTAAGGGCGTATCGTACTGTGCGACGTGTGACGGTCCTTTTTATAGAAACAAGGACGTGGTGGTGGTTGGAGGCGGAGACACTGCCGTTCAGGAAGCCATTTTCCTGACCAATTTTGCAAGAAAGGTGAGTATCGTTCACCGGCGTGACCGTCTCAGGGCGACAAAGATCCTGCAGAAGAGGGCGCTGGCAAATCACAAGATAGAATTTATATGGAACGCCGTTGTTGAAGAGATTTCGGGAGGCGCCGCGGTGGAAAAGGTAAAGATAAGAGATGTCGGGTCGTCCGGCACGACGAAAGAAATCGCTGCAGACGGGATATTTGTCTTTATCGGTTTAACGCCCCAGACGGACGTGTTTCGCGGCATCATCGACCTTGATAAAGGCGGCTATGTGATTGTCGACCGGAATATGCAGACATCGGCGAAGGGAGTGTTTGCCTGCGGGGACTGTATTGGCAAACGGCTTCGCCAGATTGTCACCGCGTGCGGCGATGGCGCAACGGCTGCATTCTCCGCCCAACTCTATGTTGAGGACCTGAAGGGAGAAGCTTATTAGCTTTTACGATATGGGGAACTGGATCGATATCTGGCAGCATATACCCGCGCACATGAGCCCTAATCTCTTTGAGATCGGCGCTTTTCAAATTCGCTATTACAGCCTCATGTACCTTGTTGCCTTCTTTGTGACCTATGCGCTGGTTTCTTACAGGATAAAGAATGAAGGTTACAATTATTCACAGGAAACCATTCAGGATTTTTTCATCTGGGCCGTTGTGGGTCTCATTTTGGGTGCAAGGTTTGGATATGTCCTGTTCTACCATTTTGACTATTACATGAGGCATCCACTGGAAATATTACTGCCCTTCGATTTTAATCAGGGATTCAGGTTTGTTGGAATCAGCGGCATGTCTTATCACGGGGGGGCCGTCGGGGTACTTGTGGCAGCCGTCGCTTTTTGCCGGAAGCATGCAATCAATTTTTGGAATCTTGCCGATCTTTTCTGTCCCGCCATTCCTTTAGGATACACCTTCGGCAGAATCGGTAATTTCATCAACGGTGAACTCTATGGCAGGGTTACCGATGCGGCATGGGGCATGTATTTCCCTCTTGATCCGACTCACGAGCTCCGACATCCGTCTCAGTTGTATGAAGCGTTTTTCGAGGGGATCGTTCTTTTCATCATCCTCTGGAGTCTAAGAAAGAAGAAGAACTTTGATGGATTTTTCTTTTCTCTATATCTTATCGGTTACGGGCTGGTTCGCTTTTTCATCGAGTTTCTGCGGGAGCCGGATACGCATCTCGGTTTTATCTGGGCATCGCTGAGCATGGGGCAGTTGCTCTGCCTGTTGATGATGGGCGCCGGGATGGGTATTTTTGCATACCGACGATCAGCGACTTCTGTCCGGTATCCTGTGAAAAACAAAAATATCCGCAGATGATATGATGGGGCTTAGAAACTGAAGAATTATATTCAATAGCTATAAAATCTTTAATGAGGAGGTTATCATGAGCAAGAATCTTGTCATTATCGGGGGTGGCACCGGGGGCGCTTCCGTGGCCGCTGAAGCAAGAAGGCGTGATCCGTCACTGTCTGTCATCATGATAGAGCAGGGGAAATATGTTTCTACTGCCGCCTGACCCATGCCTTATTACATCGGTGATGTAATCAAGGATGAGAAGCGCCTGGTTGCAAGAACGCCGGAAAAATTCAGGGAGACGGGTGTTGATGTTCGATTGGAAGTTCGTGTGGAGGAAATCGGCAGGGATAAAAAGACGGTGCGATTGTCCGATGGAACCGCCGTGCCGTATGACATTCTCGTACTGGGAACTGGCACGAGCGCCTTTGTACCGAAGGTGACGGGTGTGGAACTTGAGGGTGTTTTTGTTCTTAAAACCCTTCCCGATGCGATCCGGATAAAGACCTATCTCAGAGAGGAACAGTGCCGGAAAGCCATCATCGTGGGTGCCGGCTTCATCGGAATGGAGATGTGCGAGGCGTTAAGAAATCTTGGGATTGATACGCAGGTCATAGACCTGGTTGCCCGTCCGGCCATGAGATGGGATCCCGAGTTGTCAAATATGATTCTGGAGGAGATGACCCGTCAGAAGGTGTCTTTTGTCCCAAATACGGGAATGACGTCCATTGAGGAGGGGAAAGATTACCGCCTCCGCCTGAAAACGAGCAACGGTGACATGGAAGCCGACATGATCCTCATTTCCATCGGGGTCAGACCGAATGTAAAACTGGCTGTCGATGCCGGTCTGCAGATCGGCAAAGCAGGAACGATTCAGGTTGATTTCTCTCAACGCACGTCGGGAGAAGAAATTTATGCGGTGGGGGATTGCTGTGAAGTGTACCATCGCGTCAGCAGGAAGTGGGTCCACATTCCTCTCGGAGACATTGCCAACAAACAGGGGCGCGTGGCGGGCCTGAATATCGGGGGTGGTTCCATGATATTTCCCGGAGTCGTGGGCGCTCAGTCCTTTAAAATCTTCAGCCTTGGGGCGGCTGCAGCCGGCATTGATGAAACCGAGGCCAAAAACAGCGGATATCATCCTGTGAGCACGATCATCTGGGGGAACGCAATCGCCCGATCCATGCCCGGAGAGAAAAGGCTGGGCATCAAACTGGTCGCTGACCGGGCGACGGGAATGCTCCTGGGCGCTCAGGCCGTCGGCGCAATAGGTGCTGTGGAAAGGATCAACACGCTTTCCTGCGCCCTCTGGGCCGGCGTGCGGCTTGATGAAATTGCGTATCTGGACTTTGCCTATTCACCTCCTTTCAGTCCGGCGTGGGACCCCATTCACATTGCCGCGCAGGAGTTACTTAGAAAAATTTAGGGTCATGATAAAAATTGTTTTCAAGGGCTTGGCTCCCATAGTGTTCGACGGAAGATGGTACGTAAAGTCACATTACTGAGACCGCTGAAATCACAGCTGAAGTTGTGGGAAAAACTCGGCCAGGTGAAGTATCGCCATCAGGAAGGACTTTTCCTGGCCGAGGGGTTCAAGGTTGTCCGGGAGTTGCTGAAAAGTAACTGGGAAACCAGGGCCATTCTGATGGTGGGCAAAAAAGCGGCATACTGGGATGATTTTTTATGTGCCGTTCCCGCAGGAATCGATGTCTATGAATTAACGGAAAAAGAATGGGCAAAACTGAGTCAGGACAAGGCGCCGGAAGGGATCATGGCGCTTGTTGTCATTCCCCGGAGTGGCAATGTTGCTGCACTGCTTGCCCTGAATGACCCGGGACATCTTTTACTGCTGTACCGGATCAACAACCCCAATAATCTCGGCGCTGTCATCAGAACGGCTCACTGGTTTGGAATCAGGAAGATTTTGCTCAGTATCGGTTCGGCGGATTTTACGAATTCCAAAGTGGTGCGTTCTGCTATGGGAAGTCTCTTTCACATGACCATCATACCGGATGTTGATTTTGCGGAAACCTTGCCTGAAATCAAGAAACGTTATTTCCTGGTGGGAAGTGACGACAGGAAAGGTGTAATTCCACATGCGTGCATGAAAAGAGCAGCGCTATTACTGGGAAGTGAGAGCCACGGATTGTCCGATGTCCTGCTTCGGATAACGGACGAAATATGGCATATTCCCGGCGCGGAAGGTGCGGATTCCCTGAGCCTGCCGCAGGCAGCGGCAATCATGATGTATGAATGCGCGAAACAGGGGGCGGGGAACAGGGATTAGGAGATAGGGGTGGAAGGAATGGAATCGTATATTCAGGTCATCACGACAACGGAAAAAAGGCAGGATGCTGAAAAAATTGCCGGGATCCTGGTTGATGGGAAACTGGCAGGATGTGTCCAGATAGTCGGGCCCATGACAAGTGTCTACCGATGGAAGGGGCGGGTTGAAACGGCGGAAGAATGGCAATGCATCATTAAAAGCAGACATGATCTGTATGGAGATATTGAAAAGACCATTAAATCCGTTCATCCCTACGAGGTTCCCGAGATCATCGCTGTGCCGCTGCTCAAAATAAACAGGGACTATCGGGAATGGCTGGACAGTGCATTGATCTGACAATGAAGGCTGACCATGTTTCTTGCAGGTGACATAGGCGGAACAAAGACCCATCTGGGTGTCTTTTCGCATGAACAGGGATTCAGGAGCCCTCTTGTCGAAGCCGAATTTGCCAGTGCACGATATCCGAATTTTGAATCCATCGTAAGGGAATTTCTTCGTCAAGTCCATCAGCCTGTTCGTATGGCTGTCTTTGGCGTTGCCGGGCCGGTGGTGGATGGCCGGGCAAAGATCACGAATCTGCCGTGGGTGATGGACGAGAAAAAACTGGGCGAGGAACTGAATGTCTCATCAATTCTCTTGATCAACGATCTTGAGGCCATTGCGTGTGCCGTGCCCTTTCTCGGTCCTTCAGATCTGTGTGTTTTAAATAAGGGCGAAGCAAGGTCCGAAGGCAATGTCGCCATCATTGCTCCAGGCACAGGTCTTGGTGAAGCGTTTCTGGTCTGGGACGGATCGGACTATCTGGAACACGCTTCGGAGGGCGGGCACGCAGACTTTGCGCCGAACAGCTTTCTGGAAGACGAGTTGTTGCGTTATCTGCGAAAGAGCCATGATCATGTCAGTTATGAAATGGTTTGTTCGGGTCAGGGTATATTCAATATTTATCGGTTTCTTCGGGACAGGCGCCCCGCCGAAGAACCCTCGTGGCTGTCCGAGGAACTGGCGCGGGAAGAAGATCCCATACCGACGATTGTGAAAGCTGCCGTCGATTCCGGAAATCCCTGTAAACTTTGCATTGAATCTTTACATGTGTTCGTGTCCGTTCTAGGGGCGGAAGCGGGGAACATGGCTCTCAAGATCCTTGCCACCAACGGCGTGTATATTGCCGGGGGCATGTCACGTCGAATCCTGCCATTTCTGGAAGATGGGCGGTTTGTGGCATCGTTCCGGAAAAAAGGTCGAATGACCGGCCTCGTTTCTCAAATGCCTGTTTATGTGATCCTGTATCCAAAGGTTGCCCTTTTTGGTGTTGCGTGTTATGCTGCAAAATATATATCAAAGAGATAATGACTGCAAAGAGGAGGTGACCGATGTTTATGAGGTTATTGTGTAGTGTCGTTATCCTTGTTTTCTGTTTCATGAATGCAGGATGTGCGGGACCTGCCCATTCCACCGGCGGTTTAAATAATGAACTGCAAAGTGACGTTGAGCGGCTTAGGAAAGACAATGAATCCTGCAAGCGTATTGTTGGCGAAAAGCAGGCAGCCATTGATGAAATGAATATAGGGATGACGAATCTGAAGGATGAGGTGGGGGATCTGAGATCAGAGTTGGATGATCTGAAAAAAGAACGTCAGCAGGCCGGAGAGGGAAAACAAAAAAACATTGGAAAAGCCGGTAAGGAAGAGGGCCTTCTGAAAGATCAGACAAGCACCCTGAAGGAACAAACGATCGGTGTCGAAGAAAAGAAAGGAGAAATCTCCATCCCGGAAAAGGAGGGTATCAAACAGGAGCAAAAAGCCGATGTTGAAAAAAAGGACGTCGTTCAAACAACGCCGGTCGCAAAAGGAATCGGGCCGAAAATGCTCAAGATAAAGGTCTTGAGCGGTAACGGTAAAATATCTTCCGCGAAGGCGCTGTCGGGAAAACTGACAAAGCTCGGCTACCGGGTTGAAAATATCGGGATGGCTTCCCGTACAAATTTCGATGTGAATACAGTTTATTTTGCCCCGGAGTATAAGAATGAAGCGCAGCAAATGGCTGTTCGGTTGGGTGGCGACACCATTTATAAACCTTTGACCTGGCCCTCTGTTTTTCATATGATAGTGGTTGCGGGTCCCTAAGTGCATTGTTTCATATTCGGAAGGAATTTGATCGCAGGAGGTGAGTGTTCATGAAGTTCAATGAAATTCAAAAAATGGCCAAGGGGATGGGTGTCAACACATTTAAAATGAAAAAAACGGACATGATCCTTGCCATCCAGAGGGCGGAAAATAATATCGAGTGTTACGGAACACACAGAGTGGAATATTGTCAGGAACTGGCCTGTCTCTGGCGGGAGGATTGCCTGTCTCTGAATGAAAAAGTATAAACGGATCAGAGATAGCGCTTCTTTTTTAGAAGTCTTTTATAAAGAGACATGGCGCTGCGGATTTCAGCCAGGTTTTCTCTCGTAGCTTTTTCTCCTTCCTCGATTAAGTCTATGGCCTGAGAAAAACTGGACCAGTGCAGATTTTTTACATCGGGGCGTATGATTACGTCCGCTTCCATCAACTCATACTTTTCGAGTTTATCTGCCATGATTTCGGTAGCCCTGATGTAGACGTCCTTCGCCGTTTTCAATTCCTCGTCCAAACGCAAATCACGATCTACAGAAACGGCAATCACAATATTGGCGCCGGCTTCTTTTGCGACATTCACAGGAATCAGGCTGATGACTCCGCCATCGGCAAGGAGCTGCTCTTTTTCTTTCAAAGGTTCTATAGCTCCGGGTACCGCGCAACTCGCCATAATCGCCTGCCTCAAGGACCCCTTGGAAAAGACAATCTTTTCGCCGCTGATAAGGTCTGTGGCTACGGCCCGGAAGCGTACATGTGTATCTTCAATTTTTATGTCAGGTATGAAGAATTCGATCATGGACCGGAAATCAGTTGCCGACAGGATTCCAGGCTTTAGCAACATTTGTATCAGATAGAACTGGTTTTTTAGAAAGCTCTGAATCTTTTGTGTCAGGCGCCCTCCCTCCCTGCCGTATGATGATGAGATGGCGTGAATGGCGGAAGATTGAAATTCGGAGCTTCCAATATATGCCTGGAACTTTTTCTGTATTTCCTCAGGCGACATGCCGCCGGCATAAGCTCCCCCAACCAGAGAACCGATGCTGGTTCCCGCAATGACATGAATGGGGATTCCCTCCTGTTCAAATACCTTCAGCACGCCGATGTGGGTGAGTCCCCGTGCCCCTCCCCCACCAAGAGCAAGTCCAATACGTTTTCTCCACCAGTTCATGGCTTCTAAAGTATTTCCCCTATTTTGCCTTTTTTATCGAAGGCTTGTTCGCCTGTTGGAGGGCTTTTGCCCTCAACTTCAGATTTTTCTTCCGTCTGCGCCTCTTGCGATCAAGTTCTCTTTTCCGTTCTATTTTTTTGTGTTTTGACATAGTCCCTCCTCAAGTATTGTCCACCCCTGCCATTCCTGTCCCCAACAAAGGTGTTTATGGGCAGGCTCCGGCGGAATTCTGCATCAATCACGGAATAAAGATTTTATTTTCGTAATCATTAAACAATTGAAAGTCATTTGCCAAGAAATATTTTCAATCTTTATCATCAAAATGTTTGAAATTTAATATATTTCTATTCGGTCATGCATTTCATGGCGAATTTGGTTTAATCCTTCTTGTCTAACTGTTTTTCTTGGTATATAAACGGCCATACACTTCATCACCGGGGGAGATGTGACATGACCGATCAGAAGAGTTTTGAAGAAAGATGCATCAATACAATCCGCTTTCTGGCTGTAGATGCTGTGGAAAAGGCCAAATCGGGTCATCCGGGCATGCCCATGGGAGCAGCAGCCATGGCCTATACCCTATGGACGAAGCACCTGAAACATAATCCTGTGAATCCCCGTTGGGTGGATCGCGATCGCTTTGTGCTTTCGGCGGGGCATGCCTCCATGCTTCTGTACGCCCTTCTTCATCTGACCGGTTATGAATTGTCGCTTTCCGATCTGGAGTCTTTCCGCCAATGGGAGAGCAAGACCCCCGGACATCCGGAATTTCAATGCACGCCCGGAGTTGAAGTGACGACAGGCCCTCTAGGCCAGGGACTGAGCAATGCCGTGGGTATGGCCATTGCGGAGGTGCACCTCGCGGCAAAATATAACCGTCCGGGTCACGAGATAGTTGATCATTTTACGTATGTGTTTGCCAGCGATGGAGACCTGATGGAAGGCGTCGCCGCCGAGGCATGTTCACTGGCGGGGCACCTTGGCCTGGGAAAGCTGATTGTCCTTTATGACGACAACCGGATTTGCCTCGCCGGATCCACAGCGCTAACGTTTACCGAAGATGCAGGCCGGCGGTTTCAGGCCTACGGATGGCAGGTAATACACGTCAACGACGGCAATGACGTTGCCCTCATCGATCATGCTCTCAAAGACGCGAAAGCGGAAACAGGACGACCTTCGATCGTTTTTATCCGGACAACGATCGGTTACGGCGCCCCCGCCAAGGGGGGAACAAGCGAGGCCCATGGTTCTCCTCTCGGAATGGAGGAATTGAAGTCGGCAAAGAATTGTCTTGGCTGGCCGGACGATCAGCCGTTTTTCATCCCGGATGATGCGCTTGCCTTCTTTCGCCAGTCTATCGCGAAGGGTGAAGAAGTTGAATCAAGCTGGGACCATGCTTACAGTTTGTATCGAAAAGAACTTCCGGATATAGCGGGTGAATTCGAACGGATGATGAAGGGAGAACTCCCCGATACCTGGGACGGGGACCTCCCCGTCTATCCGGACGGGTCCAAGGATGTGGCGACACGTAAGGTTTCCGAGGCGGTCATGCAGATATTGGCGCCCCGCCTTCCGGAACTCATGGGCGGTTCCGCGGATCTTAATCCCTCGACCTTTACCTGGCTCAAGGGTCTCGGTGATTTTCAACGTCCTGATGTCTCTTCTGAGAACGTCCAGGGTAAAGTCGGTGGTGAATGGGGTTACGGAGGCCGCAACATTCATTTCGGTGTGCGTGAACATGCCATGGGCGCCATTGCAGTGGGCATGGCCCTTCACGGGGGTTTTATCCCCTATACGGCAACGTTTTTAACTTTTTCCGATTATATGCGTCCTCCCATCCGCCTGGCGGCGCTGATGGGACTCCGGATTATTTTTGTCTTTACCCATGACAGTATCGGCCTGGGAGAAGACGGACCGACACATCAACCCGTCGAACACGTCATGAATCTGCGCGCCGTTCCCAATCTCACAGTCATCCGTCCTGCCGATGCCAATGAAACGGTGGAAGCTTGGCACGCCGCGCTCCTCAATCAAGAAGGCCCGACCGCTTTAATATTTACCCGCCAGAACTTACCGGTTTTGAGCCGGCTGGAACTTTCGCCGGCCACCGGTCTTCAGCAGGGGGGATACATCCTTCTGGACACGGGCAAGGGTCTGCCTGATGTGATTCTTATCGGTACGGGCTCGGAAGTGATTTTAACTCTGGAAGCGGCGAAAACCCTATCATCTGAGGGGTTCAATGTGCGGGTTGTATCCCTTCCAAGCTGGGAGATATTTGACCGCCGGCGGGCAGAATATCGCAATCATGTGCTTCCGAAGGAAGTCAGGGCGCGGGTGGCCGTAGAAGCGGGCATCAAGCTGGGCTGGGAACATTATGTGGGCCTCGATGGCGCAGTTGTAGGTATGGATCGTTTTGGGGCCTCCGCCCCCTCAAAAGTGCTCTATGAGAAATTCGGCATCACTGCTGAACGCATCGCCCAGGCGGCGAAGGCATTGATAAAATAAAAGCAGGCGCCCTATGGGTCAGCTTTTGAAGATCTTAAGACTCATCGAGCCAGATGTCTCATGACTCTTTTGAAAAAAGCTGATCCCTGCTGTCTGACGACCATCTCCGCAAGACTGTCATTCGACGTGGCATCCAGATTGATGATGATAATTCTGACACCTTTTTGCCACGCAATCGCAGGAATGGACGCCACCGGCTCCACCTGAAGGCTGGTGCCGATGACGAGCAGCAATTCCGAAGAACATATCCTGAACAGGGCGTCTCCGAGAACTGACTGATTCAAATCTTCCTCCATGAGAACAGTCATTGGCTTGAGAAGACCGTGACATATTTGACAGCGGGGTTCCTGCGCACCCGTCTCTAAAATCCCTTCAATCTCCTGTCTAGGGTAGACCGTTCCGCAATTCAGACAATGGACGCGAAGCGCAGTTCCATGCACTTCAATGACTTTGGCGGGATCGATGCCTGCCCTTTGGAAAAGACCGTCAACGTTTTGGGTTACGACACATTCGAGTTTCCCCTGTTCGTCCAGATGTTTAATCGCCCTGTGTATATCATTCGGCTCGGCTGTTGTGATCCTCCGATAAAAATGACGATCCATGACCCAGTAGCGTTCCCGGACGTCCGGGCGGGTCAAGAAGTTCTGATAGGTAAAATCTTCGGAACCAAACTGTCTCCAGTGTGATGAATTGCCTCTGAAATCGGGAATTCCTGAGTCTGTGCTTGTTCCGGCACCGGAAAGGATGCTGATTTTATTCGAGCCTTGAATAATATCAAGAAACCGTCCTATATCCTTACGAGTAATCCTGAGAGTAGCAATTTTTGACTTCAGGATATGCTGGATGTCCTGTCTGTTAGTTAGATGATCGAGCCTTCCTCCCGTATATCCTTCTTTCTTGTAATCGTATTGCCCTTGCCGGGGAATGCCGCTCTGATTGATGGAATCTTTGAGGAAGGATGTTTTATGCGTCTCGAGGATATGCTCCGGTGTCGTAACCCTGTCAAGAGGCACGGTAACGATTCCGAATCGTTCCGCCCCCGTTATTTTGGCAAACATCAATGCGGCAATGACCGTCAGATTAAAAGGCAGGGTCAAAAATGGGAGATTCGCCTTCAGGAACAGATCGGCAATTACGAACCATAAACCAAAGCATATAAAGAATGCCAGACAGGTATAAAGAAATACCCGCTTATTGGCCACAATAAACAGGCCGAAAAGAGCAATAGACATGGGAAGGATGTTAAAACCCAAAAAAACCTCTGCACCCATATACATCCATCGATGGGGTAAGATCATCATGAATATCAGGCCGGAGACAGTGAAGAAAACAGCCGACGCGAAGTTGATACGCGAATGAATGAGGATACCGGCTAGGATCAATCCCCAGATGTGAAGCTTGTATGACGCCGCAAATCCCCAGGCGCCTTGGCTGTTCTGAGGTATGATCTGAAAGAGCGGTGTAAGCGGCGTACCCAGAGGAATGTATACTTGAGCAGGCCAGAGAACGCCTGCGTTGAAAACAAGCCAGTAGATGAGAAGAATGGAAAACAAAAAAGCAACGACGGCAGGTAAACTCATCACCGGCAAATTGTAGCGACCATAAGACAGCAAGGTCATCATAGCGGTTTGCACGACGGTTATGATGACGGCCATGCATATAAAGATGAACACCGAGGGGACGGATATAAGAAAGTACCAGCTCCAGAAGATGCCGAGAAGGGCGCCGTTGAAGCCGAAGATTCCTTTCTGGATGTAGAATTTGTCCTCATTGAGAATGAAGGCGGATAGAGATGAGATGGAGGCGCCCATCAGTGTGAAAAAAAAAGCCGCTGATGAAAGCATGGCCAAAGCGAATAACATCAGGAGGCCCGTCAGCGGATGATCTGCAAAAATTACCTGACCGCAGGAGCGTAGAATCGTGTCGAAGACACGAAGAGGCCAGACTTTGTCGCAAAGCATTTCCCAGTGGGGCAACGTCAATACATTCTGAAATTTTACCCGGTTGTTCATCATGATTTGGAGTCTGCCGGCCATATGGCCTCAGCGGGCAATAACCTTTCAGGCACCTTTTCAAGCCCTTTGAGGTCATCGAATGTTTCTGCCCTTCTCAGAACCTCTACCCTGTCATTATTTACCAGGACCACCGCCGGTCTGGGGAAGATGAAAGGCATGGACTGGGAAAAATTGTAGGCGCCCACATTCTTAATGGTAAGAATGTCACCGGTCTGTATCCGGGGAAGCGAGATATTCCTGCGAATCACGTCGACCTGCATGCAAAGGGGACCGAATATATCAACCTGTTCCATCTTGTCCGGGGCGTTACGATTCGATGAGATGGTGTGTTTGTAATAATAGGCTGTGGGCAGGAGATTTACACCGGCGTCAATGATGGCAAATCTGCTTTTGTTTTCTCGTTCCTTTACAGCAATTATCTTTGAAAGGAGAACCATGCTTTCGTCCACAATGCTGCGCCCGGGTTCCAGAATGAGCAACGGCGGTTCGCTGAATTCATCTGCCTTTTTCGATATGATATCGCAAATAACGTCCGCGTATTGATCGGGTGTCGGCGACATCGTCTCCCCGGGCATAAGTTGGGAATGGAGAGTATTGCTTGAAGGAAAACCCCCCCCGATATCAAGATAGTTAACTTCAATTCCCAACTTTTCTTTAATCTTCAGGGCAAGGGAGATGAGGTTTCCTATGGCACGGCGGTAAACGCCGAGATCAATGATGTAGGTACCGACATGACAGTGTAAACCCGCCAGTTGCAAATATCTGTGGCGGGAAATTCGCCGGCAAATCTCGTAGGCATTACCGTTTTCCAGACTGAATCCGAATTTATCCCAGGCCGGATGGTTGAGCTGCATGTTGACACGCACACCGAGTCTGGACCTCCGACCGAGTGTTTCCGCTACTTGTTCTGCAATTCCGTATTCGTCATAGGAGTCAATGTTCACGGCGGCTCCATCTGAAAATGCGCGGTTAAGCTCTGCCGGCTTCTTATAAGGTCCGTTGAATATGATTTTTTCACCCGGGATACCGAGTCGCCTGGCCATTTCGTATTCGAAGCCTGAAACAACTTCCGCCCATGCCCCTTCATGGTGAAGAATGGCGCATATTCCTGAGAGGTAATTGGTTTTATAGGAATAGGCGATGACCGTTTTTTCGTATCTTTTTGAAAAGGCTTCGAACATGTTGCGATAACTGTGCCGCAACGAGACCTCGGAGACGACATAAAGGGGAGAGCCATGTTCTGTTAAAAGCTTTTCTACAGGATGGCCATCCACCTCTCTTACGGAGGGCATTCTTAAATACATTCCTTTCAGTTTGTCCGTATCGGTAAAAGATATTCTGGTGATGGCCGGTTTAACGTAGGGGGGCTTGGTTTTTTTAGTCATTAGAGAGTTCTCCGGTTAAAGAAAAGGTTCCGAAGCGGTCAATATCCGCAACGATGTCAATGGACATGCGCACAAACAGCTTGCCTGGAATGATCCGAGAAACGGAGGAAACTTTTTTACCCTGAAGGATATCTACAAGGAGCGAGGGAAGATTCACGCCCGCCGTGGCTGCAAAGTTGATCCAGTCCGGAAATACGGGTTGGACATTTCTTATACAGAGGTTACCATTTTCGTTTCTGAGCATGTTGATCGTCATGGGGCCTGTCCAGCCGGTTTGTGCCACAATTTCTTCGGCCAGATCTGATAGTTCATTGTCATCAATGGTTAGCCCCATCCATGTACTGCCTCCGGGAGATGTTAAAAGCTTTTTGATCGACACCGATCCCGCAACCTGGTGGTCTCGATCAGCCAGGAGTGCTGTGGAAAATTCCTCCCCTTCTATATTGCGAAAAATGTTCGCGTTTTGTACCGGAGATTTTCCTAAAGAGGGAATGAATATTCTGTCGGCGCTGCCCTCCATCGACGGAAGACTGAAAGACACGGCACGTTCTTTCAACCTTTCGGTCAGCTCACCTTTGAAGATATCGCGTAGGGATTGCCTGTGGGGAAGCAGAGTTTTAATTCCCATGCCGTCAAGCGCTGAAACGCTATTTATCAGAAGAGGGATTTCCCTGTTTTGATTGGGGATGAGAATATCCATCCCCGCATTTGACTTGATCTGCGACAGCCGATTCAGATATTCTCCGGAATCTTTTTCCGGATAAGGAAGAAGATACGCTTTTTTCATGAGGCCGTTCTGATATATACATGTTTCCAAAGGTTCGTATACCAGACCGATCAGGTCATGATCACCGCAATCATTGAGTGATTTCAGCACACCGTAGCCTGCGGCCGGCTCACTCGCCGTATTGAGTCCTGTTACTGCAATGATCACAATGCCACCTCCCCTAAAATCGCCAGCTTGGTGAGTATGTGCGGATCGATTATGGTGTCCGTAACGGTTCGCAAAAAAAGCTTCCCGGCCTTATAGCCTTTCAGGGGTTCAACGGGAAGACCAAGGGCTAATTTAACTTAACGGTCAAGAGGGGCAGGTTCTGTCCGGCCACGGCAGCAAGATAGAGCCACGATGGAAAACGTCCATTCACTTCCATAAGATGGAAAGATCCTTTTTGATCTCGAATGAACTCGCATTCGACCGGCCCTACCCAATCCAATTTTTTCAGAACCCTTGCGGTCAATTTTAATAGTTTTTGATTCTCGATGGTTACGCCGGCATATGCTTTACCTTTATCTGTAAGGCCGAGCTTCTTCATCGCAACAGCGCCGATCATTGTCTTTTGCCTGTCCGTCAGGGCAATCACATCAAATTCATCGCCGGTGATATAGCGTTGCATCAGGACCGGATAGCCCCACGACTCGAAGAGGCTTCCATATTCTTCCTCGCCTTCTTCTACGGATGAGCAGATTCTTGCATCGCTCAGAACGCCTTTTAATATAAAGGGGATCCCGATATCGACTGATCTTGACCGTATTTCTTCCAGATTGCTGAGAATCACGGTTGTCGGCACGTTGATTCCGTTTTTCAGACCAAATTCATAAAGCAGATTTTTAGCCCGAAGTTTTACCTGAGAAGGAGAGGGTAGAAGAAGCCGTATGCCCAAACCTGTTAGTCTATCCTGAAGCCGGGCATAGAGCAGGACTTCAGAATCGAGTGCCGGGATGATGACATCCAGGGGGTTTTTTTGATGTATTTCTTCGATCCGATTGATGAGGGCGTCGTGACCCGCCGTCGGATAGGGCACGATATAAGCGTGCTCAATGATTCCTTTACTGAACACTCCGGTTGACAGGGGTTCAAAAACAAGACCCGTAATCTTTCCCCGGAACTCGTCTGCCAGTTTCAGGCACCTCGCAATTCCGAGACCTGGATAGGGATTATCCGTTGCTGAAAGACCCGTAACGGCGACATTGATGTTGTTGATCTGAATTACCATGCTTTATGTCAAATCTATTTTTTGCAGTTCATTCAGGAAGGAATAGAGATCCTGTACAGCATCACCCATAGAATCCACATCGAAGTCACGTCGTAAATTTTCCAGTATGGCGCGGGTGTCTGTCCCCCGGATGATTTCCCTTAAAAAAAAGGTGCCCGTCTCATTGAGTGAATACACGGAGCCATTCTGCTTGTTGAATATAAATGACTCACTCCCCTTTTCGAGGATGTTTTTCCGGATGTGATCCGGGATTTTCGTCTGGTCTATTTTTTCATTGATTTTACGAATGTGATTTATACAGACCGGCAGCTCTTCTTTTTCCGGTAAAGGACAGATTTCTGCCGCATCGCCTTCAAAAACACAACGAATTTTACTTAACGTATGCTTTTCCCCTGACATACTGCCACTCCACTGTAAATTGCATGAGGAAACCTCAAACAACTCCCCCCTGTCCTTCTTTTATCAAGAACAGGGGGGCTCGATTTTCTGATATTTAAATATTGATTCACATGCCGTTACTTCGCAGTGCCCAAAACCTTTGCGATGGTATCCAAACCGCGAACGGCATCCTGATTTTTTGGGTCGAGTTTGAGCATGCGGTTGAAGTGGAATTTCGCAGCCTCATAATAATACTTGTAATAGTAACTCCAGCCCATAACATCATAGAGGTCGTATAACGTTCGATTGCTTTCGATGATATCGTAGAGCTCCTTGCCGTCCATGTAAGCGGGATAGAGTTGTATGGCTGTTGTGAACGACGTTTTTGCCTTCTCCGTTTCTCCCATCCTGGTATAACAGAGGGCGAGGCCGTAGTGGGGTTCGCCAAAATAGCGGTTTAGTCTTAACGAATCATTGAATTTGACAATTGCTTCCTTATATTTCCGTTCCTTATAGAGAATCCAGCCCTGGTTATTGCGAGCGTCCATGGCGCGGGGCTCCATCTCGGCGATTTTTTTATAGATCGCTTCCGCCTCTTTGACGTTTTTATTTCGGAGATGGATGGCGGCAATGGTGCGCCATGCATTGGTCAGCTTTGGGTCCTTCTTGATCGCCCTTTCCAGATAGACCATAGCGTCCTTGTCTTTCCCCTTATAGAAGAGTACCCAGCCGCTTCCCACCATCGCATCCACATCGTCCCTGTCTTTTTTAAGAATGTTCTGGAAAGCTGCATAGGCATCGTCCAGATTTATCCAGTAACTGGACCATGCAAAGCCCCGCATGATCATCTTATCGTCGGGTCTGATGGCAAGGTGTTCCTTAAATACCCCCAAGGCCAACTGATATTGCTGCTTATAGTAATAGCTCCACCCCAGTACGCCATACAGGTCGTTCCATCCCGGATTTGCTTTGATAAGATTCAACAAGTCCTTTGTATGAGCGTAATAGGGATAGATTTCTATGGCAGTCGTCATTTGTGCCTTGGCCATGTCCATATCGCCTTTTTTTGCGTAGATAAGGCCCAGCGCGTAGTAAGGTTCAGCGTAGTATGGATTTATCTGTTTGGATTCATTAAATGCCTGAATGGCTTTATCATATTGGCCGGTATAGTAGTAGGACCAACCCAGGTTGTTCCACGATGTAACAACAAGCTTATTGATTTGAATGATATTTTCGTATTCTTTAACCGCTTCGTCGTAGCGTTTTTGCTTAAAATAAAGGTTGGCGAGAAAGGCCTGGGAATCGAAAAGGTATTTATTGATGGATAAAGATTTTCTCAGAGACGCTTCTGCTTTCTTTTCATCTTTCTGGTACAGATTAAGATATGCGAGAACATTGTAGGCGATGGCGCTGTTGGAATTCACAGTCAGGGCTTTGTTCAGGGCGGCAAGGGACTCAGCGGTTTTACCGTAAGCCAGATAGGTAGATCCAAGACCGACCAGGGGCTCGTCTGCCTGCGGGTTTTGCTTTGCCGCCAGTTCGAAGGTGGACTTTGCTTTATCCAGATAGCCGAGCCATCGATTGCTCCATGCTGCAGCAACAAGGACCTCATAATCTTTTCCATCAACTTTTCCCAAATAGCCGTCAAGTTTGTAAAGAGCTGCCGCATAATAACCAAGCCCATAATAGGCCAGGCCAAAATCCTTCCATAAGGATCTCCATTCGGGTTTTCCCCCTATGATTTCATGAACAAATTGATTATCAACGTAGTAAGGACTTATCTTTATAGCGCTTGCCAGATTTGTTCGGGCTTTGTCAGGTTTGCCATTCATGTACTGGCTGATGGCAAGCCCATAGACGCTTTCTGCGACATCTTTATTTAAGGAAAATGCCTTTTCAAAAACATTCTCGGCATTGCCATACTGCTTTGCAAAATAATCAGCCCACGCCAGTTTAAGTTGGGCTTTCAGGTTGTTTTTATCTTCACGGACAGCTTTTTCATAGGTGCTTATCGCCTTGTCTGACTTTCCTTCTTCATAATAGATATCACCGAGGATCATCAACAGTTCGCTTTTATCGGTGAACAGATTATTATATTTCAAAGCCGCGATCATGTAATCGGCAGCTTTCTGAAAATTCCCGCTCTTTTTGGCCACCTGCCCCAGGCCGTGGTTGCCGTCTGAATAAATGGACTCGATATACTTCTTGTCATCAGCAGGATAAGATGAGCTGTAAAATTCACTCTCCATATGATCCGTTGCCCAGCGAATTTCATCCCTGAAAGTCTTTTCCGCTTCGTCGTTCCGTCCCTGTTCGGAATAGACCCAGGCCAGTCCCTGGATGGCCTTTATGTCGTTGGTTTTCATCTTTCTGATTTCGAGAAACAGGGCTTCCGCTTCCGATAATCTGCTGAGCACGATGTAATTCCATCCCAGAAGCTGTTTTGCCGGTGCGGATTTTGGATCTTCCTGAATTGCCTTTTGAGCGAATATTGCAGACCTTTCGTAATCTTTCTTGTTCCAATACGCAACGCCTTCATCATACGACGACTTGCCGAAAAAACTGAAGGCATGGCTGTTGCCAATAGTCATAAACAGGACCAGAACCAGAACAAATGCAACATGCTGAAGGTACCGCCAATATTTCAACTTCATATTATGACTCCTTTCACCTCAAATAATCTAATATTATAATGGCTTTGCATAAGGAATTACTTTTTCCCTTCCAGAATGGACATGCCGAGGACATCATGAAATGCGCCTCCTGAAAAAACGACCTCGCGAAAAACAGCTTCCTTTTTGAAGCCGCATTTTTCAAAACACCTGATGGCCCTGTGATTGTAAGAAAAAACGGTCAGCCATATGCGGTGAAAGCCAAGTTCCCGAAAACCGTAATCAATCATGATTTCAGTTAGTTCGCTCCCAAGTCGGTTTCCCCATTGTTCCCTTTGCCCGATAAAGATACCGAACTCCGCATGGCGATCCTGCCAGTTAATCTTCCGAAAAAATGTATTGCCAATATAAAGATTGTCCTCTATGGTTTGAATAGCCAGTTCCATCAAACCCGAATAAGGTGTGGGCTGCAGAGCAATTCTAACGTCGTTTTCCACCTGTTCGTATGATGCATAAACAGATTTGCCTATATAAAGGCGGGAAAATTCCATATCATTGAACCATTCGTAACGTCGTGGGATATCGCCGACTTTTGTCGGTCTCAGATAGACGCGTTCGCTTTTTAACATCATTTTTCCTGCCGGGAAGTGAGTATATTTGTCATTCAAAAGAGGGACAACCCTTGATATGCATAATCTTCTTATGCCACAACCTGTTCTCAGATTCAAAATAGAAAAACCAGAGCGATGATAAATAACAACAGATTGAATTTAATGGATATTGTATGATATTAAACTCCGGCCGGCGGGAAACATCTTTTTTATGGCTGTTACCTCTGTCTTTTGTCATCCGTGCGGACAATGCTAGAAATGACATTCGTGCGGAAACGGCTTGGCCGGTTAAACGTCCCTTAATCCCCGCACTATGGACGGGGATCTTCACATATGACAGTAAGGAGGTCAAAAAATGTCGATGGTGACTGGTGCCGTAACTCCGGGTTCATATAAGGATATTGTTGAGATGGCCATGAAGGAATTGAAGAAGAACAGGATCATGGCGCGTATCTGGAAAAAGGATCATACGGTCTGGAAACAGGACCCAAAGGAAATTTCCAATCGTCTGGGTTGGCTGCACAGCCCGAAGGATATGGTAAGAAAGCTGGGGGCAATAAATGAATTGGTGAAAGCGGTTCGCGCCGACGATTACACGCATGCCCTTCTGCTGGGCATGGGAGGATCGAGTCTGGCTCCGGAAGTTTTTCGTAAAACCTTTGGCGTGAGGGAGGGATATCTTGATCTGGAAGTTCTGGACAGCACTGATCCCGGAGCCGTACTCGCATATGCGGAGCGGTTTGATGTCAATAAAACACTGTTTATCGTTTCCACCAAATCCGGGGGAACGGTGGAAACCTTCTCCTTTATGAAATATTTCTACAACATTGTGGCTGAAACTCTGGGTGCGGAGGGAGCAGGCAGGCATTTTATCGCCATTACAGATCCAGGAAGCAGGCTGGCGGATCTGGCCGAGATGTTCCACTTTCGCAAGACCTTCCTCAACGATCCCGATATCGGCGGGCGTTATTCGGTGCTCTCATATTTCGGCATGGTTCCGGCGGCACTGATCGGGATGAATGTCAGGATCCTCCTGGAACACGCTATGACCATGGTCGATAACGAATATACATCCGACATTCCCGGTACGGATACCCTGAACGGGGCTTTTTTAGGGACGTTTCTGGGGGAACTGTCTAAAGCCGGAAGGGACAAGGCAACCTTTGTTTTTTCATCCCGAATTGCAAGTTTCGGTGACTGGCTGGAACAGCTTATCGCAGAGAGCACCGGGAAAGAAGGAAAAGGAATTGCGCCGATCGTCGGGGAGACCCTGGGGAGTCTGGATGTGTATGGTGACGACCGGCTCTTCGTTCACATGAGCCTTGAGAATGATAATGGCGACAGCGAAAAACTCCTGTCCCTCGAAAAAGCCGGCCACCCTGTGTTGCGCATGCAAATCCACGATCCCTATGATCTGGGGGGGCAATTTTTTCTCTGGGAAATGGCAACGGCCGTAGCCGGCCACTGTCTGGGGATCAATCCCTTTGACCAGCCTGATGTGGAGGCGGCGAAGGTGCTCGCCCGCAACATGCTCGCCGCATATATGGAAAAAGGGGAGATTCCCGCGGAAACACCGGTACTTTCCAGTGAGGGAATAGCCGTTTACGGGGATGTCCGGGCCGAAAAACAAAAGGACGTATTGGCCGCTTTTATCACTCGGGCAAAACCCGGAGCTTACGTGGCACTTCAGGCGTATGTTCATCCGACTGGTGAGACGGATTTGGCGTTACGTCAGCTGAGCACACGGCTTCGGGATCGTTTCCGCCTGCCCGCGACGGTTGGTTATGGGCCACGATTCCTGCACTCTACGGGACAACTACACAAGGGCGATGCGGGGAAAGGGGTCTTTGTCCAGTTTACTGCGGATGACCCTTGGGATACCCCCATTCCTGATGAAATGGGTTTGCCTGACACATCCATCACTTTCGGCGTTCTGAAAAATGCTCAGGCTTTCGGTGACCGGCAGGCGCTCATCAATGCCGGTCGTTCCGTCATCCGCTTTCATCTGGGAGCGGACATCATCGGTGGATTGAGAGTATTGACGGAAACACTCTGATACAATCGATGAAGAAAAACCCCAATCGCCTGGTTTATGCTCGGATTGCTGAACATTTAGGTTGTCTTCTTTGCCCCGAGCCAGGGCCGTGTATTGTCCAGCAGATAATCCGAAAGATTTTCTACCATGCATTCCGGGCACAAGTGAACCAGCATCTCGCTTTTAATATGCCGGACAATCAGCAACCTCGGTGCATTGTGGCTGCAACAAAAGCATTTGTCGGATATATCCTTTTCGTGAAAACGGTAATTTTCAGCATCATAGTATTTCATAGACATTCTCTTGAATTTTTAATGAGCCTATCTGAAATGACACGATTCTGCAATTGGATTCAAGAAACTGACCCCGTGGCTTTTTTACGCCGCAGGTATCCGGGCGGGAAACGTCAGGATAAAAGTCGTTCCCTCTCCTTCCCTTGAAGTAACCTCGATCCCGCCGCTGTGAGATTCCATGATTTTTTTGCAGAAAGTCAGTCCGAGACCGGAGCCCCTGTGTTTCTCCTCTTTTCCCCTGACTCTGAAAAAGGGCTCAAAAATGAACGGAATCTTGTCATGGGGAATACCGGTTCCCGTATCCGATATGCTTGCGGTGACATAATATTCGTCGTGTTGAGCGGAGACGGTTATTTTGCCGCCCTCCGGGGTGTATTTTGTCGCGTTGCCGATGATGTTGGTAAATACCCGCACCAGGCTTTCCTCGTCTCCGGTTATCTCCGGTAAATTTTCCGTGATATTTGTTTCCAGGGAAATTCCCTTTTTACGGCAGACGGGGATCATTTCCTCTGTGCTTCGTGCAATGATCGAGGCGAGGTTCAGCGGGTCTTTCTTCTGTGCGAGGGTTCCATCTTCAATTCGGCTGAGGTCCAGCCAGTGTTCGATCATTTCCTCGAGCCCCTGAATACGCTTGCTGCACCTTTCAATGATGTCAGTAACGTCTTTGTCGAACCGGTCTCCCGCTATGGCTTTTAGAGATTCGATGTACTGCCGGATGACGACGAGGGGAGAACGCATTTCGTGGCTGACAAAGGTGATGAAGCTCTTCTCCATCCGCTCTTTTTCTTCTCTCAGCCTCCTTGCCTCGATCTTAAGGTTGCGGTGGTCGAGCCCCCGTCTGGTTAACGCCCTTAACTGATCGGGACTGAAGGGTTTGGGGAGGTAGTCATAGGCGCCTTTCTGCATGGCCTCCACTGCCGAGATAATCGATGCGTAGCCTGTGATCATGATCAGAACCATATCGGGGATGTCCTTCGAAAGGATTTCGATGATCTCCATCCCCGAAATGTTTGGCATTTTTAGATCGACAAAGGCCATGTCCGGTATCTGTTCCCGCGCAATCTTGATGCCTTCTACTCCCTCCCCGGCGGCAAGAACGGCATAGCCGGATTTTTCCAGTGCCTGCCTGCACCCGTCCCTAAGGGCTTCCTCATCATCGATGATCAGAATCAGAGGTTTCTGAGCTTTCGTGTTCATGGCTATTTGCCGCCCAGTTCCTGAGCAATATAGCTGAGAAGATCTTCCGCCTTCACGGGTTTATGCAATACCTTGTTCACCTTTGGAAACTCCGCGGGAGGCTCATAGGACTGGTATGGACCCTGAAGATCGACGGCGCTCAGCATGAAAAGAGGCGTATTCTTTCCCGTATCGGTTGCACGGATTTTGTTCAATACGGAGAATCCCTCACCCCAGGTTTCCATCATCATATCGATAATGGCGAGATCCGGAGATACGGATTTCCACATTTCAACGCCGGTCTTTCCATCTTCTGCCATGAATACCTCGTATCCGCCCTTCTCAAGAATAAGTTTGGTTGCGAATAAAAAGTCTTTGTCATCGTCGATTAAGAGTATTTTCTTTTTCGTTGTCATGATGAATCACCTCCTGTAATGTTTTAACATTAATAAAAGCAAGGATGATGCCAGATCGTAATATGTTGATTTAATTAAGATAATTGTATAAGGCGGAAGATGCGGTTCGTTTTAAGGGGTAAAACTCCCCGTGTATGAGTCAGATAACCCCTGAATCACAGACGGGTTTTGACCGGAAGTGCATCCGGATAAGCCGGACAGGTTTTTAAGCATAGCCCGCTTACTGTTCTGATTTTATTCCATAGTTGCGCATTTTTATTCTCAGGGTCTTTCTGTCAATACCCAGGAACTTTGCGGTCTTGTTGATCTGAAAATGGAAATGGCTGAGGGCTTTTTCGATGTGCTCCTTTTCCACATCGATCAGGGTCACTCTGCCTGATGCGGAATCGACGACCGGGGCCTTTCCCCCGTCGCTTTGACCATAGTAGAAGATATCGGACAGGTTTACCTCCTGATGATCACAAAGGACGCACAGGCGTTCCATCGTATTTTTCAGTTCCCTGATGTTTCCGGGCCATCTGTATGACACGAGCGATTTCTTTGCTTCTTCGGAAAGGCATCGTACCCTGCTGTCATATTTCACTGTGTACATGTCGAGATAATGCAGGGCAATGGGAAGAATATCGGCCTTGTGTTCTCTCAGGGGCTTGATGTTCAGAGGCACGACGGAAATCCGGTAGAACAGGTCTTCCCTGAATCTTCCCGTTTCGATTTCGGACCGGATATCTTTGTTTGTCGCTGCAATGAGCCTGACGTCCACCTTCTCAGGTGTCGATTTGCCGACCCGCGGCACTTCCTGCTCCTGAATGACCCGCAACAGCTTTGCCTGGATATTGAGGCTTATATTTGAAATTTCGTCGAGGAACAGGGTTCCTTTGTCCGCCATCTGGAAACGCCCTTCGCGTGATTCCGTGGCGCCGCTGAAAGCCCCTTTGAGATGGCCGAACAGTTCGCTTTCCATAAGATTTTCAACGAGGGAGGAACAATCGACGGGAATGAAAGGTTTGTCGGCCCGTTTGCTCAGATGGTGAACGGTCTGTGCGACAAGCTCTTTCCCGGTGCCGCTTTCGCCTGTGATGAGAACAGTGCTGTCGGTCTGTGCGATCCGCTTGATCGACTCCTTGAGTTCTTTCATGTAATCGCTGGACCCGATCAATACGGAAAGATCTTTTTCGACGTCATGTCCTTCATCTTCTTTGCACGCATCGTCCACAGCGTCCTTGAGTTCGGTGGCAGAGTATGGCTTCGTAAGAAAATTGAATGCGCCCTGACGCATGGCTTCAACAGCAATTGATATGGTTCCGTATCCGGTGATGATGATAACCTTTGCCGATACATTGTTTTCTTTGAGTTTTTTCAGGATCTCCAATCCTCCCATTTTGGGCATTCTGACATCCAGCAGAATCAGGTCATAGAGGTCTCTGAGAGCCATTTCAAGGCCGCGAACAGACTCCCCAGTACTTTCGACATGATGGCCTTTTCGGGAAAGGATCTGATGACATCCGTCCCGGATGGATTCCTCGTCGTCGATAATGAGAATTTTCCTGCTTTTCTTCACTGCTTCTTTCACTTTCCCTTTAAACGCAATAATCCGGAGCCCAGAGAGCGAATCTTTCCACCGGGGAGGCGGGACTTGAGGAATGCTATGATATTATACAAGATTGTGCAAGAGAAAGATTAGCTGTAGAAGACATCGTCATCCATACCGCTGTATTTTCCCCTGTATGCGGGTAAGGATATGATGAAAGTGGTCCCCTTTCCGGGTTCGCTCTCCGCATCGATTGTGCCGCTGTGTTTCCGGATGATTCCGTAGACGATGGAAAGCCCCAGTCCCGTTCCCTTTCCGGGGTCCTTCGTTGTGAAGAATGGCTCAAAGATGTGGGAAAGGTGTTCTTCGTCTATCCCTTCGCCAGTGTCTGATATGAAAATCCTGACGGCATTGTTCGTGCTCAGCCCCGTCACGATCGAAAGCTTTCCGCTGCCCTTCATGGCATCGGCCGCATTGATGAAAAGATTCAGGAAAACCTCTTCCAGCCTTGACCTGTCGCCTATCACTTCGGGCAGATTCTCCGCAAGACGGGTTTCTATCTCTATCCCGTGGAACATGGACTGGTCCCTTACCAGCTTGAGAGAGGTGGTGATGGCCTGGTTTATCTGCAGAGGAAACATATCGCCTGTCGGCGTTCTCGCAAAGTCCAGCAGACTCTGTACGATTTCCTTGCATCGGTTCGTCTGATAGATGATCTTCTGCATGTTTTCCCGTGCGGGGCTGTCCTCCGGGATGTCTTCCAGGACGAGGTTGCTGTACAACAGGATCCCTCCCAGAGGGTTGTTGATCTCGTGAGCAACACCCGCCGCCATCTCGCCCAGGGCGGTCAGTTTCTCCGTTTTTGCCAGCTGCTGATGTATTTTCTGAAGTTGATCGTCGTGGTCTTTCAGAGACTTGGACATGTAATTGAAGGCTTCGTCCAGCATGTCGAAACCCGAGATTTTATCGGGCGAGAGTTTATAATCCAGGTTTCCTGAAGCGATGGCTTCTGTCGCCTCCTTCAACATGCGTATTCTCGTGATGATGGTGTTTCCCAGCCGCAGGGAAATAATAAAGGCGATGATCATGCCCAGGGTTGTTATCCCCAGGTTTATCCAGATCGTCCTCCATTTTATGTCCCGGTATTTGGCTTCAAGAATGCCCGTGTAAAGGACGCCGATGAGCGTTTTATCCATATTGAAAATCGGGGTGTACGTGGTGATGTACCAGTCATTAACGACGAAAGCCCTGCCCACCCAGTCTTTGCCTTCTGTGATGACCTGATCATAGACCTCTTTGGAAAGAATGGTGCCGATGGCCCGCCTGTTATCCTTTGTCATGACGTTCGTGGATATGCGCACGCCTCCCTGGAATATGGTGGCCACTCCCATTTCACGGCCATTGTATTTTTCACCATGATAGACGGTTTCTTTTATCCGATCCACAATGGCGTTGTCCTTGTTCAGTAGAACGCCTCCAATAAGAACTCCAAGCAGATTATTTTTTTTATCCATTATCGGATAGGCGACCCTCATGACCATGCCTTCCGAGAGCTTGTCTTCGCTTATTTCGGCGGATAAGGGTGTCTTGACAATATCCGTTTTCGCCCGTTCCGAGAGGGCGGGATTTTCCCTTAAAATACTTTCAATGGACATGAGTTCGGTTGAGGACAGGGGGGACTTTTTCCCTATGCAGTTTCTGACGAAGGGGTCCTGCAGGAGGTTGTCTCCTCTGATCTCCGGATTGCCCGCCCTGTACAGGACATTCCCGCCGGCATCCACAAGGGTGAGCATGTCGAGAAAAATGTGGTTGTCCTGAGACTGAGAATCCGTCCCTTTTCGAATGAGTCCTCTCAAGTGTCCCATTCGGGCGATATCCTGCCCGGTTGCAGGCCCATGCAGATCGGACCCTTCGGCGGTAAACTGAACCAGGGACGTTATTTTCTGAAGCGTGCTGTTATAGATCAGCTTTGCAGTATTGATGTCCTGGCGCACCCTGTTCTGCACCTCTGCGATGGTGCTCCTGTTGATGGTCCATACGCTGATAATGGTGGCGAAGAAACCCGTGAGGCATGTGGCGATCAGGAACCCGGCGACAAGGCGGCTCTGCAGGTCTAACTTGAAAAGCCGCTCTATGAGACTGTCAGTGATTTTCATTGTGTCTGCCCGATGTTGGAAATCACCCGAATACTATCACGGATAACCTGGCATTATCAAACATTCTTTGGGTGCGCCGGGAAGGGGAATACGCGGGTTCATCCGATCAGCTTTTTCACCCTTGAGAGAAGTTCCGGAACAGGAATGGGCTTTGCCACATAATCGTCCGCCTGCAGATATTCACCGTCCGTATCAGGAGAAAACTTAAACCCTGTTTTATCGGTAACGGCAGTTACCATCAGGATGGGGATTTCTTTGCATGTTTCATCGTGTTTCAGGCTGTAACACAGATCGAATCCGTCCGTGTGCTTGTCCATCATCACGTCCAGGATGATCAAATCCGGTCTGTCAGCTTCCAGGGTTTTGCGGCCGTCCTGGATATTAAGAACATGATCAACCATGAAACCGTTATTTTCCAGAACAATCCTGAGCGCCTCGCCATAGTCCTTATCGTCATCGATGATCAGTATCTTTTTTTTCTCAGTCATGGGGAACCTCCGTTAACGTTCATTATTGATGGCTTTTGCCACTTCCAGGGCGCCGATTTTGACAGGGCAGTAATCGGAGCAGCGGCCGCAGCCCACGCATCCGCACAGGGCTTCCTGAATGTCGGTCCTGTTGTAGTAAAGAAGCTTGTGTTCATGCCGTCTCTTCAATCTTGACGCCTGGGTGGATCTCGGATTGTGGCCTGACGCCTCGCGCGTAAAACCGCCGAAGAGACAGGTGTCCCAGGCCCTTGCCCGCAGGCCGCTGCCCGGGCTCGATTCCTGATCATAGACATTGAAACAGGTGCATGTGGGACACACGTAAGCGCACCCTCCGCACATGATACATTTATTGCCAAAGTATTCCCAGACCTTCTCGTCGGCTGTGCCGTCTTCGAGCTTGTTCATGGCTCCCATGACCGCATCGACCTTTGGTATATCCCCGGCAGCTTTTTCCTTGAATATTTGAATTTTTTCCCGTGCGAGGGCATCGTCCATGTCGGTGAAAAGATCTGATGACAGCAAGCCTTCTCCCCTCCGGCTGCCCGTTTCGATCATCAAGGTATCCCCCATGTCATAGAACAACAGATCGAATCCCTTTTCTGCAACCGGTCCGCTCCGCGTTGTCGTGCAGAAACATGTCTCGTTCTGGGGGCCGGGACAGGCCATGACAACGGTAATTGCCTGAATCCGGTTCTCGTTGTAGTAGATATCTTTTTGATCCCGGGTCATAAAACTCGTGGATTGGCGGATGCCCATCATGTCACAGGATCGTATCCCGAACAGGATCGTCTTTTTTGCCGACACCACCTCCCGGAATTCATTTTTTTCAACCTTGAATATGACGTCACTGTGCGGCAGAAAGACTGCCTTCGGCGGAAGAGAGGGTTTCCCGTAGTCGAGGGTAAACGAACCTTCCTGGAAAGGCTCAAAGATACAATCTCCCGAAGATTTTCTGGCTGGCGCCAGAACCGAGTATTCTTTTGTCCATGTTTTGAGAAGACGGGTGACGTCTTTTTTTGCCAATGTTTTCATATGCACCTCCTGACTTTGACGGCACATCCCTTGTATTCGGGAATCTTTGCAACCGGATCGTGTGCCGGGTTGGTCAGCACATTGACGGGCGCTTCATGGAAATGGAACGTGGAAAACACCACCTTTCTCGGCACTCTGGTGGTAAGTTCCGCCCTTGCCTTAATGGAGCCTCTCCTCGATGTCAGCTCGATGACATCATTGCCCCTGATGCCGAGCCTCTTTGCATCATCGGGGTTGATTTCGATGAGCGGCGCCGGAGCCTCCCGTTCCAGGATACTCGTCCTCCGGGTCATGGTTCCCGTGTGGTAATGATAGTAAATGCGACCGGTTGTGAGCATGAAATCGTACTCCTCATCGGGCACCTCGGCGACGGGTTTGAAATCGCACGGCAGAAACGTGCCCATGCCTTTGGAGAACCTGTCTCTGTGCAGGTAAGGGGTACCTCCGTGTTCCTCGTTCGGGCAGGGCCATTGAATGCCCTGTCCCTTTTCAAGCCTCTCCCAGGTAATCCCCGCATAAGACGGCGTCAAGGCGTTTATTTCCTTCATGATGTCCGCGGTAGATTTATAATTCATGGGATAGCCGGCAAGCCTGCTCACATCGCATATAATTTCCCAGTCGGGCCTGGCCGATCCGGGGGGCGGTATGGCCTGTCTTGAGAGTTGAACCCGCCTTTCCGTGTTGGTGTAGGTCCCTTCCTTCTCGGCAAATGAAGCCGCGGGGAGGACCACATCGGCCCGTGAAGCCGTTTCCGTCAGGAAGATATCCTGCACGACAAGAAAATCGAGGCTGGAGAGGGCATGCTCTATGTGCGACGTGTCCGGATCGCTCATCAGGGGATTTTCTCCCATGATGTAGATGGCTCGGACGGTGCCGTTCTGGGCGGCAGTCATCATGTCGGTAATGGTCAGGCCGGGTTTGTCGTCAAGGTTTTCCCTCTTCCAAGCCTCCTCAAATTTCTTCTTAACAGTCGCATCGATGACCGGCTGATAGCCGCTGTACACGTTGGGAAGCGCACCCATATCACAGGCGCCCTGGACATTGTTCTGCCCCCGCAGCGGGTTCACCCCTGTCGAGGGTCTTCCGATATGGCCGGTGAGCATCGACAGGTTCGCACAGGATTTCACGTTGTCCGTGCCGGTTGTATGCTGGGTGATGCCCATGGCGTATACAAGCATGGCCTTGTCCGCCCCGGCATAAAGACGGGCTGCCTTCTCAATGTCATGTGCGGCGATGCCGGAAATCTTTTCCACGACCCGCGGGGTGTAGCGGCTGACAACGGCTTTGAGCTGATCGAACCCTTCGGTTCTCTTCTCGACAAATGCTTTGTCATAGAGCCCTTCTTCGATGATGATGTTCATCATGCCGTTCAGCACGGCCACATCTGAACCGATATGCTGCCTCATGTGCAGATCGGCGAATCGGGCGAGGGGTATTTCTCGCGGGTCCAGAAGGATAATTTGGGCGCCCCTTTCCTTCGCGTTTATGATGCGCGATCCGATCAACGGATGCTGCGCTGTCGTATTTGAGCCTGTAATAAAAAACAGATCGGCGTCGTCAAACTCGTTGATGGAATTTGTCATCGCTCCGGATCCGAATGTAGCGGCCAGACCGACCACCGTTACACTGTGTCAGAGCCGGGCGCAATGATCGACGTTGTTCGTTCCAAACGCGGCCCGCGCCATCTTCATGAAGAGGTAGTTCTCTTCATTGGTCACTTTTGCGGAACTGAGAAAGGCCAGTGAGCGGCTGCCGTGCCGGTTTTTTATGTCCATCAGTCTTTCCGAGACGATCTTCAATGCCTCGTCCCACGAACTCTCCGTGAGTTTGCCCTGCTTCCTGACCAGCGGCGTTGTCAGTCTTTCCGGCGAATGAATGAATTCATAGGCGTTCCAGCCCTTGACGCATAACATTCCCTTGTTGACTGGGTTTGAAGGGCTGGGTTCTATCCCCACCACCCTGTCACCTTCGGATACGAGGTAGAAGTTACAACCGCAGCCGCAAAAGGGGCATATTGTCCGGGTCCTCTTCATGATTAGATTGCCTCCTTTATATTTTCAAGCTCTGTATAGGGGAAAACGGGTCCATCGATACAACAGTATCTGTCGCCCATGGCACAGTGTCCGCACTTTCCGACACCGCACTTCATCATTCTTTCAAGGGACATGAAGATGTGACTTCTGGAGAAGCCCAGGTTCAGGAGTTTTTGCAGAACAAAACGGTACATGATCGGGGGACCGCACATGACGGCATGGGTGTCTTCCGGAGACAGGGCGGCACGGTCGAACAGCCCCGTCACCACGCCTACGTACTGTTTCCAGATGCCCTCGTCGTCCCTGTCCACGCTGTAGAGATAATTGATGTCTTCCCTGTCGTAAAAGCTCAGCAATTCGTACTTGAATAGTACGTTATCCGGGTTGTTTGTTCCGTACATCAGGATGAGATCGTCAAATTCATCTCTCCTGTCGAGGACGTACAGGAGGAGAGAGCGAAGCGGGGCAAGTCCGAGGCCGCCGGCGATGAGCAGAAGTTTCTTGTCTTTCAGCGTTTCCACCGGGAATCCTCTGCCATACGGTCCCCGGATGTGAAACGTGGAGCCTTTTTCCATTTCGAAAAGAGCGTCGGTCACTCTTCCCGTGCGTCGCACACATATCTCCAGGGTATGGGGCCTGGTCGGCGGGGAAGATATGCTGATGGGCGCCTCTCCCTTGCCGAAAATGGAAACCTCAATAAACTGTCCCGGTTGATGGCCAAAACTGTCCCATGTCGTTCCGTCTTCCAGCTTCAACTGGAACAGCCTGTGGTCCTTGATCTGGGGCAATGTCCGGATGATGGACACGGGTCGAAGCCCGTATATGTTCTCGCAATGATCCCCCATGATGGTCCCTCCTTGTCCTCGATGCTTTTTTTCAATAGCGATCTTGGTAAGGCAATTTTGATACCAAAAGAATAAGTGCTTGATATAATGTTGATAATGGATAAAATGCGCAGGGCGTATTTATGGATGACGGGGTAACTTACCCCGACTTTGGGGAGATATTACCCCTCTAAAAGCCACTCCATCCAGCGGGAATGGCCGCTGCAATTCGCCAGGTGACGGTGAATTTTGACACCTTCCGTGTATGAAAGCAAATCCAGCCGTGGGCAATTGTCTGCAAAATCTATTGATATGCAGAAAACATCGCGCTGCGAACCACAGCCGGCAATCAGCTTCGCCAGACGTTTGAGCGCTTCCGGCGACATCTGATTGCTGACGAAGGTATGAAAAAGGCAAAGGGCCGTATCCGCCGGCGTCATCGCCATGACGGAGGGAAGCAGCTCCAGGGCATCTCCCGCACGCAGTTCGGGCGGGCGGCGCCTGGCGATCTCGATGGCGCTTTCCAGCATTTCAAAACGGGCCGTATGCTCCGGCCAGATGAATGCCCGCAGCCAGTTGGCTGATGAATCTTGCCGCACGTCGATCGGATAAATGTCCAGTCCAAGACGCGAGGCTATTCGCGGAAACGTCTTCGGGAAAGGCGGGATTTTCTCTCCCCGCAAGCCGCAGGTCAGGCGAACGGACGATGCCCTGTTTCCGTAAAATCTGCCGTTTCCATAATCGTAGGCGTAATGATCCCAGAGCAGGTTGAGTCCGGCGCTCGCTCCGATCTCAACCAGGGCAAGCGGAAGATCCTCCGCCTGCCGGGCGACGATTCCGAATGCGGGCAGCAGGCAGGCGCTCCGGCGAACCTCGTTGGTCTGCACGTGGTGTGTCGATACGAGGCGCCCGATTTCAGCGCGGCGTTCAAGGCAGAAATCCCGGAAGTCCGGATACGGATCGCCTTTGACAACATCAGGCTGAGGGGTGATATCGGGGAAATATACCGCCAGTGGATGCTCCTTTCCATTCAGGAGCAGGAAGTGCACCGCCGCAAAAAAGATCATGGGGACGGGTTTTGAGATGGCATTCGCGGCAAGCTCGAGCAACTCCGGGTCATTGCTGATGCCGATTGACAGCCGCTCATAGAGAGGGGAAGATCCGCTGAACTCGTGGGCGGCGCTGTGGGAAAAACTCTCCGCAATCTCTTCTAATCCAATCATTTATCTCAGAGTCATGGCCTTCTCGGGACATATTTCCTGGCAGCAGAAACAGGCAATGCACGTGTCGGCGTCCACCCGGGGAATATTGTCGTCGTCCATAGACAACGCCGACACCGTACACTGATCGATACAGGCGCCGCATCCCGTGCACAAGCCCGGATCGGCTTTCGGCCGCATGCGTATTCGATTGCGGATCAACGTTTGCATAGCTTCGTTTTGCAGAAGCACTTCCCCGCTGAACGGAGGTAGCTTGAAATCCGGCAGCGGCTTCAATTCCCCGATAATTTCGATCGTACGGAGGTCGTAGTCTCCCAACCCCTGTTCTCTTGCCTTTTGAAGGGTCCGCAACCGGCCCGGCTCACATCCCATCATGACCGCAACTACAGAATCCAGAGCCACGGCGTTGTCGGAGGCCAGGATTAGGCCGATATTCCTGAGGTCGGGCGATGCGGGGCCGTTCCCCTCCATGCCGACCACGGCGTCCATGATGAACATGTCGGGTATCCGGAGGCGGAACACGTCAACCAGCATTTCATGGAAGCGCTCGGCATTGCCGGCCTCCTTGTGCAGTTTGGCTTTCTGGGCGCCGGGTAAAAAACCGTAACTGTTTTTAATCGCTCCGGTGATGACAGTCAGTCCGTGGGTTTTGAATTTTGGCAGGCTGATGACAATATCGGCGTCCATAATAGCCTGTGAGACACTCACGGTGGGCATGAAGTCGGGATTGAAGTCAACCTTCTGCGAATCGTTTCCGATATTCTGATAATAGCCCTTCGCTGCCTCCATTAACCCCGTACTCTGGAAGCTTTCCTCGTTTGCCCCATAGCTGAAAACGCCCGGATTGTCACCCACGACGATAGAAGCCGGCCGCATTGTTTCAACCTTTTCCACCACGGCGCGAAGCACGGCAGGATGGGTGACGATTCCCTCTCTTGCCTCCGAGGACCGCAGGACGTTGGGTTTTATCAAAACTTTTTTCCCGTTCAGGTTCAGAGGGAAGAGTTCAAATGCCCGGTCCACTGCCCGACGGACATTCTCATAGGTAGCAGGATGAATCATGACTTTTGACATGATGACACCTCTGGATTCATTATAAATCCATTACCGAGAAATCAGCGAATCCTAATGGATCCAATCGATGGAAAGTAATTGATGTTCAAAATGTTTCATCTTGTTTCCATTTTATTATACACAATCTTGCTTGTTTATAATGAAAATCTGGTTCTTTATAAACAAAACTTAATGTGATGTCAATACAATAACTTATGGACACGCAACACCTCGTTCCCACGGGGGTCGTAGATGTATATGGACGACATACTGCCCGTCACCTTCCTGTTCCAGCCGTGTCCGGGGCGATCCAGCCTAAATGTCCCCTCAAAGCTTTGTTCAGTATTTATCGCTATCGTAGTCGCTTAATCTTTCAGCAGCCATTGGAATCTGAAAAGGCCTCCTGTGGTCGATCAATGATTTATATCTTATTGTTTTTTCGATATGAATCGCCAATCTTTTCAAATCATTCGTCTCGCATTCCCATACGATAATTACATTCCACCCAAGCTGTCTGAGTTTTTCTTGATTATTTCTATCTCGTTCGAGGGTGCGTTTGAACTTGGGAAGCCAGTAATCTTGACGACTGGACGGTGTTGTTGCATGAGGGCAGTCCTTATGTCGATGCCAGAAGCAACCATGAACAAACACCACAGTGCGGTATTTCGGAAGGACGATGTCCGGCTTGCCCGGCAAATCCTGCCGGTGCAAGCAAAACCGGCAGCCAAGCTTGTGGAGGAGGGAGCGGACCCTCTTTTCCGGTGTTGTATTAGTCGAACGAACGTGGCGCATGATGTCGCTTCGTTTTTCTGGAGGAAATGTATCCAACGGCTTTATCCCACAATGATCCTCAAGCTGGGATCTGTTTCACAATTATCAATGATGCGGTTATAAGATTCTATCAATTGACGAACTGTCAAGGGGCGTTGCGTTTGCTGAAAGGCACTCCATTCATAGACATTTGTAGCGACAAACTGTTCAACCTCCAGGATGTCCACACGGTCGGAAACATTGGCATTTTTTGCCAATGCGCTTACTCCTCCCACGCCGCTTTGCGTGGTAATCACCAATGGCCTGAGTCCTACTGCCAGATTGTCGCAACATTTTCTGATCAAGGCTTCTGTCGGCGCAGTGGTTACATGAATGGCTGTGTCTCCGATAAGAAAATCGCCCTTCCTCCCACCGGGAGCGTCTGCCACTGAAAAGCCATGGTGATCAAACTTCTCATTTGGGAGGGCTATCTCAAGTTTGGCCCCAACCAAGTGCTGCATGACGGCGCCGGCTATCATGGTACCTGGCGATTCCCGCTGTCTTGAGAATGCGGCTTCAATCAGATCGGCGACAATGCTTCTTAATGACTTTGATGCATCTATTTTGATCTTGAATGGCTTGGTTCCAAAATACTCATTCACGCGCTTTATCCACCAAGCTTCTATTGTAGGAAGATCAAGCAGGTTCTCCCGCGAAAGCTCATTCAGTAGATCCACGTAGGCTTTCATCCGTTGAATGCTTCCGCGACTTGTGCGGCCTCCTTCCTCTGCGAGAATCCGACTGATGCCATGGTCGGCAAGAATCGCTTGCACAGCGCCTCTGCTGAGCCCGGCAACTTGCCCTCCTTGAGGAGACAAGAACCGATCTGCTGAAAATGGCGGTGTCAGCTCCCTGACCTTGCGCGTCACAACAAGGACGACGGAAAGCGGTCCTTTACCAGTTATTTTGTAAAGAGACGCAAATTCAGCGAGACGTAAATCCAATTTTCTCATGATGCCTCCATGATTGACTTTCTTTCATTACTGTGCAGCAGATGATGCGTTAATATTAAGCCCTTACCCTGCAATATATGGTTTGACTCGGTGCATCGCGGGCTTTTCCATCATCTCTTCGACTAACGGATTTAAATAGTGCTTGGCTATCCAGGAAATTACCGGCACGCATACCGCATCGCCGAAACCGAAGAGAGCTTGGTTTAGTTCTGTATTAATGACGAAGTCGTCTGCACCCATCAGCCTTGCGCACTCTCGCGGCGTTAGAAGTCGAATTTTAACTTGTCCATATCCCGCTTGAATCAAGATTTGACGGGCGCTTCCCCCACGAGGGGTGCGGAGACATCCTGCTATCGAATCATTTCGCAATTCAGCCATAGATCGGCCATTTCTAATGCGGCGGAACACCGTTCCGTAGGACCATTTATCTTTCGCCATCATTTTCTTAAGCTGGAATGCATGTTTTTCACTCATTTGGCTGACGAGGTAATCTCGTCGCGAATCATTCCACCAAAAGGGCGACATATCGGGCAGCTCCTCCAAAATGTCTGACAGAGATGGAGCGTTCGCCGGCAGCGCCGGAACTGATCGAATATTCCATGCAATCTCAGGATGACAAAATATAAAATCCGCAAGTGGTTTTGGGCGCACATCGCTTTCATAAAAACTTGGCGTATCCTTGACCTTCCAAGTGCCATGCCCGTTTTTTAAGCAGCCTATTACGAAGAGCCTTACACGGCTTTGCGGGACAAAGCGCGCAGCATCGATGATAATGGGATCAACTGTGTAACCTATGCGATTTAGCGCCAGCAGCGCGGCCTGAAAATCGCGACCGCCATGAGAGGTTAAAAATCCGGAAACGTTTTCCAGAAGCACGATTGGAGGGCGGCGATCCCCCATTTCTTCAAGTATTCGCACAAATCCCCAATAAGCTGACGACTCTTTTCCTGCTAAACCTTTGCGCATCCCCGCCAATGAAAGGTCATTGCATGGGAAGGATGCTGTGGCCATCGTAACTGTAGGAATCTCGTCCGTGTTCAGTTTATGTATGTCTTCCAGAATGAAATGCGACTTGGCATCTTGGAAGTGCGCCGCGTACATTTCGTATTTATCATCAGCAATATCGTTGGCAAACTCAATTGACCATCCTTCTTGTTCAAGTCCGAGCCGCATCAAGCCGATGCCTGCAAAAAACTCCGCAAAAGTTTTTTTAGAAAGAATCCCGTCCTGTTTTTCAACACTTATGTTTTTCTTCATTTATTCTTTTAAATTGAACAGCGTGCAATCAATATCATTTTTACTCATAGACACTTATAAAACTCTCAATTTCAGGTTACATCAAATATTACAGAAAAAAAAGATGTAATCTGCACCTTGCCAGCGGAGGCCTCCCGCCGGGATAGCGACGCCTTGACGACAAGCGACTCATCTATCATCATCTAGTTTAAATGCCTCATAATATTCATCACATAAACCGTCATGATAACCCCAACCGATGCCATTGGCAGATAGCATGATTTTCTTCAATCTTTTCCTGAAATTACCCTGTTCATGGTCAGGAAGAATGAGGACTTTTTTGATCGCCTGACCATAAACCTCCAGAAGTGAATCATAAAAGTCTTCGTCAATATCGCCGTAATCAAGCGTAAATTTGTTTCCGCATTCCACAAAGTAGGTCAACAATTCGGCTTCGCCTTTTGCATCACGGATTGCCTTGGAATAATCGCTGATCGCCCGTGTTGCTCTAAGTATCCGGACATGCTCATTCAGGATATCGGGATACAAACATTCTTTAATGATCTTTTTATAAGGTGCCAGGATGTCATCACCAATAGAGAAACGGGTATGCAAGAAGTCTTTGTTGTCTTTCGACAAATCGTACATGTCTAAAATCAGTTCGAGCAAATCCTGCTGATCGAGATGTTCAAGCGTTGTTTTTACATCAGAACAGGATGGCGTTTGCTTCTTATTGCTTTTCATATATCACCGGCAATATCCTTCTCTTGCGTGGATTATGATGTGAAAGACGAATGATGTCAAGAAGTTTTGGGATGAAGTGCTTTTCCTTGATTACGGTCGTTCAATAAAGTATATTTCGTTTCGATCATCGGGCTACCAAAATATCCGGCATGGGCGTCCGTTTGCGCGGACATGACAAAAAAGCAAAGGAGTGGAAGGTGAAGGTAAGCAGTGTCAGCAAAATGAGGTATATGGACCAGTATGCCATTGAAAAACTGGACATCCCGGAAGAGATTCTTATGGAAAACGCCGGTCAGGCGTCGTCGTTTGTCCTCGAAAAAGAGGTGGGCATCAGAGGCAGGAAATTTGTCGTATTCTGCGGGGTCGGAAACAACGGCGGCGACGGTTTTGTCGTCGCCCGGAAGATTCACTCCAACGGCGGATCGGTGAAGGTGTTCATTATCGGAGATCAGGACAATTTCAAGGGGGCGGCAAAAACCAATCTGAATATCATTTCGAAACTTCCCATAGAGGTTCGGGAAATCGAGTCCGCCGACGAGGCGAGGCGGGATACTCTTCACTGCAACGGCGTTATCGATGCCCTCTTCGGTACCGGTCTCGATCGGGAGGTAAGCGGTCTTTACAAAGATGTAATTCAGCTGCTTAACGGAAGCGGTAAAAAGGTTCTCAGTCTGGACATCCCTTCCGGCGTGAACGGAAATACAGGGGAAATAATGGGCGTGGCGGTCAAAGCCGATTTTACGGTCGCCTTCGGTCTGCCGAAAATCGGAAACATCCTGTATCCCGGCTACGAGTTGTGCGGTAAACTTTATGTCTGCCACATTTCTTTCCCTCCTTCCCTCTACAACGGGGATGATCTTAAAGTACAGATCAACGATTTTGTAAAGCTGCCTCCGCGGAGCAAAGAGGCCTATAAAGGACGCATGGGAGAGGTGCTTTTTATTGCCGGTGCGGCGAACTATTATGGCGCTCCTTACTTTGCCGCCCTGTCGTTTCTGAAGGCCGGCGGCGGGTATGCCCGTCTTGCCGCTCCCGTATCCATGACCCCGTTTCTGGCCAATAAGGGCAGTGAAATCGTGTTTGTGCCCCAGAAGGAAACAAAAACAGGAAGCATATCGCTGGAGAACAGAGACGGCCTTGTTGAGCTGTCGGACAAGATGGATATGGTGGTTATCGGGCCGGGACTTTCCCTGGATGGTGACACTCAAAAGCTCGTCCGGGAACTGGTGCGTATCATCAAAAAGCCCATGCTCATCGATGGAGACGGCATTACGGCCATCGCAAACGAACCGGAGATGATCAGGGAAAGAAAAGGTGCAACAATTATTACCCCGCATCTGGGAGAGATGGCCCGCATCGCGAAAAAGGATGTCGGCGAAATCAGAAAACAACTGATCGATATCCTGCAACTGACCGCCATGTCGCTCCATGCCTGCATCGTTCTGAAGGGCGCCCACTCGCTGGTCGGTTATCCTGACGAGCGGGTATTCATCAACTTGAGCGGGAATCCGGGCATGGCCACAGCCGGTTCGGGGGACGTCCTGACGGGGTCCATCGCCGCCATGTATGGCCTCGGCCTGTCGCTTGAGGACGCGGTAAGAAAAGGGGTGTTCATACACGGATTCTCGGGAGACCTGGCTGCGGTGGAAAAGGGTGAGGATGGCATCACGGCCCAGGATATCATGGAGTATCTTCCCGCCGCCATGAAGCATGACAGGGAAGGTCTGAAAGATCCTTTTATGAAGGTGTATGAAGGGCCGTGTGTGGTGTAAAAGGATTCCTTACAATCTTCTTTCGACAATGTAGTCTGAAATGGCAAACAGGGTATCCCTGGCTTCTGATGCGGCAAACGCTTCAAGATAGCCCTTGCCCTCGTCGATACAGGCCTTTGCCTTGTTGAGAGAATAGTTGATTCCGTCATAACGGTGGATGAGCGATAAAACCCCTGCCATATCCTGCCCGTCACGGTCGTTGTTTTCGATGACCTGCTTGATCAAATTTTTCTCCTCGGCGTTGCATTTTTTCATGGTGCGGATGAGAGGCAGCGTCATCTTCCCCTCATCCAGATCCTTGCCGATGGCCTTCCCGAACTCTTCTTCCTTTGCCACGTAATCCAGGGTGTCGTCGGTGATCTGAAAGGCGGAGCCCAGACGCATGCCGAACCGGGTCAGGGCTTCGATCTGAATGTCCGACGCATCGCCTAAAATACCCCCCACGGCGCAGGCCGCGGAGATCAGGATGGCCGTCTTTTTTTCGATGATTGAGAGGTACTCCTTCTCTGTGATGTTGATGTCCCCGCGCTTGACAAGCTGGAATACTTCACCTTCCGACATGGTATTCGTCGTTTCCGAGAGAAGTTTGATAACGGCAAGATTTCCGTGATCGGTCATCAGTTTGAATGATTTCGAGTAGAGGAAATCACCCACAAGGACGCTGGCGGCGTTTCCCCAGACGTTGTTTGCCGACACTTTCCCTCTCCGGGTTTCTGCAACGTCGATGACGTCGTCATGCAGAAGGGTGGCCGTGTGGATGAATTCAATCACCGCGGAGAGAGGATAACGCTTATCGTCCCTGTAGCCGCAGAGGGAGGAGGCAGCGAGAAGCAGGAGCGGCCGGAACCGCTTCCCGCCGCTGCCGATGATGTAGTGAATAACTTCCGGAATGAGGTATACTTCGGAGCGGAGGTACATCTCCATGTGTTCTTCAACGCGCTTTAAATCGTCTTCGTAGTGACGAAAGACATCCTGAATCTGCATGAATTCTTTTCCTTAAGTATCGTTTAAAGGCCCAGGTCCTCGTTGATCAGCACGACCTTGACCCTGCCTTTTGGGAACGATTTTTCCGTGATCGCCCAACTGTTGCATATCCGGTCTTTGCTTTTGCATTCCTCGCAGTAGGAAGTTTTGGCGCAGGGGGTCTTCATTCCCAATCGCATCGTATTGGCCGGGGCTGCGATATTTTTGACACGCACCATAGCTTCTTCCAGGTCCGGGACGATCTTGTTTCTCCCCGCGAGGACGATGACGCTTTTGGGGCCGAATGTAAGAGCCGCAATGCGGTTCCCGATCATATCCAGGTTTACCAGCGTCCCCATTTCAGTTATGGCATTGGTTCCTGTGATGAAAAGATCGACCAAAAGAGATTGTCTGCGGCATTCAAGAGAATCTTCCCGGGAGAGGGTCTTGTCATAGGGATCGAACACCTTCATTCCTTTGACTTTTTTCAGAGCGTCATACAGACCTGTGGCGGTGAAGGTCATGGAGCCGCCCCAGGCAATGCTCTTGGCGCCTGCCCTGGGGACGATTTCTTCCAGGACGATTTTTTTTGCCGCCGCAGCATTATCCGCCAAAAAGACCTCAAAATTATTTGATTCCAGCATTTCCTTAACGCTTTCCAGCCTTATCTGCCAGTATTGGTTCATCGGGGTGTCCATTTCCGTACCTCCTTATGTTTATCAGGGTTTGCGATCATGAATCCCATTTTCCGGCATTATGGAGAAACGGGATAGTGTTGTCAAGCCTCGATGTTTTGATTTCAACCTTTTTCTGTGATAAACATCGCATATGCCCGAATAGGAAAAAAAGAAGGTATATTCGACGCTCTTATGAAAAGTCATTGGAAATTCATTGTTTCTGTTTGTATTGCCGAGATACTGACTATGGGAGGAACGATGTTCTTCCCAGCCCTTTTACCAGATTTCCAGTCGGAATGGCATCTCAGTAACACCGAGGCCGGCTGGATTAACGGTATCTTCTTCGGGGGGTATGCGGCTTTCGCCCCCATTCTGGTAAGCCTGACCGACCGCATCGATCCGCGCCGCATCTACCTTTTCTCAGCTGCCCTCGGCGCGTTTTCCATGTTGGGATTCGGGTTGCTGGCACAGGGTACTGTAACGGCAATGATATTCCGATTTTGCGCAGGCATCAGCCTGGCAGGGACATTCATGCCCGGCCTGAAAGCCCTCAGCGACCATATCACAGGAGAAAACCAGAGCCGGGCCATCGCGTTTTACACCTCTTCGTATGGCATCGGAACGGCCGCCTCGGTATTTTTCTCCGGATTGCTGGTGATCTGGCTCCATTGGCGACAGGCCGCGGTACTACTTTCCCTCGGATATATTGGAGCCGTTCTCATTTTCGCTTTAACGGTCGAGCCGAAGATGCCTGCTTCGCCGTTGAGAAAACATCCCCTCTCATCGTTCAACTTCCGGGGCGCTCTCCGGAACCGATCGGCCGTGGGGTATATTTCCGGATACGCCGTCCACTGCTGGGAACTCTTTGGCTTCCGCTCATGGATGGTTGCGTTTTTAGCTTTCAGTATGACTCTCCAGGGAGGAAATGGCGATTACCTCAGTCCCCAGAATATTGCAACTCTCATCGTTCTCGCGGGCGTTCCCGCAAGTATTCTGGGAAACGAGATCGCGCACCGGTGGGATCGAAGACGGGCCGTTGCGATTTTTATGTTGGTATCCGGCATTTTCGGATGTTTCTTAGGATTCTGTGTACACTTGCCCTACACTATTGTGGCGGGGCTCTGTATCCTCTATGGAATTGCCGTGATGCTGGACAGCGGTTCACTTACAGCCGGTATCGTTGCTGCGGCTTATGATGAGGAACGGGGGAAAACTCTGGCTCTGTATACGTTTGCCGGATTTTGCATGGCATTTGTTTCACCGCTCGCCTTCGGTTTTATTCTCGACATGGCAGGCAGTGGAATATTCGGCTGGGGCCTTGCCTATGCGTCTCTGGGCGCAGTCTCCATGAGCGGTCCCCTGTGGTTGAGGTTGTTTCGGAACACAAATCCAAAAAACGTTTGATGCAGTGTGACGATCATCGTTTCAGAATATTCATGTTTCCTGTTACCTTAACAACTCATCAAGCCATCCAAGGATGCGGGCGTTGGACGTCGCGGATGCACCCATCTGGCAATGCTCCTCGGCGCCCTCTTCCTCCGTGAACATCATGAAAGTCTTCGGAGACTTCAGCGCATCATAGAGTTTTTTCGACTCTCCGGGCAGATCTTTTTCTTTTTCCGAATCGACAACAAGCATCGGGCATTTGATCCTGTCCACGACATCCTTCAAGGTATACGCGAGGGTCATATTCATCCATTCGCTGGGGGACTTGGCCCCGAAGGTGAACATGCCGTTATTCATTGCCCAGCGCAGGGAGGGGTCTTTTTTCATTCTGCCGTAAATTTCTTTATCTAGTCCCTTGCGGCCCTCTTCCGTTTCAAGATATTTCTCCGTTTCCTTGTTAACGCGGCTGAAATTGTAGACACCGCCGTTGGCGATGCAGGCCCTGATTCTTTTTTCAAACGCCACAGCCCGGGGTGCAAGATAACCGCCGAAACTGATGCCCATGAGAATGATCTTTTTCGGATCGACCTCTTTGCGCTTCAATGCGAAATCGACAACAGGCGTCACGACTTTTTCCCAGTCGTGTCTGAACTTCAGACCCCGTTCCCGTACGACCTGGCCCTGTCCCGGTCCTTCAAACAGCAGACAGTTGTAGCCCCGTTTCAGGGCTGCGTTGGCGTTCTGATAATAGAGCTCCTCCATTGTGCCGTCGAAGCCGGTGTGAATGATGATGAGTGGGCGCTTTTTCCCTGTATTATCCGCGAGGCAGAGGTATCCCGGCAGGGTTTTCCCCTCGTAAGGTATCTCCACAGGCTTGATAACCGGTTTACCGAAAAGCTTTGCCGCCTTCAGGAACGTGTCCTTGCTCTTGCGCCAGGTAGAAAGGATGCGCGGGTCATCAGGATTCCCATGGAGAAAGAATTCTGCTGTCCGGTAATAGTTGGAGGCCCGGAGGTATTCTTCGCCGGCGCTTACTTTCTGACCTTTGGACAGAAACTCGTCGCCCCGTTTTTCTCTTTCTGTGGCTGTCTTCAGCCACTCCCTGTACCAGCCTTCATCGTCGCCTTCCTTGATGCGATAAATGGTTTTGAGACATTCTCCCACATCGGCAGCGCCCCCATAAGTGGCGCTGATTGCCCGCAGGGACTGGAAGGAATACTGGTGATCCTTGTAAATGAATTCCATGCCGCAAACACTGCCTGACAGAAAAATCACCACTAATAATACCGTCAAAATGATACGTCTTGATTTCATGAGCAATCTCCTGAAGGGTTTTGTTTCATTTCCTGTAAAGCGTATCCATGATTTGGTCAGAAAACGGGTGAAGCGTGTCGGTTTTTGCAACCGCTCCACCCGCTCGCTTGATTGTCTTTCTCTATCGCTTTCTAAGAATTACGCTTTCCAAAGACCGTGGAGGTTACAATATTCACGCACCACAACACCTTTGGGATCGAGTTCAAATTTTGCCTCAGGGACATCTCCGGGGCTCAGGTATTGCCGTGAGAGTGTTTTTCCGTCTTTGACAACTTCTATCCATTCGATGTAATGCTCCTTTTCCATCGGATGGGCAACACTGCCGACTTTCACCAGGATTTCCCCCTTCGATTTTTCCACAACCGGAACATGTTTCTCCTTGGAAGCATCAACAGTATTTTCCTTCATGAGTCTCATCGTCTTTCCACAGCAGATCATCTGCCCCTGTCCCTGATGAAGCATTTCCACAATGTTTCCACAGGAATCGCACTTGTAAACCTCAAATCTTGCAGTCATCTCATACCTCCTTGATATTTGTTTTTAGAGTGAAAATTACTCCGCCAATATAGTTTGCCCAATCATACCGTAGCCTGGCTTGAGAATTTCAAGGGTTGATGAACGCGATTCACGGGGTTTTATATCGTTTTTCCGCCTCGTTCAGATTCAGCCGCTTGAGTTTGGCTCGGAAGTTGGAGCTTTCGTCCCGGATGATTTCTTTCAGATACGCCATCTGCCGATTGATCGCTTTCAGATACAGATTCTCCCGAACGCAGTGACGTACGGCAAAGTGGTTTTCAACATACCGGTAACTGGAAAGCAGTGTGTTATTCAGGCGATCCATGATGGATTCATAGAAAACAAGGGTTTTTCGGAGGATGTCAAACTCGGTTTCGTATCCCTCGAACCCGCCTTCGCGGAATTCATAATAGAGGAAAAGCAGCTTTTCCAGATAGGCCCGATCGGACATCTGCCCCAAAAGATCCGCCGTTCCCAGAATGGATCCCGCAACAGTTTCTTCAGGAAGCCGGCACTCAACTCGGCAGTCGATCTGAAGCCCGGTGCAGTTAATCAGGCGGCAGATGGTTTCTACCTCTTCCGGGGGCAAATCGAGATAAGCCGCGTTTTTTTGAACAAAGGCCATGCTCCGATACACATGCATTTTGGTGTGCCGGGCGCCCGTTCCGACGGTGTCGCTCATCTCCTGAATATAACCGGTATCGTGGAGAAGGGCAGCCAGCAGAAGATCGGTCGCCATTCTTTCGGCAAAGAGCTTCTCGCCGAGGTTCCGGCCGTCGATGAGGCGGGAGGTGGCCAGGAAAATGTCCAGGGTATGGAACAGGTCGTGGTATTCCGTATTACAACCCCGGTATCCGGGAAAGTCACCCCTGAAAAGCTCCTCAATCCGGCAGAAGGTGTTTGCCACCGGGGTAAAGGCCTGCGGATCGTAGAAAAATCGGTAAAGGTCTTCGACGCAGGCGAGAATCGCATCGGGATCACCGTGATCAAGAAGCTCGGAAAGTTGGATTCCCGGATGTTCACCCATAAGAAAATCCTTCTAAATAAACTCTCATCCCTTTTTTATTTCAGGCTCACGGACAAGCCCCTGTCCCGGAGAAACTCTTTGACCTGTCGAATGCTGAATGTCCGGAAATGGAATACCGAAGCCGCCAGGACAATCGAGGCGCCACCCTTCGTTACAGCCTCATAGAAATGCTCCAGTTGTCCGGCCCCGCCTGAGGCGACGACCGGAATGGTCACGACGTCGGCAACGGCCTTCGTGAATTCCAGATCATATCCCGCCAGAGTGCCGTCACCGTCCATACTCGTCGGCAGGATCACCCCCGCTCCCAGTTCCTGGCATTGCCTTGCCCACGCGATCGCATCTTTTCCCACCGGTTTCGTTCCCCCGGCAACGACCAGTTCAAATCCCGAGGGCATGGCGGCATTGCGCCGGGCGTCAATGGCCACAGTAATCTTCTCTGTACCGAACTTCTTTGCCGATTCTTGAACCAAAAGAGGATTTTGCACAGCGGCGCTGTTCATGGAAACCTTATTGGCGCCGGCGCCCAGGACGAGTTCAATATCTTCCAGGCTATTGATGCCGCCGCCTACCGTCAGGGGAATCGTGATGACCGCAGAAACGCTTTTTACCCATTCGAGGCGTGTTTTACGATTCTCTAATGTTGCGGCAATGTCCAGCATAGCCAGTTCATCAGCCCCTTCTTTTTGATAAAAGGCTGCATTCTCAACGGGATCACCGGCATCCTTGATATTCACAAAGTGCACCCCCTTGACAACGCGGCCTTCCTTCATGTCCAAGCATGGCATGATTTTGATGATATTCATGGCTTGTTATTCTCTCCATATTTTTTTTCATTCATAACAGATTAATCAGACACTTTCAACGTGGAAGACATCGACAGATGAACAGGAGATCAACTATTTTTCAGGTTTGATTCCCGGAATTGACTCAATAATCCACTTCGTCTATACTCCCTGCCGTAATCCAAAAACCTCTTAAGAAAAAGACATGCCCGGTAATGAAAAATCCAGGGATGCCCTGATCATTTTCAGTGTCGCGCTGGCAACCTTCATGGCAAGGCTGGACAGCTATATCGTCAATGTATCCCTGCCGACGATGGCAAGGTACTTCAACACCTCTCTCAGCGACATATCCAGGGTGATCTTTATCTACGTCCTGGCGAGTGCAAGCACGCTTCTGTTGTTTGGCAAATTAGCAGACAGGACCGGATTAAGGAAGTTTTTCCTCTGGGGCTATTTTTTATTCACCTCGGGCTCGCTCCTCTGCGGCGTTTCCGATACGGTTGATTGGCTGACAATCGCCCGATTTGTGCAGGGGATTGGCAGCTCAATGCTGGCTGCTACCTCTCTGGCGATCATATCCAGGCACATTCCGCGCGAAAAGAGCGGGAGGGCTTTTGGAATATACACCTCGGCAAGCGCGCTGGGTATCACCCTCGGGGCGCCGCTGGGCGGATTCATCACCGGCTACATCTCCTGGCACTGGATTTTTCTCATCAACATTCCCATAGGGATCGCAGCAATTGTCATCGCCGGAAAGGTTATTCCTCCACCGGTGATGCATGAACAAAACTGCAAGGACCAACGGTTTGACTTTCCGGGCGCCTTCCTCAGCTTTGCCGCGATATCCCTGTTGTTGTTTGTCCTGAATAACGGCCAGGAATACGGCTGGTTGTCGGCGGGAATTGTTTCGGGTTTCATGTTATTCCTGCTCTGCGGTGTCGCTTTCGTGGTGTGGGAAAAGAGATGCGCCTCACCGCTGCTCGATCTTGACATTTTCAGGAATCCGCGGCTTTGTTTTCTCTTACTCGCAAATTTCATCATTTTTATGACTATCGCCGCGCACAATTTTTTGATTCCTTTCTATCTCGACCTGATTAAACACATGACCCCGGTGCGCATCGGTCTTTTTCTGATGATATATTCGGTTGTATTTGTTGTTGTTCCTCCCCTTGCGGGAAGGTATTCTGACAGGACGGATCCTGTTATGATCGGTACTCTGGCGATGTTCATCACGGCGTTTTCATTTTTCCTGTTCTCGTTTACCCTTCATCTTGGGGGTCTTCTTTTTGTGGTTGCCTTTTTCGTGATCAGGGCTGTCGGGAACGGGATGTTCATTCCTCCAAACAATTATCTGATTATGAAAACGTCGTCGGACAAAGATGAAGGCGCCATTTCGGGCGTTTTGAACACGGTGACCTATTTGGGTGTGACCATCGGTGTCTGCGTGTTTGAAACGATCTTTTCACAAATCATTCATCAATCGGGAAGCGATCAAACGCTGGCCAGTCCGGGCTTCACCGTTGACAACCTGTATGCCGGCTTTCGTTACATCTTTGCCATTCTTGGTTTTCTCAGTATTGTCGGAATGATCTTTTCATATCTTCCCAAAATGGATGCAAAAAGAAAGGCATAAGGAAGCGTCCCTATGACGGAAAAAATGGAAAATTCTCAACATCAAAAATATGTCTCATCCGGTTCTTGCGTACTTCCTGAAGTCAAGCACCAATGCTTTTTGCCGAAACATACCTGTTTTCAAATGGCAATGACCATGTTTTGCTTCATTTTCCTGACAATTTCACCTTGACACTCAAGAGCCTTTCCCTTAACTTCTATACAATATAAACTTCTTATTTAATTCTCGGAAGGCGTCGCCGATGTTTTTATCACCACAGGCGCTCGGCAGGTGAAAATCAAATCCGAATGAGTCTACCATCTGAAAGAGGCAAAAACTGAGGAAAATGAAATGACCACGACAAACGGACTCCTCATCGCTTTGATTATGGCGGTGGCTCTTCTGATGGGAACACCGGGATGGTCAGACGAGTACTCTCTTCAGAAGGCCAATGAACTTAGCCAGGAGGTTTTACGACTCTACCAGCAGGGCCAATACGACGAAGCCATCCCCCTTGCCGAAAGAATTCTTGCAATCAGGGAGAAGGATCTGGGACCGGAACATCCCGACACCGCCCTTGCTCTGAACAACCTGGCCGTGTTTTATAAGACCATGGGTGCTTATGAAAAGGCAGAGCCCCTCTACAGGCGCTCCCTGGCAATCAGGGAGAAAGTCATGGGGCCGGAACATCCCGATACCGCCGCTGTTCTCAATAATCTGGCTGGTCTCTATAGTACTATGGGTGCCTACGACAAGGCAGAGCCTCTCTACAGGCGCTCCCTGGCAATTTGTGAGAAAGTCATGGGACCGGAACATCCCAGCACCGCCACTACCCTGACCAACATGGCTTTATTCTACGACACCATGGGTGCCTACGACAAGGCAGAGTCTCTCTACAGGCGCTCCTTGGCAATCAAGGAGAAAGTCATGGGACCGGAACATCCCAGCACCGCCACTACCCTGAACAACTTGGCTGGACTCTATGACATCATGGGTGCTTATGAGAAGGCGGAACCCCTATATCTGCGTTCCCTGGCGATCAAAGAGAAAACCCTGGGGCCGGAACATCCCGACACCGCCATTGCCCTGAACAATCTGGCAGAACACTATAGGATTATGGGTGCCTACGACAAGGCAGAGCCTGTCTACAAGCGCTCCCTGGATATCTGTGAGAAACTCATGGGACCGGAACATCCCGACACCGCCCTTGCTCTGAACAACCTGGCCGTGCTCTATAAGACCATGGGTGCTTATGAAAAGGCAGAGCCCCTCTACAGGCGCTCCCTGGCAATCAGGGAGAAAGTCATGGGGCCGGAACATCTCGACACCGCCATTGCCCTGAACAATCTGGCCGTGCTCTGCGCTGCCCAGGGAAGGAGCGGCGAGGCCCTTGACCTCACGGAACGATCCCAGTTGATTGATCGCAAGCAGATCGACCAAATCCTTGGCTTTGCCCCGGAGGCCCAGCAGACCAAATTTCTGGCAACCCGGGAGGGCAACTTTTTCGCTTACCTCAGCTTGATCCGGCAGTGCTTCCCGGACAAGCCAGAAGCCATAAGGAACGCTTTCGATGTCTGGCTCACACGCAAGGGAATCCTTCTTGAAACCCAGAAGAGGATACAGGATGTCCTTGCTGCGGGGGACAACCCCCAGGCACAAGAAATCTTTGCGAAGCTGATTGGAATCAGGCAGGAACTGGCCCAGCTCGTCTTGGGAGGACCTCGAAAAGAAGGCGCTGCTGAAGGCTATCAGAAGCGCATCGTCGATCTGACCAGCCGTAAGGAAACCCTGGAGGGGCAACTCAGCCGTCTGAGTCAGGCTTACGCCCAGCAGAGAAAGACAAAGATAGCCACAACATCCGCCATCGCTTCCGCCCTCCCAAAGGGTGCGGTACTCATTGAGATGGCCAGGATCCGGGACTATGATTTCAAAACCGGCAAGTGGGACGCCTCCCGCTACCTCGCTTTTGTCCTCTCCCCCGGAAAGGGTTCCGAAGTCTCTCTGGTTGATCTCGGCAATGCCGACAGCATCGACCAGAAGGTGGCGGCCTTCAAGAAGTCCCTGGGAAGCAGCAAGACCCCGCCCGATATTTTGGCGAAACAGAGCGCTGATCTTTACAAAGCGATCTTCTCTCCGTTGACAGTAGCCATAGGCGGATCAAGACAACTCTTTCTTTCCCCTGATGGCAGCCTCAACCTCATCCCCTTTGAGGTTCTGCGTGATGACAAAGGCCGCTATCTCATTGATGCACATACTTTTCACTACGTCTCCGCAGGGAGGGATATTGCCGGTTACGGCATGATCAAGGCAAAAGGAAAGAAGGCCCTCTTGTTGGGCGACCCGGATTTTGACCTGGCCGCCGGACCAACTTCTACAGACAAAGAAAGACCCATGACACGCTCCCGGCAGATGCAGGGACTCACCTTCTCAAGACTGCCGGGGACGAAAGAGGAAGTGAACGCCATCGCCGCCCTCCTGGGCCGTTCCGCTTGTGATACCTACACAGGTAAAACCGCAAGGGAGTCTGTCCTGATGCAAAAGAAAAGTCCCCGGATCCTGCACTTGGCCACCCATGGCTTTTTCCTCTCCGATCAGGACTGGTTCTTACTTATGGATGACAAAAGCCGGGGCATCATCATTACCGCCAAGGAAGCGCCTTTCGCAAAGAAACCTGTCCGCATTGAGAACCCCTTCCTACGTTCTGGTCTCGCCCTGACGGGGGCAAACCGTTCCCTGGCTCAGGAAGGTGTAACAGATGGCATCTTAACAGCAGAAAAGATTTTAGGTCTCAATCTCCGGGGAACAGACATGGTGGTTCTATCGGCCTGTGATACGGGCATGGGGGACGTCAAAAACGGTGAAGGGGTCTATGGGCTAAGAAGGGCATTCACCCAGGCGGGTGCCAAGAGCCTTGTCATGAGCCTCTGGGAGGTTCCCGACCGGGAGACGAAGGAACTGATGGTTTCTTTCTACAAGAACCTGCAATCAGGCAAAATGAACCGGGCCGCAGCCCTTCGCAATGCGGCTCTCAAACAGCGGCAAACGGTGAAGTCCCGCTACGGCTCCGACCATCCCTACTACTGGGGCGCCTTCGTGTTTCTGGGTGAAGCGCAGTAGATGCCGCTTCTGCTTCTTCCACAAATCTTCAAAAGCCGAAACTGCTATTGATAGCAAATGGGAATCATCATCACAAGTGTACGGCCATACAATGGCTTCGATTTATTCCTTGATTTTAGGGGAAATATTCCCCATAGTAGCCATTACACTACAAGCGTTGCCAATTGACGTTCCAGAGAGATGCAATTCGTCGAGAGGGTTTGATCAACTCCGTTCCGTTTTTTGCCTTAGCTACGCGCCGTAAAAACTCTGAATCGTTAGCCTCACAGTACAGACAAAAGGGGATTACGATGGCGAATCTTCCAGGTCAACAGCCAGATATTAAATTTTGTCCTGTCTGCAAGTCAAACCTAACAAATGTGCATAGAAGCAA
>CAZIQY010000001.1:32997-110478 GCA_964541605.1 uncultured Syntrophaceae bacterium | reverse complement strand
TGTCGTGAATCAAGATCATTTTACGTAACCGTATTTTTGAAATATGGTACTAAGGGTATAATTCCCCGCCCCTTGGGGCGAATCGATTCTTAAAACAGGTTTGATATCCCGTAGCTTGCTGCGGGGTAGTTCATTTTTTTGACAGGTGATATTGGAGGTCAGGGGACAGGGGCGATGCGTCCATCTCACGTCTACTTCTTACCGAAAAAAGCTGCAAAAAATTCCTGTTTCTTTTTTGGAATATACAATGCGCCATCGTAATCGACGATGAGCTTTCCGTCGAGATGGTCTATCTCATGCTGGACAATCCGGGCCAGGTAATCCGTGTATCGCCTGCTTATTTTACGGCCCGCTGTATCACAGGCCCGGACCTTGATCTCGGGAAACCTGCTGATTTCGACCTGAATTTCCGGGCAGGACAGGCATCCTTCCGCCATGGTCACCATGTCTCCGCGGGCCTGGGTGATCCGGGGATTGATAAGAACATCATAGTCTTTTTCGGTTTTTGACCAGCTTTTTTCATCAAATCCTTTATTCCTGAAGACGATGATTCTTCTCAAGATGCCGATCTGAGGCGCCGCCAGCCCCACTCCGTCTTCCCTTTCCAGAAATGTGTCGATCAGGGTCTTGATGTCCCTTTTTCTTTCTTCGTCAAACGGAACCGGTATTTCGGAAGAGGGCTTTCTCAAAATGCGGGTTTCTTCCTCATTGATCTTTTCATCGTTCCATAGTGTTAATACTTTTCCGTGTGACATGCCGCTCTCCTGTGATAAAAGCTGCTATAAAATTCTATAACATCCCCTGTTCGATATTTCAAGGGAATGGAAGCGTTCGATTGCCCTTGATAATTTGATGGATGTTTGTTATTCCCCGGCATGTATATCACTGGAACCGTCAAGAGTAAAAACATTGTTGAATGCCATAATCACACAAATAGCGAAACGGGAATTCTCCAGGGCCATGAATTTTCACGACCGGAGAGAACCGGCCCTTGTCCCCGGGGATATCACGAAATCATGCCTTCTTTATATTCATATTCCCTTTTGTGAACAGCTCTGTCCCTATTGTTCCTTTCATCGTACCGTGTTTGATGAAAAGCTGTGTCGCAATTATTTCAATGCCCTCAGAAAAGAGATGATCCTCTATAAAAATTTGGGCTATGCCTTCGGCGGCGTCTATGTCGGCGGAGGGACGCCGACCGTGCTCATGGAAGAACTGGAGGAAACGCTATTTCTGGCCAAACAATTATTTCCCCTGCGGGGAATTTCTGTTGAAACCAACCCGAATCATCTGACCGACGATAACCTGGCTGCCTTGAAGCGAATCGGTGTGAACCGGCTGTCTGTGGGCATACAGAGTTTTGATGACCGGCTCCTGAAACATATGGATCGTTACGAAAAATACGGCAGCGGCGAAATGATTGCCGGGCGTTTGTCACAAGCCCTCGGGCAATTTGACACCCTCAACGCCGATATGATGTTCAATTTTCCTTCCCAGACCATGACCATACTTGACAGGGACCTTGATATCCTGCTGGATATCGGGATGGATCAGATTACCTATTACCCCCTCATGGTCTCCGACTCGACACGGCATACCGTTGCCCGGACATTCGGACAGGTCGATTACGGGAAAGAAGAACAGTTCTACCATCGAATTTCGGAGCGCCTGGTTCCCTCCTATCGGTTCTCCTCGGCGTGGTGCTTCTCGAAAAAAGCCGCCATGATTGATGAGTATATTGTCGATTACGATGAATATGCCGGTCTCGGTAGCGGATCGATCGGCTACCTGAACGGGATGTGCTATGCGAACACATTTGACATTTCTGAATACATAGCCCGCATCGATCAGGGCGAAATACCCGTCATGGCCTTTCGGGAATTTTCTCTGAGAGACCGGCTGCGCTATGATTTCCTCATGAAATTATTCGGCATGAAACTGGATGCAGCGGCTTTGAGGGAAAAATACGGCGGTGTTTTTTCCCGGCTCCTGTGGCCCGATATCCTTGCTTTTTCCCTGGCAGGTGGTTTACGATATCGCAACCCCTGTTTCTACCTGACAAAGCGGGGATGCTACATGTGGGTGATCATGATGAGGGAATTTTTCATTGCCGTAAACAACTTTCGTGATTTCTGCAGGAGACGGATCACTTCATAAACCGGACAGGATTGATAGAGGATTGTAAAAGATGAATGATCACAGAAAAGAATTGTTGAGAAGCCTTCCCAAGATTGATGAGGTGATGCTTATCCTGGAGAAGAATGGCGCCTTTGCAAAGGCGCCGAGACATATTGTGAAATCTGCCTGCCGTTCCGTCGTCGAGGGACTCAGAAAGAGCATCATGGAGGCAAAGAAAGATGTTACGGACATCCGCCTGCCTGAAGAAAGCCGGGTTGCCGGACAGGTGATGGAAATCATCGATGAGTTGCATCGATATCGGCTGCGGCGTGTCGTGAATGCGACAGGAGTGATTTTGCATACCAATCTGGGCCGGGCGCCCCTCTGTGCAGAAGCGCTGGCAAGAATTGCCGATATCGCCGCAGGATATTCAAATCTGGAATATGATATCGAGAAAGGCGAAAGAGGCCTTCGCTATCACCATGTGCAGAAACTCCTGTGTGAACTGTCCGGCGCGGAGGACGCTCTTGTCGTCAACAACAATGCCGCGGCGGTTCTCTTGGTCCTCAATACCCTCGCCCAGGGGAAGGAGGCAATCGTTTCCAGAGGAGAGCTCGTTGAGATCGGCGGTGAATTCCGGATACCGGATGTAATGGAAAAGAGCGGCGCCCGCCTCCGCGAGGTGGGGACGACGAATCGAACGCGCCTGTCGGATTACGAGAAAGCCATCGGACCGGAAACCGGTCTTATCCTAAAGGTCCATACGAGTAATTTCAGGATAGTCGGTTTCACCGAAGAGGCGGAGATTCGCGAGCTCGTTGCCTTAGGAAAAAAGCAGGGTGTCCCCGTCATGCATGACCTGGGAAGCGGCTGTTTTACGGAACTGGATCGCTACGGACTGGAAAGGGAGCCTACCGTGAGTGACGTACTGGGAACGGGAGTGGATGTCATCACCTTCAGCGGGGATAAGCTCCTGGGCGGTCCGCAGGCGGGGATCATTCTCGGTAAGAAAGACGTACTCCGGCGGATCAAGCAGAACCCCCTGAACCGGGCGCTGCGGATCGATAAATTGACACTGGCCGCTTTGGAAGGAACGATGATGCATTACCTGCAACCGGAAGCGGCTGTCTTAAGCCTTTCTGTTTTGAGGATGCTGACCGAACCGGTTCAGGACGTATCAAGACGGGCAAAAAAACTGCTGGCCATATTGAAACGTGAGCGTCTTGAAGGGGTTGCCCTGTCCCTGAAGGAAGGATTTTCCATGGCGGGCGGAGGTTCTCTCCCCACTCAGGCCATTCCCACCGTTCTGATCCGCATCGTGTCCGAACGCCTGTCGCCCGTCAACCTGGAGGAACGCCTGAGGCGTCTGGACGTACCGATCATTACGCGTATTGCGGAAGAGGAAGTGCTGCTTGACCTGCGGACAATCGCTGAAGCGGAATATCCATTCATCAAAGAAGGGCTGAAACAGGCCGTTTCATCATGACGGAATGACCGGTGGATATGCGAAACGAGGAAACCTTTGAATTTATTGTCCTTTCCCATGAAGCGGGATCGAGACTTGATGTTTTCCTTTCCGGGAAGCGCCTGGATTTATCCCGTTCACAGATCAAGAAGGTGGTGGAAGAGGGACTGGTCCGGGTCAATCATGTCCATACGAGGGTCGGTTACAGGCTGAAACAGGGAGACGTCGTTTGTCTTCAAAAGCGGGAACCAAGAATCGATCAGACCCTTCCCGAAAATATTCCCCTGAACGTCATTTTTGAAGATCAGCATATTCTGGTGGTCGATAAACCGGCGGGAGTGGTCGTCCATCCGGCGGCGGGAAATCAACAGGGAACACTGGTCAACGCGCTGCTTTTTCATTGCAGAGACCTGTCCGGAATAGGCGGCGTCCTGCGGCCGGGAATAGTCCACCGGCTGGATAAAAACACGTCGGGACTGCTTCTGGTGGCAAAATCGGATGCGGCGCACAGGGGACTGGCCCTGCAGTTCAAGCAGCATGAGGTCCGAAAGATATACAGGGCTCTGGTATATGGAAATCCGAAAAAAGATGAAGGGATCATCGAGACGCCGGTGGGAAGACATCCGACAGACCGGAAGAAGATGTCGACAGGAAGCAGGCGGGGGAAGGATGCCCTGACACACTGGCGTGTTTGCGAGAGATACGGGGTCGCAACCCTGTTGGAGGTGGATCTGAAGACGGGAAGAACGCATCAGATCAGGGTGCATCTGGCAGCTGCCGGTTATCCCGTGGTGGGAGACGGTGTGTACGGCAGTCCCAAACGGGCCAATACGGTGAATCATCCCCTTCTGAGATCAAAGCTGAAGGAGATGAGCAGACAGGCGCTGCATGCATGCGAGATCGCTTTTTCTCATCCCGTCACCGATGAAACCTTATCTTTTTTTTCGCCTCTTCCGGATGATATGTCGGAACTCTGCGGTTTTTTGAATCGCATATCGGGGAAAAGCATTCAGGAGTTTGACTGACCCATGTTCCGGTTTTCAAAGAAAGATTCCATAGAATATCTGGAGTCCGGCGCCCTGAATAGTTGTGATTTTCTTGTTCATGCCTTCTGCACCCGTTGGAGCGGGGTCAGTGAGGGGCATTTTGCCAGTCTGAATTTCAGTGTGCGCGAGGGCGACGGCAGCGATAGGATTCGCAAGAACTGGGGCATTGTCGCATCCGCGTTCAATCTTCGTGCAGACCAGTTTTTTGTCGTTCACCAGGTTCACGGCGACAGGATTCTGATAGTGGATGATGCAAACATAAGCGTTCTTAAGGATCAGAGTCATCAATGTGATGCCATCGTTACCGACCTGTCCGGCCTGGCCATCGGAATTAAAACGGCGGACTGTGTGCCCGTATTTCTGGCAGACAGGGAGAAAAGGATCATCGGGGTTGTCCACGCAGGCTGGAGAGGAACAGCTCTGAATATTGCCGCAAAGACCGTGACAGCCTTTGCGGAAACATTTTTTTCCCGCTCTGCGGACATGGTCGCCGTGATCGGTCCGGCAATCGGCCCCTGCTGCTATGAGGTGGATGAGACCGTATTCAGTGCGGTGGCAGGCGATGGAAGCTGGAAATCCGCGTTCAATCCGTGCGGAAAAAAGGGAAAATGGATGCTGGATCTCCCCTCAGCCAACAGAGGGCAATTGATTCAGGCAGGCATTCCTGCGGAGAATGTATTTTCTGCAGACATCTGCACATCCTGCCGGAAAGACATCTTTTTTTCTCATCGAGGCGAAGCTGGAAAGACGGGAAGGCAGATCAATTTCATGATGTTAAAGGAAAACAGATCTGTCTGAGATGAAAAATGCTTGACATGATACATGGGTTGGTATAAAGAATAGTTAAATTTAGAAAGGTGTAAAAAAGAAGTCCTTCCTTTTGGATCGTTTTCTGAAGCTCGAAATGAGCAACCCATTGTTATAAATCCACGGTATTCTTTCATATTTCGTTGCATGAGCCACTGCCCCGTATCTTCGTCAAGAAATAATGCGATTTAATCAGGAATTAAAATATTTTACATGAATGTTTTTCCGGTTTCGGAATTTGTAAAGAAAGGAATATTCAAGGGAACACATCATGAATATCGAAGAGATCAAAAGATTGCCAATCAGTGAACTGACAAATCTTGCCAAGGATTTGAGTGTTGCAGGCGCAAGCGGCATGAGAAGACAAGACCTCATCTTTGCGATCCTGCAGTCCCAGGCCGAAAAGAATGAGGTCATTTCCGGCTCAGGAGTTTTGGAAATTCTGCCGGACAGCTTCGGTTTTCTTCGGGCTGTGGATTATAATTATCTTCCGAGCCCCGATGACATTTACATTTCCCCTTCACAGATCCGGAGATTCAGTCTGAGAACCGGTGATACCGTCTCCGGAGAGGTGAGACCCCCCAAGGATGGCGAAAAATATTTTGCCCTTCTCAAGGTGGATATGGTTAATTTTGAAACGCCGGAGGCATCCAGGGAGAAAATCCTCTTTGATAATCTTACGCCCCTGTATCCGCAGGAGAAGCTGAATCTTGAATCCGATCCCGAAAATTTATCGACAAGAATCATGGACCTTTTTACACCCATTGGAAAAGGGCAAAGGGGTTTGATCGTATCGCCTCCGAGAGCGGGGAAAACGGTTCTCCTTCAAGATATCGCCCACAGCATCAGGGCAAATCATAAAGAAGTCATTCTGATGGTTCTCCTGATCGATGAACGTCCCGAAGAAGTGACGGACATGCAAAGGAGTGTGGATGGAGAGGTCGTATCATCCACTTTTGACGAGCCCGCCACAAGACACGTCCAGGTTGCTGAAATGGTGATTGAGAAGGCAAAACGCCTTGTTGAACATAAAAGAGATGTGGTGATTCTCCTTGACAGCATTACCAGGCTTGCCAGGGCATATAATACAGTGGTTCCGCCGAGCGGCAAGGTTTTGTCCGGTGGCGTTGATTCCAACGCCTTGCATAAACCGAAGAGATTTTTTGGCGCCGCAAGGAACATTGAAAACGGTGGCAGCCTGACCATTATCTCCACGGCTCTCATCGATACGGGAAGCCGAATGGATGAAGTGATTTTTGAAGAGTTCAAGGGAACGGGAAACATGGAACTTCACCTGGATCGCCGGATCGCGGACAGAAGAATATTCCCTGCCTTTGACCTTATCCGTTCAGGTACAAGAAAGGAAGAACTCCTGATACCAAAGACCAATCTCAACAGGATCTGGATTTTAAGAAGGCTTCTCCAGGAAATGAATCCCATGGATGCCATGGAATTTATCATGGACAAGATCAGAAAGACGGAAACGAACCAGGCCTTCCTGAATTCCATGAATCAATAGGGATACAGGTGCGGTTTTATAAATAAATAGCTTGAATTTATCATCGGGTTGTATATAATGCCTCCCCCGCATGACCTGATATATATGTGGTAAGATGCGAAAAAAAGAGGACATCGTTTTTTAAGGAGGATAGAAACTTACCATGAAAGAAGGCATTCACCCGGAATACGCAGAAACAACGATTACCTGTGTATGTGGAAATGTAATTAAGACAAAGTCAACCAAGAAGGAGATTAAAGTAGAAATCTGTTCCCAATGTCATCCCTTCTTGACAGGGAAACAGAAGATCGTTGATGCAGCAGGGAGGGTGGAACGATTTAAAAGGAAGTATGCCGAAAAATCCGCTTAAGCGTTTCTTGTAAATAAGCAGATTCCGATCACTCAGGATTTAACTTGTCCCGCCACCAATGAATGTCTGACAGAACATTTTTTATCGCCGGTGCCTGTCGATGATTAAGGGAGCCATTTCTCCTTAAGATTGCATCGTTATTTAAATGCAAAGGACAATGTGTCCGGCGCCTGTTTCCCCCCAAAGTAATATATTGCGAAAATTAAGGATACCATGTTCGAGAAACTGAAGGACATTGAGACGAGGTATACAGAGCTCGAAAAATTGTTGAGTGATCCTGATGTTGTCAACAAGCAAGCGCTCTATCAGAAGTATGCCGTGGAGCATTCCGATCTCCGTGGCCTTGTGGAAACCTTCAGAGAATATGAAGTAACGCAGAAAGGCATCGAGGAAGGACAGGCCTTATTGCATGGAAATGATGAAGAGCTGAAAGAGATTGTCAGGGAAGAGATGCCGCAACTTAAGGACCGTCTGACTGTACTGGAGAATGCATTAAGGAGTCTCCTTCTTCCCAAAGATCCGAATGATGAAAAGAATGTATTCCTTGAGATCAGAGCGGGAACGGGTGGCGATGAGGCTGGGTTGTTCGCAGGGGATCTTTTCAGAATGTATGCCCGATATGCAGAGAGATGTCGCTGGAAGGTCGATGTGGTGAGCAGCAATCCCGCGGGCGGCATGGGCGGATTCAAGGAAATTATCGCCCTGATTGAAGGCAAGGGGGCATACAGCCGATTGAAATACGAAAGCGGGGTCCATCGGGTGCAGCGTGTTCCTGCGACTGAGGCACAGGGCCGGATTCATACGTCCGCTGTAACTGTTGCCATTCTGCCGGAGGCAAGGGAGGTTGATGTCCAGATTGATCCGAATGAATTGAGGATAGATGTCTACCATTCAAGCGGTCATGGCGGGCAGAGTGTCAATACGACGGACTCAGCCGTCAGAATCACCCACTTTCCTACGGGGCTGGTTGTTACCTGTCAGGATGAAAAATCGCAGCACAAGAATAAGGCCAAGGCAATGAAGGTTCTCAGGGCCAGGCTCATGGATATGATGGTTCAGAAGCAGAATGCCGAAATTTCAGAGTCGAGGAAGAGCCAGGTGGGGAGCGGAGACAGGAGTGAACGGATCAGAACCTACAATTTCCCCCAGGGAAGGATGACGGATCACCGGATCGGACTGACGCTATACAATCTGGAAAACTTTCTTGATGGAGACATTCAGGTTGCCATCAATGCCCTCTCGACCTATTTCCAGGCTGAAGCCCTGAAACAGTCCACCGGTTAGCAGGAAAAAGAGTTTTAGGGGCATGGTGCAAGCTACATGGACATCCGGAGCGTTCTTAACTGCGCGACACTGGATCTGAAACGTCATGGTTCTGGCACGCCGAGGCTTGATGCGGAGGTTCTTTTATCCCATTTTCTAAAAACGGATCGTCTCAATCTTTATGCCCATTCGGAAAAGATGCTGACCGAAGAGGAGCTTCATCAATTTAACGGCTGGGTTGCCAGGCGCCGTGCCGGGGAGCCTGTCGCCTATATCATCGGGCAGAAAGAATTCTGGTCTCTTTCTTTTGAGGTGAGCAGGGAGGTTCTTATTCCCAGGCCGGAAACGGAGATACTGGTTGAAGCGATTCTCAGGGAATATTCAACCAGGGATTGCAAACATCTTGTGATCCTCGAAATCGGTACGGGCAGCGGCGCCATCAGTGTGGCGCTGGCATCTGAATTGAAAAACGCACGGATTGTGGCAACCGATATTTCTCAGGGTGCGCTTCTGGTTGCGATAAAAAACGCCCGGGAAAATGGTGTTGACCCTCAGATTTCCTTTCGACGGGGATCACTTTTCGAACCTGTTTCTGAAAAATTTGATATTATTGTTTCCAATCCACCCTATATTTCCGAGGACGAGTTCGAATCTCTTCCTCCGGGTGTCAGAGAGTTTGAACCCAGATCGGCCCTCGTGGCCGGATTGAAAGGAACGGAATTCCACCGGGACATCATGAATCAGGGAGTTTTTTATTTAAAGGAAAGAGGCAGGCTTTTTCTTGAAATGGGGGCAGAGCACAAAGGCCGGATCGTAGAGATACTGGAAGACTTGAGTCTCTATGATGATATTGCTTTCATTCCCGATTATGCCGGTGTTGAGAGGGCCTTTACAGCGAGAAGGAAGGAAAGGATCATCGATGGATAAAATTGTCATCTCCGGGGGTGAGAGGCTTTGCGGTGATGTTCATATCAGCGGGGCAAAAAATGCGGCCCTTCCGATCATGGTCGCTTCTCTTCTAACACCGGGCGCATGTACTTTTCACAATATTCCTGATCTTGTGGATATCAAGACCACCAAGAAGCTTTTGAAAAGTTTTGGTGTCAGGGTTGAGGGAGATTCAACCGTAGAAATCAATACAAACGCCATAGACCATTGTGAGGCTTCCTATGACCTGGTCAAGACCATGAGAGCCTCCATTCTGGTTCTCGGGCCTCTTGTCGCGCGGATGGGCATGGCGAGGGTTTCTCTTCCGGGTGGATGTGCCATAGGGGCAAGACCCGTCAATCTGCACATCAAGGCCCTCCAGGATTTGGGGGCCGAGGTGGAATTAAAAGATGGTTATGTGGAAGCCAGGGCGAGTAAACTGAAAGGGGCGACGATCTATTTTGACATTTCTACCGTAACGGGGACAGAAAATATCATGATGGCTGCCTGTCTTGCCGAAGGAACGACGGTCCTGAAGAATGCGGCCAGAGAACCGGAAATCATCAATCTTGCCGAGGTGCTGAACGGTATGGGTGCAATAATTTCCGGCGCCGGGACGGATGTCATTAGAATAGACGGCGTTGATTGTCTGCATTCCGTCGAGGCCGCGGTGATGCCGGATCGGATTGAAGCGGGGACGTTCATGATTGCCGCAGGCATTACGGGTGGGGATATCAGACTACTGGGCTGCGATCCGTCACACCTGGACGCCCTGATTGCAAAGCTGAGAGATGCGGGAATGGACGTTACGCCCGTGGAGGGGGGTATCAGGGCGGCAGGGAAAAGAAAAATCAAAAGCATTGATGTAAAAACTCTTCCCTACCCCGGTTTCCCGACGGATCTGCAAGCCCAGATCATGGCCATGATGACCATTGGCAACGGACTTTCCGTGATCACGGAGACGGTTTTCGAAAACAGGTTTATGCATGTGAGTGAATTGATGCGTATGGGGGCTGATATCGTGATTCAGGGGAACAGCGCCATGGTCAAAGGTGTCTCGAAACTCAGAGGGGCTCCCGTGATGGCCACGGATCTCCGGGCATCGGCTTCCCTGATCCTTGCCGGGCTGGCGGCGGAGGGCAGAACGGAACTGTCCAGGGTGTATCATATCGACAGAGGATATCAGAAGATCGAAAAGAAACTGTCCTCACTCGGCGCCAATATAAAAAGGATTTCTGAATAACATGAACATTATTCGCACGACGGATGCGCTTTTTGAAGAAGTGTTCCGGAGGATCAAACAGCGCGGCAATGTTTTTGATGAAAAAATCTGGTCGGTTGTCAAAGGCATTGTCGAAGATGTCGCCGTAAGGAAAGATCAGGCCCTCTTTGAATATACCGAAAAATTCGACGGGTGCACCCTGAACACTGATACAGTAGCTGTTTCTGCCGAAGAAACCGGACAGGCTCTGGGCCGGGTCGGAAACGAGGATCTGAACGTTCTCAAGGTGGCCGCGGAACGGATTGAGATGTTTCACCGTAAACAGGAAATCAGGGGTGGGATTTTCTCGGATGAAGAAGGCGTCAAACTGGGGCAGCGCATATTGCCGCTGGAGCGCGTGGGAATCTATGCTCCCGGCGGTCTTGCCAGCTATCCGTCCACGGTGATTATGGCCGCTGTTCCTGCGAAGATTGCGGGTGTGCGAGATATTGTTCTGGTGACGCCGCCATCCCGGGATGGGCTGGTAAACCCTCTTGTAATCGCTGCTGCAAAACTGAGCGGTGTAACGCGCATCTTCAAAATCGGCGGCGCCCAGGCGATAGCGGCGCTGGCCTATGGGACGGAATCGATTCCAGGGGTGGAGAAGATTGTCGGACCCGGCAATGCCTATGTCGCCGCAGCAAAAAAAATGGTTTACGGCCGGGTCGCCATCGATATGATTGCCGGTCCCAGCGAGATTGTGGTGATTGCCGATAAAACAGCTGCGGCGGATCATGTCGCCGCCGATCTCCTCGCCCAGGCGGAGCATGATGAAATGGCCAGCGCCGTTCTGCTGACACCGGATGAGGGATTAGCCGGAGAGGTGTTGTCCGAGGTGAATGCCCAGATGGAAACACTGTGCAGGAGATCCATTGTCGAGCTTTCTCTGGAGGCATTTGGGGCCATTGTTTTGACCCGGAATATAGAGGAAGCTGTTCAGATAGCCAACCGGTTTGCCCCGGAGCATCTCGAATTGATGGTTGAAAACCCATGGGAAATACTGGACAAGATCAGACATGCAGGGGCGGTGTTCCTCGGTCACAATACCCCGGAAGTGTTGGGAGATTATATTGCAGGTCCCAACCATATTCTTCCCACAGGAGGAACGGCAAGATTTTCCTCTCCTCTGGGAGTATACGACTTCGTGAAGCGGACCAGTGTGCTTAATTTTTCGGATGAAGCCCTGCGAAGGTATGGCTTTCATGCGCTGCGGTTTGCAGAAATGGAAGGTCTGGATGCCCATGGGAAGTCGGTAGCCATAAGACTCGGGCGAAAAAACCCTTGACAAAAAGTATCTGTTGATTAAGATGGTTCCCGAATTTGTATCCATGCAAATTGTCTTGATTGTTCTCTATGAGCGGGCGTAATTCAGCGGTAGAATGTCAGCTTCCCAAGCTGGACGTCGTGGGTTCGACTCCCATCGCCCGCTCCAATCTTTTATCAATTCTCCCAGAGATTATTCTTAAATATTTTACTTTTTACGCAACATTACGAGGACTTCATCCATGCCGTGACGAAAGAGATCCAGGCGGGGTGATGTTGCGGTCAGTTGTTCCGCGGAAATCGTCACAAGACGAAACGGGAATAGGCTTGTGCTCTCCAGAAGGTCTGTGAATCTTGTCGAGCCGTTGGGGTTCGCATGAAGGGCAGCCTCAATCACCCATGCGATAAGTTGGGGATCGTCAATAGATAAGGACAACCCACGACGATAGATGCCTTTTGTTTCGGTTTCCTGCAGCACCCCCCAGGCAATAAAAGATCTGAGGACGTAACGAACCCTTCTGAAAACGGATTCCCGCTTGCCGTACTGTTCGCAGATGCGGCGCTGAACCTGTTCCGCGGTGATGGTTTCCTGAAGCCTCAGCAGCCGTCCTGCCTGGCCTGCTACAGCGCCCCAGAAGGGATAAGTTGCCATAAGCATAGCCCAATGTATCGCCAGACGATCTCCGCCCGACTTTATGCGCAGCAACTCCAATCCGACTTTCCTCAAATCGGCAATTTCCTTTGGTCCGGATAACCAGACATTCATCAAAATAGTTACCGTTTTGGCAAGTGACCCCCGGACAGATGGGTTGGATGTTGGAAAACTGGTCGCTAAAATTTCCAACATGCTTTGCTTGACTGTGCTTGGCTGATTGACGGCCAAAGCAAGTTGAGCCGTTCGTTCCAACCATTCCAGGCGAACGATCCTGTCAATGCCGATCTGCTGTATCCGACTCTTGGGTTTCATACGGACTTCTTCTCTATTTGAACAAGAGGAACGATGACTTCCTCTATGGATATCCCACCGTGACTGACGAGACGTTCTTTTTCACGAACGAACGCTTTTCGAGAGGGTGCCAGTAAGGGTAGATAATCATTCGGCAACCCAATGGGCGGCCATTCCACCGCGTCCGGAAATCGATCTCCGACCTTTTTCCTCAGAAGCGGATCGGAATAGATGCGGACCCGTTCGCCGCGCAGGTCGGCGACTGCCCCTTCCGAGGGACGTCCACAACCTTCTGCTTCAATGTTTCCGTGATCTGATGTCAGAAAAACCAGGAATCCCCGGTCGAGGAGCAGGTCAAGAAGAGAGGCCAGGTAAGACTGTTCCGCCCATTGACGCGCCTGGTTGTGCATGCCCGCCGTGCCCAGTTCCATGCCGTGCATGATTCTATCAACCTTGTCTATGACCAGCCCCGCCACCCTGATTCTGGGATGAGTAAGCATCTCTTCGAGATGGGCCAAGCTTCCGTCACCAAATCCCTTGGCGTAGGCGATCTCGTTCGGCGTCAGTCCTTGATCTGCCCAGAACTGTGACCACAAGGCAGATTCCTTCTCGGTCGTCAGGATGCTGTTCGGAAAGAAAATCGGCGGCTTGCCGGCGAAGAGGGCTTGCCGGGAGACCGAGGTGAGTGTCGGAACCCAGGCAAATACAACGTTTTCCCGGAAGCGGATCATGGGCCGCTGGGACGCAATTATTTTACGCACCACGATCCACTGGTCCAAGGCCAGCCCGTCAATCACCAAGAGAGCGGCCTTGAACGTTTTGTCCTCAATCACCTGGCGCGCTAGGTATCGGGGCAGATGATGGAGCATGACCGGCGGCGCAGGAGGCAGGTTGATCAGCCCGGCGAACCTCCGGGTCAACCAGGAAGTGAAGGCATGGTCAACGTGGGTCTGAATTTCTTTGATTCCTTGCTCGGTTTTGATATCAGCGGGCGCCTCATGGGCAATGACGATCAACTCCGCCCAACCGCGGGCAAATAATAACCACTCTCCATAGCGAACATCCTCAGCCGGAATAGCAGTGCGGATGCCGGCAAGCAGCTTTTCCAGACGACGCGTTCGATCTCCGGCAAAGTCGGTTCGGACACCGATACCGGCCCAGGTCTTGGCGATCATTCCCGCCTGTTCGTGGGTGACCGGGTGCAGAAGACCTTCAAGAAAGAAGGTGTCCATGTAAACGCGGACATCATGGTGATCAAACGGCAGATCCGGCGGTCCCGGTATCTGGAAGATGTATCCGGCATATTCTTCTACACCGGTCTGGGTGTCCTGAACATGCCCCCGGTTCAGGAACAATGGCCAGCGTTCTTGTAGGAAGGACAAAAAAGCTTCCCGATCCGGAACGATTCTCTCCAGAGGCCACCCGGCGAAGCTGTCAGTTTGCCGGAGAATCTGGATAAAGCGGTCGTCGAGAACCCCGGGTATACACTGTCCGCGGTAGTGACGGCGCAGGAGTACCCTCAGCAGATCGGATGGCTCCTTGATGAGTTCCACCGCGATTTCAAAAACATGCCTAAGGACGAACTCCTTGGTGGCGTTATCGCCGAGCTGACCGGGCATATGGCGTCTCTGGGCTTTGTACAAGGCGTCAAGATCGCCGCGATCCAGGGCAGTAATGATGGGATAACTGAGAGTGGGAAAGATGTCGCCAAGATTGAAAGACAGCTTGCGACCCGCCTGAAGCAAATCGAAGGGCAATGTGCTAAGGTCGCTGGTCTGGGATCGCAACACTACCACAAGGTCGGTCTGTTCTTGTTCTCCGCAATCCCATCGCGAACGGAATCCGGATTCGTAGGCATAGCGAAAAGCGACAGGGTCTTCAAAAGGAATGAGCTCGAATCCCCGTTCCCGGATGCCCTCCAGTATACCTTCCTCCAACAGCAGCCCATCCGGGTCTGCCACCAGGGTAAGCCGAGAAACTTGCGGTGCAAATTCCTTGAGAATCTGATCACGCCAGTTGCTCATGGCTGCCGCCCTTCTGCCAAGCATTCTCGAGTCCGGGGCAGGCCGCCTCAATGCGGCTGCCCTTCAGGTGCTTGGTATTTCGTTTGCACCATGGCAGCCACACCCGGCAGGTCGTCTCACTCCAGAGAGTCTGAGAGTCGATGACCTGACATAGCTGCCCGTGGTCCGGGCTGTAGTACCAATCGCCCATTAGCACCAGTGCCTCCAACCAAGCCTTACATCGAAAGCAGGATATAGCCTGCGAAAAGTTCCCAGTATTTCTTCACGCAGGCGGTCTATTTCGTTAGCTGCGCGAGAGGAAACAAAAAAGACAGGGCAGTCTGGAACATTGCAGCCACACGGGCGGATTTCTCCAGTCTTGATGCTTTCATCGTATTTGGCACGGAGTTCACTGAGCATTCGTTCAATATGTGACAATGTCCTCTTGGTCTCCACTGATTGGATTGCGTGCCTGCTTGGAATGCGACGGATTTCTGTTCCATCTCTAAGGCGGTGTATTCCGGTGTTCAGAGCTTCAATCGTGTCGGTGATCGCTTTTTTGAAAGCTGGAATTGAACTCTCTTGATGGAACGGGGTAGAAAAGGCGGGCCTGTCAAAGAGCCCGGCCATCAAAGCGAGAATCTCATCATCGGACTGGGGAGTGATCGCTTCCGCGAAGTCACGAATGTCAGCTGGAACGTCCGGAAACTCCTCTCCTCCAATGAACCGTTTTAACAAAGACTCAGCCTTTGCTCTTAGCCGCTCTTCAAATTCCTTCCCGGACCAAATCTCGCTCGTATAGACCTGTTTCTTTTCACAAAGTTTCTTGGTTTTATCTCTCAGCGTTGCCGACACCGTTCCGCCAGCAACGACAATAAAAGTATCCGGCTTCCCGTTAGGCCCGCTAAGAATCTTCTCAAAATCTTCCTGTACTTTCATGTACGTAAGTGACTTCTGATTGGCACATTGGATACAAACCTTCTGCCCTTGGGGATGCCCGTCCCGTTCCCTGATGCCCCAGATGTCTCTTCCTGAATCGCTTCCTGTCTGCCCATACCACTCAAGTGACAGCCAGTTGTCCGTTCTGAGCAAATAAGCGAATACGAGGCGCTCAAACTGATGGCCATCGAAGTCCTCAAAGTGGACAGGCTGCACGGTTCGATTCGGCATCGCTCATTCCTCCCTCGCGCGGGTGAGCGCTTGGTCGTACCACATTAGAAGTTTTGGGTCTTCTTGGAGTACGTTTTCCGGGATCTTCTTTGCTACCTCGATGATAGTGCGGTAACCCTCTTCCGTTTTGTCCTGCCATGCCTTTTTGAAGCCAGCGCGGACGGCCTCGAGGCGGAACACCTTCAGGCGCTTCTGGCTGGATGTCCGATAGTCCTCGAACTCTTTGAGCAGCGACCTCTCGCGCATCTTCTCCAGGTCGCCGGCCTTGTTCGGGTCTGGCACGTACCATCGGTCCTTGCCTTTGCCGCGGAGACCTTCGTCGTCCTTCGGCAGGTTGCGCAGCTCCTTGAAGTTGGTGGACAGATAGCTGTGAATCTGGTTCGGCACTTCGCCCTTGCCATCGTAACGTAGGAAGTTCTGATCAAGCAGTTCATCGAGTTCGAGCAGCTTCTCGGTTTTCTGCCATCCTCCGATTTCCTGCATGAACTGGGGCTTCAACTCACCTGCCGTTTGGGGCTTTCTCAGGAGCTGCTGTCGAAGCCACTGAATCGCGGAGGACTCGTCAGTGACAAAGAGCAGGATCTGCAGAACCTCTCGGACGGTCATGCGCTTCTTGTCGTACTCGGCCACCTGCTCGGGGAGGAAGTACATCCCATCCCGCTCGGAGAACCGCTGGACAAGTCCGGCATAGAACTCCGCCGCGGACAGAGGAACGGTTACGCCGCGCTGGACGTGGAAGGCGACCATCCTGTCAAACAACAGAACCTGCTGTCTTTCTGCGATGACCTGAGCACGCCCATCCTTCTTGAGGAAAACCGGAAGCTGATGCAGATGGGTTCGAATGAAATCCCAAACCCCTTCTTCGGTTCCAGCCTGGAGTTGGAATCGCTTTTCGAGACCGCCGTTCGGTTTGTAGGCGGAGATTACAAGGTCCTTGTCGACTGCCTTGGCATGCATCTGCTTCTTGGTCTTCATCCCCTTATCGAGCACACTGACATCAGCGATGATGAAACCGGCGCGCCCCATAGCCTCCTGTATCGCGGTCCAAACAGCGTTCTTGGAATTGTGAAACTCAACCGTAACCCACCGGCCTGGCTTGAGGACGCGATAGACCTGTTTCAGGCAATCCGTCATCATGTTTGTGTAGACAGCCAGATCTTTCCGCTGCTTGCCGCTGACAACGGTATCCTGCCCCGAGTTCGTGAATACGCGGAGCCAAGCCTCCCACAGGAAATTCAGCTCGGCGTAGGGCAAGTTGTCGCCGAAGGGCGGATCGATGAACACGTAATCAACTGAGCTATCCGGGATCAGCACGGAGGCGAGAGACTGCGTGGTTATAGCTACCGCAGAGCCACCCTTTGGAATCGCATTGCCAAATCTCTTGATCTTGCCGGTCAATACATAGGTTGGGCTCGGTTCACTGACTCTTGAGCCGATATACAGTGTGCCACTGAGGTTCGTGTTTACTTGAGAGTATGCCTTCTCGCGAAACCGGTTCCTGCGCGTGAAGCTCACAACAATGCCTTGCAACGTAAACCGCCAGAGCCGCTTCATCTCCTCCTTGGGCAGGTCATCAGCCATTTGCCACAACAGAGAAAACGCGACGAGCTGGCGCGGCAGATGAAAATCGTGTGCTCGGCTGATCCCCTCGTGATATCCGCGATAGAGGTCACCCCATTCCTCTCCCTCCGGCACAAACATCATCAATTCTGTCGGGTACTCGATGGACTCGATCAGTCTTTCGATTTTCTCAAGGGAGGCGAAATCGTCCTTGTCGGGTTTCTTGCTCTTCTTCGCTCCCTGGTGCTGGTATCGAATCTCTACCGGACGCAAGACCTGACGTGTCCGGGTCGCTTTTAACGCCTTGTCGTAGTAGGTGGTTGTGAGTCTGACGAGATCGCGCTTGGAAACCTCAGCCGAGCAATGTGGACAAGTGGGCTGATCTTCAATCGTTCCTGATGCCTCATCATAGGCCAAGTCCCAGAACTCCAATTCTCCGGCGCAATGGGGACAGGAAAAGATGTCCGACCAGATGGTGAAGTCAATCGGACAAGTCGCGCCTGTCTTGTGATCCCGCGTCTCATACATCCATCCGTATTCGCGGTTGAATTTGTCCAGAAGCTTCCTGGCAAATTGTGCGAACCCCTTCGAATCCGTTGTCAAATTGTAACCAGCGGCTATTAATGTTGCAGCGGGCGAGAGGTCGTTCAGGATAGGAACTCGGGCCCCACATTGAGAGATCGTCTGCTTGTCCTCATCTATGATGCTTCCATCCTCAGTTAGTGTATAGCCGAGAGATGCAATTGCACTTCGGTCACCGCAAAGCTGCGCGGCTACTCCTGCCATTCCGGTCCCACAAAATCCATCGAAGACCACATCACCCGGCTCGGTGTAATGGAGTATGTACCGCATGATGGCCTTGTGAGGCACCTTGGTATGGTAGGAGTGTGCATTGTAGATCGGGTCGTTCTTACCCTCGCTCACATCCGCGGCGAACGGCTCGCGGCTGTAAGGTATGCTCGGGTCGAAGGGCTTGCCATAGTGCTTGATGAAATCCGCGATGAAGGGATTCGGGCAGGCTGTGTAGTATGGCGGGTCGGAGAGCGCCAGGATGTCCTCTTCCGAGCCGATGGGGAATCCCTCGATCTTGCGAAAATCGGGGTACTTGAGCTTTTCACTCAGTTTCTCCAGGAAGTGCTTCCGCCGCTTCTCGTCATTCGTGAATGTCATGCCGAGACATTCGATCCGCCTTGCTAATTTGGCTTTTGTTTCTGGACTACCGAAAAGGTCATCCATCATTTTTCCCCTGCACTTCAGAAATGGGCTGGCATGCCCCGGTCTTGAGGCAACTCTGTTTCCATGTCACGGCCACGGCCTTTTCAATAATTGTCTTGAGACTTGGTGGAACAACTGCCGGACTGCGGGATGTGATTTTTCTGGCGATATAACGGGCAATCAGCGGTTTGCCAGTGTCGTCACTCAGCCCAAGTACCTTTCTGGCTTCGGCTGTTAAGGTTTCAATGTCCGGGATTTCGCTTTTCAGATCAGATTCCCATTTCTTTGGGAAGCAGGCTACACAATCGGTGACTAAAAGCGATTGTGGGGCATCCTGAATTTCACCAACCAGGGAGAGGAGTTCTTTGGATTTTTCAATGATGTTCTTGTCTGGGTTACCGTTGTCATAATCAAAGAGAATATAACATGGGATATGGAGTTCGTTGAATATCCTGAAGAGGCGATCCATCGCTCCTTTACCGCCGCATTCAACAACGCTGATGCCTTGAGGGTCAAAGGAACAATCCGGAAGCGCATCGGCGTAAATAGGCAAACTGTATTCCTCGGTCAGACCCTCAGCAAGGATGATTTTTGAAGCGAAAAATCCTTCGTTGCGCCGGGGATTGTAAGCATGGGAGTACCGATCACGCATGGATTCAGGTGTGGCTTTTCCTTTGAGAGCCGGAAATCTGGTCTCAAGGTCCTTAACCATCTTCGACATGGGCAACTGCCATGCCCTGCTTATCATCGTTTTCTTGCCGTCTGTTTTCTCGACACTGATTTCCATCCGAATGATCTCATCAAAATAGGCAACATCCACGAGTAGTGACGAATGGGTTGAGAAGATTACCTGGTCTCCTCCCTCGGCGATCTTACGAAACACTTGTCGGATAATTCGTTGTGCTTGCGGATGCATATAGAGTTCCGGTTCCTCGACCGCGAGAATGAGATTGCGCTTCTTCCCATCGGGCGCGGATGTCATGTGTTCCGCATAGCGCCGCAGAATAGTGAAGATGACTGCCCTTTGCAGGCCGTGCCCCTTGTTCTCGACGGCATTCCTGAAGCCGTCGTCCACGAAAAGTTTTGGCGCACTGAGAAGGACTTCCAGCGTCGGGGTTTCAAACTCGATCTCGAGGTCGCATCCGGTAAAGAAATCGTTCAGCAGCGTGTTGAGTTGCCTCTCCGTGTCGGCAATCAACGGAACACGCTCTTCCCCGCCGGCGCGGTTCATCTGTTTAGCAACATCTCCGAGAATGCCTTCGATCTTGACCCTCTTTTCCTGAGTAATCGTGTCAAGGATTGCGTACAGCAGTTTGCCGAAGGGGCTGCTTTTGGTTCCCTTGGATTCTTCGGTCACATCCCTGACCGCAGGAACGAGAACGAAAAAGGGCAATGTCCCCTTTAGGACATTGGCATAGCCCTTCGGATTATCGGTCCATGCGTCTTGCATCGGAATCTTGTCTGCATGATTCGTGATAAATTCTTTGGCCTTTTCTTTCCAATCTCCCACAGTCGGTGCCTTGATTGTTACATTGAGAAAATCCGCGAAACTTACGCCGCCTACGGCTAATTGGTCTTTGTTTTTCCACCATTCCTTGATGTTATTTCCGTTGATGTTGGATTCCTGGAGCCATTCCGGCTCAGGAATGGGTTTTTTGTAATGTTGTCCAATTCCAATCTTTTCTTCGTCCTGTCCTGAATCGGTCTCCGATTCGCCGCTCTTAACGCCCACTCTTGCGGAGCGGGCCATGTGGAATGTCTTATCCGCCTTCAGATAAGCGCCCAACGCTTCTTTTTCTTTGTCTGTAAGGTCAGTAAAAATGGCTTCCACTCGGATTTCCAGGCTGGTGTCTTTGTTCCAGAAAGATTCTTCATTCAAGGACTTTGTACTCGGGTTGAATAGGAAATCCAAGGCCCGAAGCATTGCGGATTTGCCGGCATTATTGGCGCCGACGAGCGCATGCATCTCGCCAATTTCTAAGGTAATGTCTTTACATGCCCGGAAATTTTGTATGCGAAGGTATGTAAGTCTCATTAGATACTCCTTCTCCTTCGATTTGTTCAATAACCAAGTTGGCAGTAGTTGGTCACAAACTTGGTCAAACGCCGTCTCCTCGCGCCTTGACCAGAAGCCGACGGCCCTTGTCGGTGAGCCGGTATTTCTGCAGACGGCTGTTGGGTTTGTCGGGAACGGTCAATTCAAGAAGCTTATAATCAAGCAGTCTTTGCAGACCCTTCTTGAAGTTCCCAGTGCGGCTGCTATAGCCGGCAATTTCCAAGAATTCCTTGCCTGTCTTCTCGCCGGAAGAACAAGATGTCAGGATGTCATGCTGCCACTTAAGGAGTTCAACTTGGGCTTCGACTTGGGCCTCTTGGGCCTTGACTTGGGCCTCCTCATGGGCTTCGACTTGTTCGGTATCCGTGCCGCCTGAAGGGGTCGGTGTCTTCCCGAACATGGCCTTCATCAGATCCGAGGCCATATCCACTTCTTTATCCAGTTCCGGGATGAAGAGATCGAATGCTTTCCATGCACGGTCGTTCTTGTAAACAGGCGCCGGGTGTCCGAGGGCCTGCCATGCTTCGCGCATCATGCGCATGCCCGTGCCCGCCTGCTCGCACATGGCTATCCGGCGCATGGCCGTGGCAATGACCGGGTTGCGGACCTCTTTTTCTCCGGGTTCAAGCAGCCGGGAATCGTCCCCGAATACGTCGCCGGGATTCCAGAACTGGATGCCGTCGCGGAAGAATTTTATGACAGCCTTGCGGGAATGATCGCCATAGTCCTGATGGGTCAGCAGGTTGACAGCCGCTTCGCGGAACACGCGAAACCCCGGGGGATCGTCTCGGCGGCCCAGGGTAACCGGATCAATATCTTTAAAAGGTTTGGGCATGAAGAACTTGTACTTGCTGACCAGTTGATCCCAGGCCTGGATGATGTTCTCCTCGCATACGATCCGGTCAATCCAGCGCGTCTCGGGCATGGGCTCGTCGGTGGCATAGCCTAAAAACTGAAAATCCAGCGTCGGTCGCGGAATGAGCTGATGGACCGCCAAGGGAGACCCAAAGAGCATGATGGCGCCACGGATCGGGATGAAACGTTTTCCATCCCGGAGCAGATAGCCCCAGTGATAGAGAAACTCCTGATCGGGTTGTTTAGGATCGAAGCCGGCATTGACCTGATGGAACCGGTCCCGATACCACCGCAGGCTGCTCGGATGAAACGCCTCTTTGAGCAGCACACGGTCAAACGGCTGGCTATCCCACCGGTCGGCGGTGGCGTCGCGTAACATGCGCTCGATGTCAGTCATCTGGGCTTTGTAGTCCCCGCTGCCCTTGCGCAGGAAGGTCCGCCGGATGTCGCCGTCCAGATAGACCGGTTTCCGGGTGCGTGGATTTTCAGCAATGTGAAAGGCAAGAACAGTTGCACCATCAAAATCGTACCGTTTCTCCGTTACCTGAACGTCATGATTGACCTTGGCGTCGGCATGAAGAACAGACAGGAAATCGCCCTACACCTTGTCCGGCATCTCAACGCCGGTGGCTTTAAACTCTTCGCCATGCTGGGAGACGCCGAACACGATCCAGCCGCCGTGGGTGTTGGCGAAGGCGGATACGGTCTCAAACGCGGATTTGGAAACGGCGGTGCGAGCTTCCTTGAACTCGATATCGTTCCATTCACCAGCTTTCAGCAGTTTTTTGAGTTCTGCGATCTTCATTCCATCGTTCCTTGTCCATTCGTATGCATACTTGGAAATTACTCCAATACAATCCGTACCTTACCTGGCTCTTTACCCTTAATGAGATGATCCAGGTAGTCTTCGAACCGCTTTCTCATTTCCGCCGGGGTGACCGGTGAGCCGCCCGCAAGGAGCGCGGAACGTAGGTCAGCGATTTTGATGGACACAGGCGTAAGTCCCGAGAGGATTTCTTTGAGTGCGAAAATGAAGTCCTGGTTTAGGTTGTCCGGCAGGGCTCTTTTTTTTATGAAGCCATCTACCAGATTGCGTGGCTCGGGTTTGAGCAGGCTTAAGGCTCCTTTAGTGGTCGGGTCTTCCAGATTTGTCAAAAGGGTCTGTGTCCAATTCTCGACCAGTTTATCAAGCTCGTCGTCCAAAGCATCGAGCATCTTCGCAGCGGGCGCCGTCTGGGGTTCCGATCCCGGTTTATAGTTGCAGTGCGGGCAGACGGGTGCTGCGTTGAGTTCCTGTTCGGTGAGGGCGAAGCAACTTTTCAGGCCTGCAAGCCGGTTCTGGAAATCGGTCAGGTGCTGGAGCGGCATAAGATTGATAGTAGAGAGTTTTTGTAATACCTTGAGCCGCTCGTCGCCCATGAGCTGGACCTTGCGCTTGTCATCCTTTACACCCAGCCGTGCCTTGCTGTGGTGGGCGAGGTAGATCTGGCTATAGGCCTTTTTTAGGTCCGTCAACCGGCGTTGGGTTTGCTGGCGAAAGGCGGCCGCCCCGCGCTTGTCCGGGTCGCCGATCTGCCCGAGGACTTCATCGCGCACGGACTTCACCTTGTCGAGCCATTCATGCCCGGTAGTCAAAACCGCTTCCGCTGTGGAAAGATACGACGCGACCGTCCCGAGCTCATTGGCCAGTTCCTGCAGGGATTCAATTTCCTTCAGGGACTGAAATCCTTCGTGATGGCCCTTTACCTCCTGGGCATCGTAACGGAAATTCTTCAGTTTCCCCGGCGTGGTGTACGCCTGAAGCGATTCGAGAAATGTCTTGGTTTCTTCCAGTCGGGCTTTCAACTTCTGAACTTCATCCTCGGACAGGAGACTTCGCCCCCAGAAGAACAGGCCATTATGTAAATTCTGCTGGGCGACGACAAACCGGTTGACCGTTTCCGAGACAGTCTTCTGCATTTGCTGAACCGGTATCTCATCCGCTTGGGTAATCTGTTGAACCATTCCTGGAGGGAGTCCCAACAGTTCAAAAAGTGCTTTGAGCGCCGGGATATTCCAGTCTTTAGGGCGTTCGACGTGTTTGAATTGGGCCAGCTCTTCCACGCCGGTACCGGCCATTTGTGGTAAGATAGTGGCGTCGAACTTCTTGCCGGGAATGGCCAATACAATCTCTCCGGCATAAACCAGCGCGGCCAGTGCCACCACCGCCCATTCCGGTTCCAGTCGCAGCGTTTGCGGCGCCAGATACTCGACCCCGAGAACCTCCTGGAACAGTTCAGACCGATTGACAACTTGGCCGGCGCCTTTCTTCTTTGCATTGTCGAGAATATATCGGGCGTATTTTGACTGATACGGATCAATCCGCTCCCCGTCGAGGAGCCCCAAGGCATCCATAACCGCCGTTGCTTGCTTGGTGCGGTTCTGGCCGGCAATGGCCCGCAAGGCGTCCTGTGCCGCCTGGGCGCGGTTGGCGCCCGTGATGAGCACCGAAAAGAAGGGGTAATCCGGTGCCTGATCCCGGAAATGGCTGTCGAGACACATTCCCGCGACGGTGTTCACCATATCGCGAAAATTGATCCGCTCATGGGACGATATGCCGGACAGCTCGCGGATCGACTTTCCCTTTGCCCATTCGGTGAGGGGTTTTGTCCGTCCCTGACAGGTGACATCGAAGGCCGTCGCCATGTTCTTCTGGAGCCATTGGACCAGTTCTCTCAGAAAGTTTGTCGCTTTGGATTCATAGGTGTTTTTGGCATGGCCTGATGCAGTAGAGGCGAGATCGAGGGCCGCCGCATAGCCTCGTAATGCCGTGCGGAATGTTTCATCGTCATTTTTCAGGTGAAGGAATAATTCGTCCGGCTTCTTCTCATCTTTGAAGGACGGCGCCTCGAAAGGTTGAAGGAAGTAAAGATAAAAATCGCGGGGCGGCACTGCCGTGGATCGCTCATTGGGCGCGCCGAAAAAGAGGTACCCAAGGCGTGCGGCCTTCCGTTCCAGCCACTCGATCTCATGCTGCCAGATCTTGTAGCCGGTGACATAGGTGTAATCAGTACATTCCATGACCCGCTTCAGGGCTTCATAATAATAGCGATCAAGCTGCGATGATTCGAGACTCTCGGTGCGATTACGAACCTGTGCGCGTAATCCACGGTTTTATGAACGTCGAGATAGAACTGCCCGCTCAGTCTTCCATTGACGTCCGTCTCTGTTGCCGACAGGAATTGACCATTGACGGCTTGGCTGATCACTCGTATTGCCGATTCAATTTCTCCACGCAGATCATCGGCAGGATCTCCGCCAAGATCGGCTACGTTTGGATCAAAGAGGCACAGAGAATCCCTCAATGATTCCGATGTCAGGCCCACAGGCGTTTCAATGCTGCCGACGGTCAGCCGGTGCAGGCTCAGGCCATGGATAATTCTTCCGGCAAAGTCCTTATTTTTGCCTTTCGGGTAATTGCTGTTGATCAGCCCCTCAAGTTTTGCGCTGCACTCAATGACCTCCCTGATTTCCGGGATGGCGCGAAACGCCGCGTTTTCTTTAATGGTTATCCAGTAGCTATCGTAAGCGATAAGTCCCGGACAGTCGTCCGGGACGTCCTGATTGAGCAGTTTCTTCATGGCGAGGGACAGGGTCTTGAGTGCCTCGCGTTTTTCCACCGCCGCGACCCGCTCGAACGTATCAATATAATCGGGATGCACGGGAAACAGGCGGACAAACTCGTCCATACGCTCATTCATAAGGCCGTAGAACCTGGCGAAGGGCGTCAGATACTCCCGGATTTTAACCTGCTGGTCGCCGGTCTTCTTGAGCAGGCGCTCGGCCACCACATATTTGACATCATTACGGGCGATCAGAATCTGTTCAAACCGATCCTTTACCCGGCGGATGCTATCGGACACAAAAGAAAACCGGGGACTGTCGAAGATCGCTTCCTGAACACCGGCGATGAATCGGAAACGCAGGTCCTTGCATACCTCGCCGATCTCCCTGAGGAAGTTGAGATCCAGGATAAGCTCCTGATCTTTTCGTGTCCGGAGGAAATCGAGAAGTTCATCCACGACCAGGAGCAGTCCGAGATCAGGAAACTTCTGGTGGAACGCCGCCATCATTTCCTCGAAGGCGCTTTTGTTTTCTGATACTTTGGATGTGGGTGGGAAGGAAAAAATCACGCCAATGGCTTCCAAATGCTCTTCCAATTCGGCAATGATAATATCGCGCAGGGACATGGTCGTTGCGCCGATCTCGGTCCGGACAACCTTGAATCGCCCCGCAATCTTTTTTGCTGCTTTGGCCACGGATTGGTCGCTCAGATGGGAGGCGAGTTCTACGTTCTCCGCCAGGGCGGAGATGACAGATAGAAGATGGGATTTTCCCGTGCCGTAATTGCCGACAACCAGCATCCCTTTATTGTCTGCGGGCTGGTCAAACTGAAGCTGCGGGATAGCGAGACCGATTAGCCTTTCAGCCATCTCGACGGAGATGACATAGGTTTCGACAAGCTGCCGGGCGGCGGCGGAAGAATTAGCGCTCCGTAATTGCACAACGGATTCGATCGGTTCAAACTGGATTAAATCACCGTATTTCATGGGTTCATCCTTCCTCCCCTGTTCTGGGAAAATTTATTCCGTTCATGCCGGCCCTACGATCAGCAAGTCCCCTCCCCGCGTCGGATAACGTCTGTATTCCGGGTGACCTGGCACAGCGTAAGTAAGAAAATCATTTTCAAGCGAACCGTTCCAACTCACGACAATTGTTTTGTTTCTTGAAAGCCCCTGAAGAAGCCTTAGGGGGTCCTGTTTTAAAGCAACATCAAAAATAATCTCGATGTTGTCGAGTAGAATCGTGTTTTCTTTGATCTCATCGAGCATCTCTCCTATGAGACGGGGAAGTTGCAGCGCCCTTTGACGTTCGGTGAGATCGAGCATGCGCCGCGATAACTCCAGGTTCACATTGATGAGCGGTGCACTTATCTGCTTGTGAACCTCCTGGAGTGTCCTTGTTTTTCCGGCGCCGGTCGGGGCAGCGACAATCATAAGGCGATGATAAAGCTCAGAGATATTGCCGATCTTACCAAGAATCTGTTCTGCAAGGGATTCTGCCATCAATCATTCTCTCGTAAGGAGTCGGACGCAGGGCCGTTTTCTTCCAGCCACCGATCAATGGATTTTTTACGAAACCGCCAGTGACGCCCTACTTTCTGGGAAGGGATTTTGCCTTCACGGACAAGCTTGTAAAGGGTGGATTTTGAAATCTTCAGGTAAATGGCCAGTTCTTCTATGGTCAGGACATTACCCGGCGAGTCATTCATAGACATACTCCTCTCTGAGCAATCGACAAATGGGAAAACAGGATTCTTTGTAGTGGCTGTTAAATAACAGTTGATGGTCATTGCTGTCAAGAGCTTTTCATGACAACGGATTACCTCTTGTCACTCCCCTAAGGTAATCCCAGCTACCCCGCCTCTTGAGGAATATCGACTCCCATCGCCCGCTCCAATCTTTTATTAAGCCCCTTCTCTTGTAAGTCTTAAATTTCTCTTGCAAAGACAAATATTGTGTGTTAAAAAAATCAGGAAAATCATCGTGTGTTCTTGATGAGTGGGCCTGTGCCCACTTTTTTTTTCCAGGAACTTCATTCTGCCTGGGGAAAATTGGTTGCCGGGGCAAGAGATGAGAGAGGCGGATCGAACATATAAGGAAAAAATCAGGGAATTGATAGAGCCGGTTCTTGCAGATGAGGATATGGAACTGGTCGATGTTGAGTGCCTGAGAATGAAGACCCGCTGGATAGTGAGAATCTTCATGGATAGGGAAGATGGGGTTACGCTTGATGATTGTACTGAAATAAGCCATCAGGTGGGTGATATCCTTGATGTCCATGATATTCCTCCCGGTCCCTACACCCTGGAAGTTTCGTCTCCCGGTCTTGATCGGCCTCTTGCGAGGGATAAAGATTTCATGAAATACCGGGGGTGTAACGTTCGCGTCAAGGCTGACCGGAAAATAGAAGGGATCAGAAATTTTCAGGGGAAACTGGTTGATTATCTGGATGAAAATGGAAGAAAGATTCTGATAGTGGATGTTGCGGGAAGGACGTATCGTATACCGAGAGATCTGGTGGCGAAGGCACATCTTGAATATGAGTTCTGACGATTAAATTTGGAGGAATTTTTAAATGTTTCCGGAACTTAAACGTCTGATAGAGCAGATGGGTAAGGACAGAGGTATAGACAAAAACGTCATTATAGAGGCACTGGAAACCGCTATGTTGACGGCCGCGAGGAAGAAGCTCGGGGCTCATGTGGATATTGAGGCTCACTATAATGAAGACGCCGGTGAAATAGAAGTCTTCCAGTTTAAAACTGTTATGGAGAAGGTGCTGGATCCGGATGTTCAGGTGTCTCTTGAAGAGGCCAGGCGAAACCTCGACGAAGATGCACAGCGGGGAGACAGCCTCGGCATTAAAATAGAAACGAGCACTTTCGGCAGAATTGCTGTCCAGACGGCAAAGCAAATCATCATTCAGAAGGTTAAGGATGCGGAACGGGATAATATCTATGAAGAATATAAAGACAGAAAGGGAGAACTGGTGAATGGTTTCGTCCAGAGATTTGAAGGAGGAAGCATCATCGTTAACCTCGGTCGCACGGAAGGTGTCATTCCCACATCGGAGCAGATTTACAGGGAGACCTATAAGAGGGGGGAAAGAATTCGGGCCTATGTCTGTGACGTAAAGAAAATATCAAAAGGGCCTCAGATCATTCTCTCAAGGACGCATCCCGGATTTCTCAAGTCGCTTTTTGAAGTGGAAGTTCCGGAAATTTCTGAAGGGCTGATCGAAATCGTGAATGTATCGAGAGAACCGGGAAAGCGGGCCAAGATATCCGTCAGAACGAAGGATAAGGATATCGATCCGGTGGGCGCGTGTGTGGGTATGAGAGGTTCCCGGGTGCAGAGTGTGGTTCAGGAACTGAGAGGCGAAAAAATCGATATTGTGCCGTATGCCGCGGATGCCGTAACCTATGTTTGCAGCGCCCTCTCACCCGCCAAGGTTAACCGGGTTTTTATGGACGAAGAAAACCGTTCCATGGAGGTCATCGTTCCCGATGATCAATTGTCGCTGGCCATCGGTAAAAATGGACAAAATGTCAGATTGGCCGTTAAATTGACAGGGTGGAGAATTGACGTAAAAAGTGAATCCATGGCTGCAGTACAGGAGGAAGAGGGATATAAATCTCTTATGAAGATCCCGGGTGTCGGAGAAGCAACGGCGGAGCGTCTCTTTAGTGAAGGTTTTAAGAGCATTGCCATGATTGCTGCTGCAGATCCTGACATGCTTTCCTCTGTTCAGGGCGTGGGTGAAAAGAGTGCGTCCCAGTGGATCGAGGCTGCGGGACAGATTATCGAGCAGGAAACCGGGGAAGCAAAAAGTGCCTGAATTTATTTTCAGTCAGTGGCGTTATCAGTGCGAATCATGCAAGCGGGGGGTCAGGAATGTCTAAAAAAAGAGTTTATGAGCTGGCCAGAGAACTGGGCCTTGACAACAAGGAACTTATCTCTCGTTTAGAGAAACTTGGTATTGCTGTCAAGTCCCACTCGAGCACCCTCGAGGAAAGCGACATACAGAAGATACAGCAGGAATTGTTATCGGGTGAACCCCGTGAGATGGTTGAGCAGAGAATTAAATCTACCATTATCAGAAGAAGGGCTGTTCGCCAACCGGTTGAAGATGTCAAAATCGAAATTGTTGAAGAGATTGCTCCTGTTACGCCTGAGAAAAAACCAACGGAAGTTCCTGTTCCGAAGGACGTTCCGGAAACAAAAATCACTCCCCCATCCCAGGCGCCGCTACCACAGGTTCCACCCCCTGTCGAGACTGTTCCTCCGAAGATCGTTCCTGAAGAAATCGCCCGGGTTGAAGTAACCCAACCGGAAGAAACTATTGTTGAAATAAAGGAGGAAACGGCAAAGAAGGCTGCCGGGGAAGCTTTTGTTGTTTCGAAAAAGCCTGAGAAAAAGATTAAACCCATCGAAAAAGAACCTCTGCCCACCATTTTACCTCCTCCGGTGACAGTGGGAGAGGGAGGAGTACCTGAAAGGAAGGAGAAGGAAGTGGCATTGTCCCCCCAACTGCCGAAAGAAGCGGTCATTGAGATTAAGAAAGAGTTCCCTCCAAAGCCTGAACTGAAAGTCATCAAGGAGATGGCTCCCCCTAAAGTGGAAAAACCACTGAAGCTGGAAGTTGAAAAGCAAAAAATAAAGGGAAAGAAACCGATCGAAGTGGTGATGGAGGAACCACCGGCAAGGAAAAAGGCTTTTATAAAGAAACTGGTTGATAAAAAGGACAAACGGGAGGACAAAGATAGAAAAGACAGGTCGCCGCGGTGGAGAGAGGTAAAAAAACAAGCGCCGGTCAAGATGAAGAAGACCGTTGTGACCATTCCGAAAGCAATCAAAAGAAGGATCAGGGTTGGAGAGGCTGTGACTGTTGGTGATCTTGCCAAAAAGATGGGGGTCAAGGCAAGTGAAGTCATCAATAAACTGATTGGACTCGGCCTCATGGTAACCATAAACCAGTCCATCGATTGCGATGCGGCGACCCTGATTGCCACCGAATTCGGATATCAGGTGGAGTCCGTCGAAGCGGAGTATGATGAGTCTTTACAAAAGACGCAACCGCCTTCCGAAAACCTTGAATCGAGGGTGCCTGTCGTCACCATTATGGGACATGTCGACCACGGGAAAACATCCCTTCTGGATGCCATCAGGCAGACCAATGTAATGGGTGGCGAAGCGGGTGGTATTACTCAGGCAATCGGGGCCTATCATGTACATATTAAAGACAGGGATGTCGTATTTTTAGATACACCGGGCCACGAAGCGTTTACAGCTATGAGGGCCAGAGGAGCCCATGTGACGGATATCGTAGTTCTGGTCGTGGCCGCCGATGACGGCGTCAGAGATCAGACCATTGAGGCTATCAACCATGCCAGGGTGGCCGCTGTTCCCATTATTGTGGCAATCAATAAAATGGATAAACCCGGCGCCGATCCCGGAAGGATCAGACAGGTTCTTGCAGATTATGATCTTGTGCCGGAAGAATGGGGTGGTAATACCATATATTGTGAAGTATCTGCGAAAAAGAAGGAGGGCATGGAAGAACTCCTGGAGTTGATACTCCTTCAGGCCGATATGATGGATCTCAAGGCTGATAAGGACCGGCTGGCCCGCGGAGTGATCATTGAAGCCAAACTTGATCGGGGGCGGGGACCTGTTGCAACCGTGTTGATTCAGGAAGGAACATTAAGAGAAGGGGATGCCTTTGTCTCCAAGACGGAATTCGGCAAGGTCAGGGCCATGATCGACGACCAGGGGCGAAGGGTCAAGGAAGCCAAACCCTCTATGCCGGTTGAGGTCATCGGATTTTCACGGGTTCCACAGGTAAGCGCAGAATTTGTGACTGTCAATGATGAGAAAAAAGCCCGCAGTATCGGAGAATACTGGATCAGAAAAGAGCGGGAACGGGAGCTTTCCATATCCACAAAAATTACTCTCGAGCAATTGTATCAAAAAATTAAAGAGGGGATTAAGGAACTCAACGTTATTGTCAAGGGAGATGTTCAGGGTTCTATTGAAGCCTTGACGGAGGCCTTGAACAAGCTGAGCACGACGGATATCAGATTAAAGATCATACACAGCTCAACAGGAACGATAACAGAGACGGACGTCATGCTGGCATCAGCGTCCAATGCCGTCGTCATAGGCTTCAATGTGAGACCGAACGGCAGGGTAGCCGATGTTGCCGAACAGGAGGGTGTTGAAATCAAGCTGTACGATGTCATCTATGATGTCATTGGTGATATGAGAGCTGCTATTGAGGGTCTCCTTGAACCTGTTTACAGGGAAGTTGTTCAGGGCCGTGCCGAAGTTCGGGAGTTGTTCAAGGTGCCCAAAGTGGGGACTATTGCAGGAAGCTATGTGACGGACGGCAAGATTACCAGGAATTCGAATCTCAAACTGGTTAGAGACGGTGTGTTGGTCTACGACGGGAAATTCCTTTCTCTCAGGCGGTTTAAAGATGATGTCAGGGAAGTGGCGTCAGGGTATGAGTGCGGTATCGGAATCGAGGGATTCAATGATGTCAGGGTAGGAGATACCATCGAATCTTATATTCAGGAAAAGGTCGAAAGAAAATTGTCATGAAAAATCTTCGATTCGCTTTGCAGAACCCATTTTCCAAAGGGCTCGGCAGTGTAAGTTAATCCATTGCAATGTAAGTATTTATTCGGAATATGGTTATCGGGTCAGGCATCATAGAGCTGTTGATTGTTGAAAGCAGGTCTCTGAAGGAAAAAAGAGGGGTCTTGAGTCGGATATTAAAACGGACGCAAAACGAATTTAATATTTCCATTGCGGAAATCGGCGAAAATGATCAATGGAAAAGGGCAAAAATCGGATTTGCCGTTGTCGGAAACGATAGCCGCTATATCAATGGCAAAATCGACCATATCCTGAGATTTATTGACGGCCTGACACTTGCCGAGATTGTGAATACAAAGATTGAAATGATTCATGTTTCCGATCTGATGGATTCCCGCCACTATGAAGAGGGAAAATACGATGGGTGTTAAAAGGGCAAATCGTGTGGCTGATCTCATCATGGCGGAAGTTTCCGATATTCTGTTAAAACAGGTCAGAGACCCCAGGGTGCAACTGGTTACGATCACCCGGGTGAAGTTGACGGATGACCTCCGTCTGGCAAAGGTTTTTTTTGTTGAAATGGGCAAGGAGACGAGTAACCCTCAGGCGAAAACAGGTCTCGAGAGCGCCACGGGTTTTTTTAAAAGGGAACTCGGGAAGCGTTTACAATTGCGGTATGTGCCGGATCTCATGTTTATGGTGGATGAATCTTTCGAATACGGCAGTCGAATAGACAGACTCCTTGCAGAGATACGAAGGGAAGAGGAAAAGAAAGTTGAATAAGATTATCGACATCATAAACACCTGCCGGTCTTTTCTTGTGACGTCTCATGTGAGACTTGATGGCGATGCTCTTGGTTCGGAACTGGCCATGTACCAAATGCTTATACTTATGGGGAAGGATGCCATTGTATATAATCAGGATGAAACTCCGGGGAATTACCGGTTTCTTCCGGGCAGTGATAAGATTGTCCACCATCTTCCCGATCTTGACAGATATGAAGTGGCCTTTATTCTCGATTGCAGTGATTTGGAAAGGATCGGGAATGAGGCTTCCCGTATAGGCGCCATAAAACGAATCATCAATATTGATCACCATGTCTCCAATGGAAATTTTGGTGCTTTGTCGTATCTTGATCACCAGGCAAGCTCTACAGGAGAGTTGCTTTATCGGTTGATAAGGGCCATGAACGTTGGCTTTACGAAAGATATAGCCACAAATCTGTTTGCAGCCATTCTGACGGATACGGGAGGTTTTCGTTACAGGAACACCAAAAAAGAAACATTGGTCGCCTCGGGTCACCTGATTGAAAAAGGCGCTGATCCTCAGTGGATATCGGAGAATATCTATGAAAACAATCCTCCTTCCAAGATCAGACTTCTAACCATGGCTCTGGATACTATGGCCTTTGATTGGACCAAAAAGGTCGGCTATATGGTTGTTTTGCGCAGTGCTCTTGAAGAGGCAGGGGCTTTAATGGAACACACGGAGGGTTTCGTTGATATTCCCCGTTCCGTTCAGGGTGTTGAAGTTTCTGTCCTGTTCAGCGAGGTATCGGATCGCCATTTTAAACTGAGTCTGCGGTCAAAAGGGAAGGTGAATGTTGAACGTGTAGCCAGAACATTTGGAGGGGGCGGTCACATCAACGCTGCCGCCTGTCATATAGAAGGTGACCTGGAGACGGTCAGACAGAGGGTTCTGGATGTGATAGGGGCTGTTGTAGAATCATGAACGGCGTTGTTGTCATTGATAAACCGGCGGGAAAGACGTCACATGATGTGGTAAAGGATGTCAAGAAAGCGCTTGGCGTAAGAAAGGCAGGTCATACGGGCACTCTGGACCCTCTGGCAACAGGAGTTCTTCCTGTGTGTATCAACGAGGCAACAAAACTTGCACCCTTTTTTTCCCTGGATACGAAAGAATACCGCGTGACCATGTTATTGGGTGTTAAAACGGATACTCAGGATATTGAAGGCAAGGTGACCGCGTCCGCTGAACCGCAGGCCGGTTCAGGTGAAATTGTACATGTCTTGAATGGTTTTGTCGGGAAAATCGAACAGATCCCGCCCCGGTATTCAGCGGTTAAATTCCGCGGGAAATCCCTTTACAAATGGGCAAGAAAGGGTGTTTCCGTCGAACTGCATCCGAGAAGGGTTGAAATCTCAAATATTGAGATTCTCGAAGTAAAAATGCCGTATGTGACTTTCAATGTATCCTGTTCCAAGGGTACCTATATCCGATCCCTGTGCTCCGATGTTGGAGACGTTCTGGGTTGCGGGGCATGCCTTGCCGCATTACGGAGAATGAGAAGCGGCAGATTTGTTGAAGGGGCAGCGGTATCCCTTGAAAAGGTCGATGTGAACAATGTTATTTCCATGGTCGATGCCCTTCCTGATTTCCCCTTCATCCCTGTGGACCATGCTTTTGCCGGAAAATTGAGGGAGGGGTATCAACCGGTGGCTGAAACGGTCGGATTATTTCATATACCTTTTATCGACGCCGGAGATGTGGTAATGTTCACAGATAAGAGACGTTGCCTTGTTGCGATTGCCAAAATGCTTTATTCATCTGATCAGTTTTCGACCTTGGATGGAAAGAAACAGGTTATGAAAATCTTGAGGGTGTTTCAATGCGGGTCATAACGAAAATCATACAGACTCGTTTTTTTCTGGTCACAGGCCATTGATTACTAACTTTAGGGAGGACATAAAGCGGTGTTAGATTTTGAGAAAAGAAAGGAAATCATCAGCAATTACCAACTACATCTATTGGATACGGGATCTCCAGAAGTCCAAATTGCTCTCCTCAGTGCGAGAATCGAGTATTTGACGGCACATTTCAAGTCCCATAAAAAGGACCACCACTCTCGCAGAGGTCTTTTAAAACTTGTCGGACAGAGGAGACGGCTTCTGGATTATCTCAAGAAAAAAGATGTGGAAAGGTATAGAAGCGTCATTCAACGTCTGGGGCTCCGAAAATAACGTGGATCAACTGCGATTGAGTGATGGCGAAGGACAGACAGGTTGCATCCGTTTATCATGTCCTTGGAGTTTGTATATCAAACGGTTAACCATAAACAAAGAAGGGAAAACAGACTCATGGGTGATGTATTTAGTACAGAGTTTGCGGGAAGAAACATTTCTCTCAAAACGAATTATATGGCGGGTCAGGCCGATGGTGCGATTCTCGTAACCTACGGTGATACGGTGGTCATTGTAACCGCTGTATCGCTCAAAAAAAAGCGGGAAGGCATTGATTTTCTGCCTCTGACCGTTGATTATCAGGAACTGACATTTGCAGCGGGAAAGATCCCCGGCGGATTTTTTAAGCGGGAGGGCCGTCCGAATGAGCGGGAAACCCTCACATCAAGGATTATCGACAGATCCATACGGCCGCTGTTTCCAGAGGGCTACTGCTATGAAACACAACTTGTGGCGACAGTGCTCTCGATGGATAATGAGAATGATCCTGATGTGACGGCCATGTTGGGTGCATCTGCCGCCCTTTCCATATCGGACATTCCGTTTGATGGTCCAATTGCCGGGATCCGAGTTGGCCGCGTAGATGGTCAGTTTGTCTGCAATCTGTCTCTGGAGATGCAGGGGAAAAGCGACCTCAATCTTTTTCTGGTTGGACGAAAGGTTCTTCCCGGTTCGGGTGATCGGGCATTTGATATGAATCTGGTCATGCTTGAGGGTGAGGCACGTGAGGTTCAGGAGGATGTCGTTGTTGATGCCATTAATTTCGGACTGGAGGCGATGAGATCCATCATTGAGCTTCAGGATCACATGCGTCAGGCCATCGGTAAAGAAAAGCGGGCTTTCGAAATAGAACCCGTGGATGAAACCCTATCAACAAAGGTGAAAGAGAACGCTGAAGGCAATTTGAAAGAGGCCTACATCATTCCGATGAAACTTGAAAGACACAAGCAGATTAACCAGATCAGAGAAAAAGTGATCCGGGAAGTGGGCGGCGATGACGCCCGCCGCTGCTCCCTTGTTGGGACCATTTTTGAAAACATGGAACGTCAAATCCTCAGAGACATGATCCTGAAGGAAAGAAAAAGAATTGACGGCAGATCAAGTGTGGATATCAGACCGATCAGTTCCGAAGTCGGTATTCTGCCGAGGGTTCACGGGTCGGCTCTTTTTTCCAGAGGTGAGACCCAGGCTCTTGTGGCCTTGACACTCGGCACATCATCGGACGAACAAAGATTGGATTACATCAGCGGCGAAGAAATGAGGACATTTCTTCTTCACTATAATTTCCCCCCCTATTGCGTCGGAGAGGCAAGGCCTTTAAGAAGTCCGGGCAGACGGGAGATCGGTCACGGGGCACTGGCCAGAAAATCTCTGCTGCCCATCCTTCCTTCGGAAGAGCAGTTTCCCTACACCATCAGGATTGTTTCCGAGATTATGTCATCCAACGGATCATCTTCGATGGCCACCGTATGCGGGGGAACCCTGTCTTTGATGGATGCCGGCGTCCCTGTGAAGGACATTGTTGCCGGGATTGCCATGGGGTTATTGAAAGAAAAGGACGATGTGGTCATCCTTTCGGATATTCTTGGCGACGAGGACCATGCAGGCGATATGGATTTCAAGGTCTGCGGGACGAAAAGCGGCATTACGGCCATGCAGATGGATATCAAGATTGACGGTGTAACGGAAGATATATTGAGGAAAGCCCTCTACCAGGCAAGGGATGGTAGATGTTTTATTATTGAGAAGATGAAAGAGACCATCGCTAATCCGAGAGAGGATATTTCCCAATATGCCCCGCGCATTACGACCGTCAAGGTCAGACCGGAAAAAGTGAGAGATGTGATCGGCAGCGGCGGGAAGAACATCAGGCAGATCATCAACGAGACAGGTGTGACCATTGATGTGGAAGATGACGGAACTGTAACCATTGCCTCCAGTGATTCGGAAGCGGCAGCCAGGGCAGTGGCCATGGTCAAATGGTTGACGGAAGATGCGGAAGTCGGGAAGATATATCGCGGTATTGTCAAAAAAGTGGTCGACTTCGGCGCCTTCGTAGAAATCCTTCCGGGCACGGAGGGGTTGGTGCACATTTCGCAGCTTGCCAAAGAGAGAGTTAATCGGGTGACCGACGTCCTTAATGAAGGCGAAGAAGTTCTGGTCAAGGTTCTTGAGATTGACAAGCAGGGGAAGATCCGTCTGAGCAGAAAAGATGCACTTGGGGCAAATATACCATAAAACCGTTCTCGATAACGGTATCAGGGTCGTTTCTGAAGAGATCAATCATGTCAGGTCAGTATCTATAGGAATCTGGGTGCAGAGTGGTTCATGTTACGAGGGTCACGGCACGAGCGGAACGGCCCATTTTATCGAGCACATGCTTTTCAAGGGGACGGATCGGAGATCCGCCTTCGATATCGCGTCGGAAATCGATTCTGTCGGCGGCGTCATGAATGCCTTTACCGGCAAGGAATTGACTTCTTTTTATATCAAGATACCCGATTATCATCTCTCCCTGGCCATTGATCTTCTTGCGGATATTCTCCTGAAATCTCGTTTTCAGGAGGAGGAAATCGGCAAGGAACAATCGGTGGTCCTGCAGGAAATCAGCATGCTCGAAGATTCACCCGATGACTATATTCATGATTTTTTTGAGGCTGTTTTCTGGGATGGACACCCATTGGGTCGCCCGATCCTGGGGACGAAAGATCAGATTATGCGTATGAATCGGGGAAGTCTCGTTTCTTTCTTCAATGCCCGATACAGGGGGGACAACATGGTGCTGAGTGCGGCGGGTCATTTGAAGCATGATATTCTTGTTGAAATGGTCAAAGAGGCTTTCGGATCCATGAGAAAAGGGACCGCCGATACAATAATCGGGCAGCCTGAGGTTTCATCAAAAATGGCTGTCCTCGAAAAAGATCTGGAGCAGGTCCATGTGGTAATCGGTACGCTTGCTCCTTCTGCAACGAGCCCTAAACGGTACCCCGGTTTTTTGTTGAATGCCGTTTTGGGAGGCAGTATGAGTTCGAGGCTGTTTCAGGAAATCAGGGAAAAAAGAGGATTGGCTTATGCGATCCACTCCTACCTTGCGCCCTACGCGGATACGGGACTTTTGGGAATCTATGCGGGAACCGGTGAAGATCGGATACGGGTTGTTGTTGATCTTGTTGCAGACGCGTTAAAACGGCTGTGCGATGAAAGACTTACGGAAAAGGAAATGCATGCCGCCAAGGAATTAATCAAAGGCAATTTTCTGCTGAGTATGGAGAGCACGGATAACAGAATGATGAGGCTGGCGAAAAACGAACTCTGTTTTGGAAAATATGTTCCCCCGGAAGACGTGATTCACCGTATCGAGGCTGTTGAAAGTGAGCATGTAAGAGAACTGGCCTGTGAGTTGTTCGATCCCCGCATTCTTTCAATTGTAGCCACGGGAAGGGTATCGGAGAAGGACATAGCCTTCGGCCGGTAAGGCGGGATTTAAGATGATCGAAGATACGATAATTGCCATCCTGAAAATTCAGGGGAATGATGATATTCCCCTCCCAAAATATATGACGGAACATGCAGCGGGAATGGATATCTTTGCTGCTGTGGAGGCCGAGGAAACGATCCTTCCCGGGGAAAGAAGGATGATTCCAACGGGTCTTATGATCGAAATTCCCATTGGTTATGAAGCGGAAATCAGACCCCGAAGCGGTCTCGCACTAAAATATGGAGTGACCCTTGTAAATGCTCCGGGCACGATTGATGCGGACTATCGCGGTGAGATCGGTATCGTCATGATAAATCATGGGAATGCACCGTTTATCGTCAGGCGAGGGGACCGTGTCGCACAGATGGTAGTACACCGGGTTTGCAGGGTCAAGTGGACAGTCAGAGAGCAGCTCAAACCAACGGGAAGAGGTGACGGAGGGTTTGGTCATACGGATTCTTGAAGTCCCGCTTGACGGGAAGAAAATATTTGGGAGGGTAGGCCTTTCATGAAAAGACATAAGATCATCAAGACGTATCAAGAGATCAATGAAAAGATTAAACAGGGGAAAGCTGTGGTCGTGACGGCTGAAGAGATGATCGATATTGTAGAGAAAAACGGCCATGTTGACGCTGCCAGAAAGATCGATGTGGTTACAACGGGGACATTCAGCCCCATGTGTTCATCGGGCGCCTTTCTGAATTTCGGTCATACCTCGCCACGGATAAAAGCGTCCAGAGTATGGCTCAACGATGTGATTGCTTATGCCGGCGTTGCTGCAGTGGATTGCTATATCGGGGCAACCGAGGTTGCAGAGGGAGACCCTCTCAACAGCGTTTATCCGGGAGAATTTCATTATGGGGGCGGGCATGTCATTGAAGACCTTCTTGCAGGCAATGTGATCAGATTGCGTGTTGAAGGGTATGGCACGGACTGCTATCCGGCACGGAAATATGAGAAGAATATCACCATCAACGATTTGCGCGATGCTATTCTTTTCAATCCGAGAAATGCCTATCAGAATTACAGTTGCGCCGTCAACATGTCGGACAAGACGATTTATACGTATATGGGCGTTCTCAGGCCCCGCATGGCCAACGCCAATTATGCGACATCGGGGCAGTTAAGTCCCCTCTTTAACGATCCCTATTACAAGACGATCGGCATCGGAACAAGAATCTTCCTTGGAGGAGCACAGGGTTATGTGGCCTGGCCGGGAACCCAACACAACCCGAATGTCAAAAGGGGTAAAAACGGTGTCCCGAAAGAGGGCGCGGGAACGATTGCGGTCATTGGCAACCTCAAGGAAATGACGCCAGGCTGGCTTGTTGGCGCCAGTATGCTGGGGTATGGCGTTTCCCTGTATGTCGGTATCGGGATTCCCGTTCCCATACTGAATGAAGAAATGGCGCGTTATACCGCTGTGAAAGATGAAGATATTTATACCCAGATCTATGACTACAGTATGGATTATCCGAAGGGTGTTGCAAAAAGTCTCGGTGAAGTGAACTATAAATCCCTTCGAAGCGGCGAGATCACGATTAACGGGACCAGGGTTGTGACAGCGCCTTTATCGAGTTATTTCAAGGCCCGCGAAATTTCTCTCATTCTCAAGGAATGGATTGAAAGGGGTGATTTCCTCTTGGGCGAACCTCAGCAGCCCCTTCCATCTGTCGGCCTGTAGGGCCATTTTTCAACTAACATTAATGAATGTTAATAAAAATTACCTATTCATGATATTTTTTACTTGACATTCATTATTTTTTGTATAATGAATATGCAAAAATGGGTAACTATTTTTGAGAATATTGAGAAAATGAATAAAAATAAAGTCAGACAGTTTCGTGAAGCCATTCCGTTAAGCATCGCCGAGCTCTCACGAAGAGCAGGACTGGCTCCTCAAACCATCACAAAGATGGAAAAGGGTTTGCCGACGAGAAAGAACTCGGAACTGAAGGTCGCGAAAGCGTTGCAGAAGAAATATGAAGAAGTTTTTATCTCCGATACGGATATTTAACCCAGCGAATGGTGCATTTTTTTCTTCTTTTTTTGCGACCATAAAATACCTGTTAACAGCAATAAAATTGGGCAAATATCTGATTGTTTTCATTATTTTTATGGGACTGCTCATCACATTCGGAAACAGAGGACTTGTTGATAATTATGTGATGAAGGAGAAGCTGGCGGCGCTTGGGAAAACAAATCAGGATATAGCCCTCGAAAACCGGGATTTAAAAAGGAACATTGTTTTGCTGAGAAGCGATTTGGTCTTTATAGAAAAGGTGGCGCGAAACGAACTGGGGATGGTCAGAAAAGGGGATTTGGTTTATCGATACGCACAATAGGTGCTCCGAGAACAGAAGATCGTATGCGTGTCCCTGGGATCCCAAATATGGGCAGGATGATAATTTGAATCAGTCACGGTGAAACCCTATGGTCGACATTAAAAAAATATTTTCCGGTATGCCAGCCATCAACCTGGACATCTTCAAGAGCCTGTTTCCAGCCAGCAAGGAACTGATCGGGCTTGATATCGGGTCCCACTCACTGAAACTTGTGGAAATCATAGAAACGCCGAAAAAAGGTTATGTTATGAATCGGTTTTCACGGATTCCTCTCGTGAAGGGAGTCGTAGTGGATGGCGTGCCCGTAGAACAGCAGGAATTGTCCCAGAAAATCAAAGAAGTCTTCAAACAGGCAAAATGTAAGAAAAAAGGTATTGTCACATCCTTGTCGGGGCATTCCGTTATCGTGAAGAAGGTAACTTTTCCCGCCATGGAAGAAAACGAGTTGCGTGATCTGATCAAGGACGAGGTCGGCAAGTATCTGCCTTTTGAAAATACGGAAGAAGTGAGCTTCGATTTTCAGATCCTGGGCGAAAACGACTTTAATCCCAGCCAGATGGACGTAATTCTCGTTGCCGCAAAAAATGACATTGTAGCAGCATATACGGATGCCATTAAAGAGGCGGGGTTTGATGCCATCATCATGGATGTGGATTCCTTTGCCCTTGAAACCATGTATGAAGAGAATTATGAATTTGAAGAGAGCGACATGGTTGTGCTTGTCAATATAGGAGCCAGCATCACCAACATCAATGTGTTACGAGGCGGGACGTCTGTTTTTACGAGGGATTTTACTCTGGCCGGCAATTCTATCACGGAAGCTGTTCAGAAAAAATTAGGAATTGATTTTGACGAAGCAGAGAGACTGAAAATCGAAGGAATGGGCGGAAAGGAGTCGGAACGGCAGGAGTTTAACAGCAATCTTCTTGCTTACGCCGATCCCATTTGTACGGAAATTGAAAGGTCTGTTGATTATTTCCGATCAACCTATGGAGGAGAATATATCAAGCATGTTCTTCTTTCAGGTGGCAGTGCACTGATTCCCGGTATTGTCGGTGATCTGTCCCAGAGGCTCGGCATTGAAGCGGAGATCGCGAATCCTTTCAGAAAAATCGACTATAATCAAAAAGCCTTGGATCCCGAAACCATTGAGAGAATCGGTCCCATTGCCGCAGTGGGGATAGGCCTGGCCTTGAGAAAAGTGGGTGACAGATGATCAAGATCAATCTTCTTCCCTATCGGGAAAAGGCAAAAGCGGAGGATTTGACACGTCAGATCGCCCTGATTGTCATTTCCTTCATCGCTTTAATCCTCATCGTCGGCGGCGTTCAGCTCTATGTGAGTCTGACAATCGGCGGACTTGAAAAGGATGTGAAACAGCAGGAAGATCGGCTTGCCGAACTGACAAAGATTATCGGTGATATTGAAAGATATAAGAGAGACAAGGCAATTTTGGACAGGAAACTGGCCGTCATCGATTCGCTGGAGCAAAACCGTCTGGCCCCCGTTCGCATGCTGGATGAATTGAGCGGGCTGGTTCCCGTAAAGGATATCTGGCTTGAGAAGCTGACAGAAAAAGGATCGGGTCTTACCATTGAGGGCGTTGCCAGAAATAACATCGCCGTGGCTCTCTTTATGAAAAACCTGGTGGGTTCCAGCTTTATCAAATCGGTTGACCTGACGTCCACCAAGGAGAAGGAAATATCGGGCATCAAATTGCAGCAATTTGTCGTATCTTGCGTGTTGAAGAAGGGATTATGACATATGGCGCCGTTTAATCTCAATATCAATATGGATGTCATTAAAAAGATGCCCCTCAAGCGTAAGCTTTTGATTGTCGGCGGGTTCTATCTTGTATTGGCGGTGGCATACTACTTTCTGGTTCTTCAGTCATCCTTCGAGCAAAAAGGTTCCCTTCAGACCAAGCTGACAGGACTTCAGGAACAGGTGACGGAAAAGGAGCGCCTTGCGGCCCAGAAAAACAAGTATATCCGTGAACTGAGAGAACGGGAGGAATCGTTGAGAACGGCGCTGACAAAACTTCCCGATGAGCGGGAGATTCCCGGTCTTTTATATGCGGTTGCCCAAGCGGGAAGGGACTCCGGAATCGATTTTATCCTTTTTGAACCCAAACCGGTTGAAAAGAAGCCGCCGCCGGAAAAAGACAAAAAACCCGCGGATAAAAAACCTCCGGATGCAAAACCGGGAGAGAAGAAACCAGATAGTAAAGGAACTGCCGTTAAAGCTGCGGCCGATGAGAAGTTTTACGAGGAAATTCCCGTAAAGGTGACGGTTACCGGCAGTTTCCAAAGTACGGCCCTCTTTTTCGAGAAAGTTGCCAGATTGCCTCGCATCATAAATATTGAAGAGATAGCCATGTCGGAAGGGAAAGACGTGAAGGGACGGGGCCGTTACATCAGCACGTCCTGTATTATAAAAACGTACATGTTCCTGGAAAAACTGGGTGAGAAGAAAACAGATGAAAAGAAATAGCACTGTTATTTATGCCGCCGTACTGATTGTTTTTGCGATTGCCTGGAGTTTGACCTCCGGGGCGATCGGTGCCGATCCGAAACCAGTGGGCGCCAAGCTTACGGACCCTCAACCCTCTCCCCCATACAAGTATAATCCCGCGGGGAAGCCGGATCCGTTCAAGCCGTTCATCGAGCAGGAACTGGCCGCCAAGCAAAAACTGGCGAAAGCGAAGCCCCTCGCCCTCTCGCCTCTGCAGAGGGCAGGCATTGATCAATTCAGGCTTGTGGGGATTTCCGGGGATGAAAAGGTCAGAAAGGCGATTGTTCAGGATGCGCGGGGGAAAATATATCCTCTCTTTATAGGAACATATATCGGTCTTAACAATGGCAGGGTGGCAGAGATACTTGCTGATCGCGTTATCGTTGAAGAAAAGCTCAAAGCCCGTGCCGGGAAGACGAAGGCAAATAGAATTATGATGAAGCTGCGAACGGAAGGTGGGGAAAGACCATGAGAAAAAACGTGCGGTGGACATGGATTGCAATGTTAGCTTGTTTTGTGATTTTTTTCGGAAACGTCCCGTACGCAAAGAGCGCGCCGCCAGGCGTAACAGATTCAGGAGCATCCATCGGGTACCTGGAAAATATCACCTTTGAAAAGCTGAAAAACAAGGAGCGGATTACCGTGGTCGTTTCCAGGCCGTCCGTCGTCAATATTGACAGCATGACGGGTAACGGGATTATGGTGAAAGTGGAAAACATGTTCGTTCCGGAAGAACTCCGACGACCTCTGGGTGAAGGAAAGCTTGGGAACATTATCCGTGCTGTGCCCGCCCAGAAGACTGGCAACGGCGCAAAATGGGCGATGATCGCCGTCGAACTGAAAGAGCAGGTTCCGTACAGTATCAGCCAGCAGGGGCAGAATGTCGTTATCGATTTTAATGTGTCTACCCTGGAAAGCAAAAGCGTCGCCCTGAAAGAGGCGCCGCCCGTGCCCGAGACGCCTCAAAAACCCGTCGGGAAGCCGGCGGATGAAGGAACGGCAAAGCAGTATGCCGGTCGAAAAATATCCCTCGATTTCCAGGATGCAAACATCAAGGCGGTTCTCCGGTTGCTGGCCGAAGAGGGGGGCGTGACCATTGTCTCCGGCGATGACGTGAAGGGAAATGTGACCGTCCACATGAGAAAAGTCCCCTGGGATCAGGCGCTGGATACGATTCTGGACATCAGCGGTCTTGCCAAGAAGCGGATGGGCGATGTCATCAGCGTCATGTCGCTCGACAAGATGAAAAAGGACGAGGCGGACCGGAAACAGGGTGAAGAAGACCGCGTCAAGGCCGAGCTGACCGCCAAGAAGGCGGAGCAGGAACGTCTGGAGGAGAGAGGAAAACTCCAGCAGATTTCCATCGAGGCCAAGATCGTGGAGGCGAGCGACGACTTTGTCCGGAATCTCGGAGTCCGATGGGGGGGCGCCTCATACGGAACCTTCGGCGGTGGAGGTGGCGCCAGCACCGGCTGGGCTCTGATCGGCGGATCGAATACGGTCTCCACCCGGGCGATAACCTGGGGGTATCCCGATGAAGTCCGCTACCGGACGACATCCGGAACGACCATCCAGTCCATGGCCGTGAATTATCCCTCAACCCTTGCCGCGCCGACCCTCGGTCTGGTCATCGGAGGGGCCTCCGCTGTCCTGGAAGCGCAGCTTCAGGCCCTGGAAACAACCAATCAGGGAAAGGTCATCTCGTCGCCGAAGATTACGACGATGGACAACGTCAAGGCGACAATCAAGCAGGGCCAGGAGATTCCGTATATCACGATCGACAAGGACGGAAACAGGAGCATCACCTTCAAGGAAGCCGTTCTGAAGCTGGATGTGAAGCCGAAGATCACCCCGGAAGGCAAAATCTCCATGGAGATCAAGGCGACGAATGACGCCGCGGACTATGCCCAGGGCGAGAAGCTCGGAGGAAACCCGCCCATCAACAAGAGTGAGGTGGAGTCGAAAATAGTCGTTCATGATGGAGACACCATTGCCATCGGGGGAATCCAGAAAACGGAAGATTATAAAGATACGAGCGGCGTTCCCTGGCTTTCGAAAATCCCCGTATTGGGCTGGCTGTTCAAAGCGGAATCGATTACGAAAAAACGAAGACAGCTCATGATCTTTGTCACCCCCAAGATCATGAAACCGGATGTCGTGGGGGATACACCCGAACTGCCCAAGGGATAATCATTTCATCCACAGCGAGTGAACCATTCGGGCACAGGAGTTATTTCCCGGGGTCAGGCAGATGGTTCCAGGCGCTGTTCCGGCCATCCGGATGTGCATCATGAGAATATCCTGCATTAAAAAAATCGCCATCAGTTTGTCGCTGCTCGCTGCCCTTGCGGCATGTGCCGCCAGTCCCTGGAAAAAGGAACAGGCGGACAGCCACATCAATATCGGGATCGCCTATCTGGGTTCGGAGCGTTTCAATGACGCCCTGAAGGAGTTCATGCTGGCGGAGGAGTTGACACCGAGAGAGCCCCGGGTGCATTATTATATGGGAATTGCCTATTACGAAAAGGGCTTGACGGACAAGGCGGTTCATGCATTGGACAGGGCCGTGTCCTTGAAGGAGGATTATTCGGAGGCCCACAACTTTCTGGGGAATATTTATCTCGGAATGGGGCAGTGGGACAAGGCCATCCATGCTTTCAAAGAGGCCCTTGCCAATATCGTATACGAGACCCCCGACAAGGCCGTCTTTAATATGGGGAGGGCCTATTACGGCAAGGAGGATTACCGGACAGCCCTGAAGTTGTATGCCGAGGCGAAGAACAAGAAGCCCAATACGGTTCCCTTACCTCTTCTCGATCATCACATGGGCATGGCCAGTTATGCCCAAGGTGATTATTATCAGGCCTCCCGGTATTTTCTCATAGCCCTTGAGCAGGCCCCCGCATTTTTGGAGTCCCGCTACTGGCTGGCGCATTGCTATGTTAAACTGCATTACCGGGATCGGGCAAGGCGGGAATTCCAATCCATCATCAAGGCCGCTCCGGAATCGGGAATTGCCGGTGAGGCCAGAAAAAGCCTCAATTCAATCGGTGCCGTAAATCCCCCATAAATGAACCTGCGCGGTGCGACAAGGCATGAGATTCAGAACAGCTCATGAGCTGTTCTGAATCTTGTCTTCTGTATTCTGACTCCTGAATTCTCCTATTGAAGCCGTCTGTCCAGCCAGTAGAGCATATTGGTCCGATTCGAGACTCCCGGCGGATTCATGTTGATGCGGGAAGTGCTGGCTCCCACTCCGCCGCCGCCGCTCACCGTGACATAGAGATCCGCCGTTCCCCCGCTTCCCGGTTTTAAAGACAATACCGGCGCCGACGCAATACCGGCGCCGATGCTCTTGCTCTTTGCATTGCCGGGAAGGGCGCCGCCACCCGTTGTGTACTTGATGCCGTAAAGAATTGCAGTCCCGCCCTGATCACAGGGATCGGTGCTGCTGGAAGGAGTGAATGTCGTAAAATAGGCGACCCCGCCAAAAACCGTCGAATCCGACAGGACCTTTTCAGAGGTGCCAAGCTGTATGCGGAACCCTGGATTTATTGATTGGGGATCATAGGCCTGGCTTCCGGTAAGAGTGTCGACGGAACTGTAAGTGCTGGTGCGGTTGACACGGTCAAGATCTTTGACCGCATAGAAATAATCCTGTGTGCCGGTGCCCGTGGGGTCGGTTTTGTCTCCGGTGCCCCAGTAAACCCACAGATTTCCGGACGTGTCTTTTGTTGTGGAGGGGCCGGTATAAATCGGCCGGGTGGAAGGGGGATTAAAAAACTTGCTGCCGCCCCAGTTGTCTTTGCTGCATGTGGTATCCTGATCCCTGCAGAAGGTAAGGCGCCACACGTTGCCGCCTATGTCTCCGAGATAGGCTGTATCGATGAAACCGTCGTTATCCGTATCCACGATGGCCGGTTGCCCCGGCATGCTGTAAACCATGGATGTGTTATCGGCCAGTGTATAGCTCCAGAGGACGGACCCGTTCTCAAGGTTGATGACGAAGAAACCCTTCCCCCGGGTGTCGCACGGCAGCGTTGTGCAGTTTCCGCCATTGTAGCCGCCGCCGATGAACCCGACCCATTTTTCTTCAGTCACTGTGCCGCCGCTGCTATATCTTACCTTGCCTGTCATCATTCTGCTCCAGGACTCTCCCATGTAAGGCGCCTGGGTGGTGGCGTTAAAGGTATTGATGGACACCCCTGATGTTTTCCACAGGTATTTCGGGCTCAGGGATTCCGTGATATCCAGGGCATAGTAGCCGCAGTAATTGGTGTGGCTTGCATCGTAAAGGCCTACCAGTCCGGTATCACAGGAGGCGGAGGTGCTCCATAGACGGTCCGTGCTGCCCCGACCCTCCCCGAAAACGAGGATGGTCTTCCATTCAGATGCGGATTTGCCGGTGCCGCTGCCGCTGCCCAGCCAGACATCGGCGACCGTCACCGGACCGTCTACGAAGTACTGATGCGTCAGGGAGGTAGGATGGCCGGTGTGATAGATATTTTTCAACTTTGGCAGCAGATTGGGAGGGAAGAAGCTCCAGGCTTCCGATCCGTTGCTCGTCTTGAAGGCGTGAAACTGACCGTCGTTGGCCCCGGCCACAATGAGACGTTTACCGTTCAATGATGACCGGGTGTAAGTGGTCCGGTGAGTGGCAAAGGCGTTGTTGGCGTCCCGGACGTCGTCGAAAAATGCCGAGGGCGTTCCCACGGTAATCGGTGTGGACCGGAAGACATCCCCCAGTTTCCAGTTGTCCGGATTGTATGCCGGATTTCCCTGGAAATATCCCACAACGGCGTCTCGCTCCGCATCCGTACTTACGGCAAAGTAACTCTTGTCGATGCTGTCTGAAAAGACAGAGAGTGTTCCCGAAGCACTGCAAGTGCCGATACAGGTATACATTGTCCGTGATGAATGGGGCGTCGCTTGAAGAACCGTTCCCGCGTCCCCATCCGCACCCCAGGTGTCGGAGATGCCGCAAACGTCGCCGATGACGCATTCATGTGCGTCTGCACCGACGCCGCAAATGCCGCCGACGCCGCAGGCCTCCCCGGCAGTTGTCTTGATCCTGAACTTCTTCAGATGACCGAGCCAGAAGGTATCGTTGGGGACGGGCTGGAAGGAGCCTTCATAGAGGAAATTTTCATCCTGGGTTCGGGAGGACTGGACGGAGGCCTGGGAAAAGGAATAGGTGGCCTCCCGAATGATGGTAATGGCTGTTTTCATGGCGGCGGCCAATTGATCGGCATTTTCCGCAAGAAAGGCGTATCCGGAAAGAGTCATGTAGCCGGGGTCATTGGAACTGGCCCGAAAGCTGGCAGTTGAAGTGCCGGGACCCGGGTATGGGTAGGAAGAATCATAACAGGCATCCGCCACGGCGGCGCTGTCCGCACCGCAACTCGTCACTGTGGAAGGGTCATAAGCGGTGGTGATGGCGGAGTTCGTGGCGCCAGGATTGTCCGTCCCGCCGTAATAGGCCATCCAGTTGAGCGTGTTCTGGAGATAGGGAGGCATGGTGGAGCCGAAACCAATTACAAAGACCCTGTAGCCGGCATCGGCAAGCGCCATGGCTTTTTCTACGGATGCTCTCCTTCGCTTATACTGGTGCGACTGGCATTCAGCTCCGCTGCCGCTGCATGCGTAAGTATCCGAACCGTCAGTGACAAAGATGACGAATTTCTGACGGCAGGCTTTGGCGCTGTCCGCTGCCTTGTGGGCGTCCAGATAGATCTTCGCTTCATTCTGTGCCGACGCCAGGGGGGTGCCGCCGCTGGCGCTTTCGCCGTTCACACAGTAGGAAGAGCTCGATCCGCTGGTCATGGTGCAGCTTGTGCTGTTGGCGCAGTAAATCTGACTGTATTTGGAACCGATGTACCGCCTGCTTGAACTTGAGCCCGGTATTTGAATACAGCCGCTGGTGTAACTGCCGCCCGTATCGTCGCTGCTGCAATTGTAGTATCTCATGTAACCGATTCTCACCCCCAGGCTGCCTTCGTCGGAGGCGTTGATCGTACCGTCATTGTTGTCGTCAAGGATGCTGAAGATAGCTCGTTTGGCGATGGCGAGACGACTGCAGTTGATGCTGCAACCCGTCTTGGAACTGCCGCAGAATCCGCCGGTGCAGCCGGAGCCCGTACAGTATGTCGTATCCGCCGTGCAGGACAGACTGTGGCCGTAGGGTTTATCATCGCCGGCAGGGTTCCAGTCCATGCTCCCCGACAGATCCAGAAGGATCAGGGCGTCGGGGGCGGTGGATGTTGTGAAGAGAGCCTCCTCGCCGGGAGCGGGTGTGTCCGCCTGAACGATGCCGGAAAACAGAAACATGATGATGCCTATCATGAAGAGATAAATGCATTTTGTCTTCATAGGACCTCCCTATCTTGACATGGTGGAAATTTCAATAGGACCGAAACCGACGCCGACGCCGATGACAATCCGTGTGGCGTAGCTGGTGTTCCGCCCGGTGATGTCCACATCATAGCGCCTCTGTCCCCAGGACTGCCCGCCGCCGATGGAGTATCCCGCAATGGGCAGGAAGGCAGGGCCTTGGGTGGGTATTGTTGGGGTGCCGATGGAATAGACGTCTCCCGGAGCGTTTACAGTGTCCACGACGACGTCAGTTGCCGCGAACGATCCAAGCCCTCCCGTGGCCTGAGGATCGAAAGTGCGCATCAGTTGATGGATGCCCGTCTCTGCGGCGGAAAGGGCTTTTTTCTCGCCGACGGTTTTGGCGCTGATGCGGAGGTCCTGCGTGGAGAGATGGATCACCAGCATGGCGAGCGCCAGGAGGATCAGGCAGGCCAGCACCGCGGCCACGAGGGCGAAACCCTTTTCGGAATTCAGGTGGCGGCGTCTTAATATGGCATATGTTCTCTTGTTAAGCATGGTTCCTCGGGACAGCATCAATTATGATTCCTCGGAATGACGCTCGTTGAATAGATGAGCGATCTCCGCTGGTTCGTATTGGGATCAACATCTTCCGTCTGGACGGCCAGGGTGATTTCGATTCTCCGGATATTCGGAATGGCTGCCGGGAGGCTTGCCTCCGGGATAAGGGCGCCGGATCCATCGTAATAACGGAACACAGGAATATCCGTGCCCTCGGTATAAGCACCGTCGCCGTTGACATCGTTTACTACAAGGACTGTTCTCGGATTCAGACTTCCGATAGCATCGCCCAGGAAAGGCTGGCTTGGCGCAGTGCTGCAACTGGTCGGGGTTCTTGTCTGTCTGGTGATGCGTTGGTTTGCTATATCATAATTATATCTGATAATCTCATTTGTGTTATCGCCCACGACCCCGGTCGAATCGATATCCATTTCAATGATGATAGATGTCGGCGTCGCATCCTGAATGCCCCGATAAGTTAAGTTTGGGGAGACGCTGAAACAGTTTCCCGGATCAAGCCAGATAGTGTCCGTAAACGTCGGATTGTAGGATGCCATCCGGACTTCCATCCCCATCAGCTCCAGGGCGGGACGCACATCCTGCTGCGCCGTGACCTTGCGCTCGATGCCCATGGAGGACCGCTGGGCGGAGTTGATGGCCATGTAGATGGCGCCCATCAGGATCATGGAAACGGCGGCCGTCACCACGACTTCGACCAGGGTGAGCCCTTTGTTGTTCTCCGTCAACATGTGCACGCTCCCTGAAATCTCTGCTGCCGGGTGACCACGATGCTTTCTATGATGCCCGTATGGCCGGCCCAGGCAACCCGGACGTCGACGCGCCAGGCGCTGTTTATGACGATCTCGGTGATCGTCGTTGTCACCGTGAAGGTCGCATCGCCCGGCTGCGCCGCCGCTTCGCCGCTGGCAAGAACGTTGGTTATTGTGGCGCCCGCAGCGACGGCGTTGCAGCAATTCATGATAAAAACCTCCCGAGTCTCCAGTTCTTTCTGCAGGATCCCCGCGGCCCTGCCCATGTAATCCGAACGGGTGGCGGTCCGCCAGGCGGACGGCTGCAGGGAGAGAACGGCAAGGACGCCGATGGTGGTGAGAAAGATGGCAATGACCACTTCGACAAGGCTGATACCTTTATTATTGCATCGCAAATTGAACATGGGTTCTTCCTGTAATATTCACGGTGATCGTCGCGATGGAGTTTCGATTGTTTCGGAGTCTCACATTTCCTGTTCCCATTGCCAGGGTGCCTCTGGGCTGGAAGATGATCTGCGTCCCCGCAAACGTGGTGTCGAGCAGGATGTTGCCGGATCCAAGTGTCGCCGGGCTTTTCGTCTGAAGGGTATTATACGGATCCCCCGTTGCGGCCCCCCCCTGGTCAATCGTGTAATTATTGGCGCCCACGTTCAGGGTAATGCGATAATGGATTCTCTCCGCTACGGCCCTTTCCTTGATCAGAAAGATATCCGCTTCCAGTTCCCGGGTCGCCGTTCTCAGATTGGAGTTTGTCACATAGCGGTTCCAGGAAAAGACGGCAATGGTTGACATCACGGCCAGAATGGCCATGGCAATGATCAATTCTATCAATGAAAACCCGTTTCGCCGCCTCAAACCTATTCTCCTAAATGAATTGCAAAGTACCCGGTTTCAATTTCAGTGCATGCTCTATCCGCTCGGCAAGAGATTTTTTTGATTGGTTGCAGCCATTATATCCTTTTTTTCATTCTACGTTGTGACCTGCATCACAACTTCTCAATGTTTTTCCCATTATATACATCTGAAGGTTAAAATCAAGCATGAATAACCCAATTTAAAACAGCAACTAATATGCCAGCATATACGATGTCATCCATCAGATGAGAATCATGGACAGATAACGTTTGATCCCCGCCAATTAGCCATGCTGCTACATCGATTGAATGATATGGCCATCATCCGCTTCCCTGTTGATAATCTGTCATTTTCACCGGTTATTCGGCAAAATTCACAGAATGCTCATATTGCTGCTTAGTTCTTCATAGTAGTATGGGGAAGCCCATATCTGCGAAGTTCTGCTCTTTGAATGGAGAGTGTCACGTGCAGGATTTCTTGCTTGACACACTATAGGTGCTGTGTTACAGCTTTCAGCGGCTCGATAATTTTATTTGCAGACTTGCCAAAACCCTTTAAAACACAAGATGATATGCATGACAATGACTTGAAGGAAAAAGCGGCATTTCTTTCAACGGCCCAGGCGTATCTGGATCAGAGTTTGTATAAAGAAGCTCTCGATTACGCCGAGTCGTGGCTCAAGCGGTATCCCGTGGATACCGACGCGAACATTGTGTATTGTCATGCCCTGATGAAAACGGGAAAGCTGGACAGGATCGAGGAAGTTCTTGAAGGAGTGGAGAATACGATCCTCCAGTTGTCCCGAATCTACGCTTTCATGGGAGATATCTGTCTGGAAGGCGGTCTGACCCGCGAAGCGATCAGGTTTTACCGGAAATTCATATCCATCAATCCCGAAACGACGGATGCGGAAAAATTATCCGATAAACTCCGTACACTTGCAGCTACCCTGGATGATTCGGCAGATGGAATGGAAGCAGAACAGGATGACCACATCAGCCATGTTGCGCCTGATTTCTATACGGTAACCCTTGCGGAACTTTACATCAGGCAGGGCTATCTCCAGATGGCGGCGGATGTCCTCAATGAGATTCTCAAGAACGATCCGGAAAATCATGCAGCCATGGATAAACTCGGTGAAGTCAACATGATTCTGAGGGACAAAAAGCATAAAGAGGGGGTGGTTCAGGAACTGACCCGCTGGCTTAAAAATATTGACAGGATACGCCATTATGCTTCCTGACGCGCCGGTTCCCTCTGAAAGAATCTCGCGGATCCGGTCGGGGCTTCCCGATTTACGTGTGGACGCGATCCTCTTTCTGGACATGAAGAATATCCGCTACCTGACAGGCTTTACGGGCAGTGACGGGGCCTTGCTGATCGGAAAGGATCAAAAAACCCTGCTGGTCGACGGCCGCTATACGCGTCAGGCGCAGGGAGAAGTGGGAGATGTTGCGGTTGTTGAGTATCGGGAAAAGGCTGACGGCATCGAATCCGCTCTGATGGACAGCGGCATAAAAACCGTCGGTTTTGAAGCAGCGGCCATGAATGTCCATTCGTATTTAAAACTGAAAAGCAAGATGAAAAGGGTGGCCCTCAAGCCGATATCCGATGAAATCTCTGCGATCAGAACCGTCAAGGATGAAACGGAAATCGCCCGCATGAGAAAGGCAGCAGAAATCTCTTCCCGTGCCTTGACGGATGTTCGTGAGCTGATCAAGCCGGGGGTAAGAGAGAAAAACATCGCTCTGGAGCTGGAATTCAGAATGGGAAGATGTGGCGCCGACCAGATTGCTTTCCCGACCATTGTGGCGTCCGGCGCCAATTCTTCGTTGCCCCATGCAAAACCCGGATCGCGCAGAATCGAGAGAGGGGATGTCGTGATGATTGATTGCGGTTCTGTGTATCAGGGGTATCATTCTGATGAAACCTGGACGGTTGCGATCGGAAACGGAGAAAACAGGCAGAAAGAAGTATATGCCGTGGTCAAGGAGGCGCATGACCGGGCGCTGGAAGCAGTGAGGCCGGGTGTGCCGTGCAGAGAGATTGACCGCGTGGCGAGATCATTTATAGAGAGCAAAACCCTCGGGGAATATTTTTCCCACGGTACAGGGCATGGGGTAGGTCTGGATGTCCACGAGGCGCCGAGAATCTCGATCCAATCCGAGCATGTATTGAAGAAGGGAATGGTTGTGACCATAGAGCCGGGTGTCTATATACCGAACCTCTGGGGGATACGGATTGAGGACATGGTTCTGGTGAAGGAAGATGGGTGTGAAGTCCTGACGAAAATGCCCAAGGGCTTCACCGTATTGAATTAAGACCTTTGAAAAATTCCCTTTTCTGTCATTCCGGACTTGACCCAGAATCCAGGTAATGGCTGAAAATACTGGATTCCCGCGCCTGTCCCGGACTCCGATCCGGGATTCGCCGGAATGACAAAAACGGGCCAAAATGGACTTTTTACGAAACCATCAAAATAGCAGCAGGATGTTTAAATATGAAGGTTTTTCCGGATGATCTGCTTTACAATCGGGAACACACATGGGTCAGAGTTGAAGGTGATCTGGCGACCATCGGCATTACGGATTATGCTCAGGAGAAATTGGGAGAGGTCCTTTCCCTTGAACTTCCCGAGACAGATGACTCTGTGGAACGGGATGAGCCCTTTGGAGCGATTGAATCCGCAAAGGGTGTTTTTGAACTCATTTCCCCGGTCAGCGGTGAGGTGATCAGCGTCAACGATGATATCACGGATGATATTGGTATCATCAACAGCGATCCCCATGACACAGGGTGGATGATTGTTGTGGAGATGAATGATCCGGAGGAGCTTGATGATCTTCTGGATTCCGGGGAATATCATGATTTCGTGCTCAGGGAAGCGGGGGATGGTTAACTTTCTTTGATGCAATGGAGATTTCTTCCTTTCGAACGACTGGGTGCCTTCGAGAATATGGCCATTGATGAAGCCATTTTCCGGTTCCATCAGCACGAAGACATGCCGCCGACCCTCAGGTTTTATGGCTGGAAATTCCCCACGGTATCACTGGGGTACTTTCAGGATGTAGAAAAAGAAGTCGATATAGAGGCGTGTCGACGTAAGAACATCCCTGTTGTTCGACGTCCGACAGGGGGAAAAGCGGTCCTGCATGAGGGAGATGTGACCTATGCCGTTGTCGGTAGGGATTCAAACCCCCTGTTCCCGGCGGATATACTTGGAACATACCGGGTCATCAGTCGTTGCATCGCCGGTGGCCTGGCTCTTCTTGGTATCGAAGCGGAAATGGAAGGTAACAGCCGGGCGCCGAATGGCGATTCTCTGAAGGCCTCATGCTTTTCATCGCCTTCCCGGTATGAGCTCCTGGTTAAAAACCGGAAAATATGCGGGAGCGCCCAGGTAAGATCCCACGGTATTTTCCTTCAGCATGGCTCCATCCTGATGGAGTTCAATCCTTTCAAGACCTGTGATGTCATGCTGCCCCGTTCCGGAGATTACGAACGTCAAATTCTCCGGATGAAACAATCGGTGACGTCGGTCAGTGAGCATACGGATCGGGCGGTGGATGTAGGTATGGTCTGCCGTGCGTTAATGACGGGTTTTGAGAAGACCCTGGGTATCGAATTGGTCAAGGGAGAGCTGAGCCCTGAAGAAGAAGAAATCAAGGCGGTTTTGATGACGCATAAGTACATGAATGAACGATGGAATATGGAAGGCGGTTGCAGGGCATGGATATAATGACTCTCATAAGAGAAGAGATACGCCGGCAGGGTGGATATCATGCAGGCGTTGTTTCCTGCAGGATCAAGCTGGATGCGAATGAGAGCCCCTTCACCCTTTCGCCGTCCCTGAAGGATGCCCTGTTCGAAGAGATGAAAAAGGTTCATCTGAACCGGTATCCTGATCCGGGGTCTCCCCTGATTCGGGAAAGGTTTGCTCAGCATTACGGAGTAAAACAGGATATGCTGATGGTTGGTAACGGCTCTGATGAACTGATCCATATCCTGTGTACGGCCCTGTCAGATAAGAGCGCGGCCGTCATGGCACCCGTTCCCACTTTTGTGATGTACCGGATCATTGCCATGAATGCAGGCCGGGTGGTTATTGAGACGCCTCTTGAAGCGACGACATTTGATCTGGACCTGAATGCCACGCTGGATCAAATTGAAAGAAGAAATCCCGCACTGGTGTTTATCAGTTACCCGAACAGCCCGACGGGCAATTGCTTCGACGAGACAAAGATCGAGGCCATCATCGCAAAATCGTCGGGAATCGTGGTCGTTGATGAAGCCTACGGATACTTCTCGGGGAAGACGCTGTTACCGCTGTTTTCGAAATACGATAACCTGATGATTTTAAAAACCCTCTCCAAGGTGGGTCTGGCTGCCATGAGGCTCGGTTTTCTTATAGGCCGGGCCTCTTTTGTTCGTGAGCTTGATAAGGTGAGGCTTCCCTATAACATCAATGCCCTTTCCCAGGTCGCGGCAGGCTTCTATATGGACCATCTGACGTTTTTTTTGAATCAGGCAGCGGAGGTCGTCAAAAGACGAAATGAACTCTTCGAGGCGTTGAGGAAGATAGGAGGGATTCATCCCTGTCCGACGGATGCGAATTTCATCTTTTTACGTTGCGATTTAGATGCGGATCGCATACATGAAGACCTCATTGCCAGGGGGGTGTTGATTAAAAACCTCAACGGCCCCGGAGTTTTAAAAAACTGTATGAGGGTGACCGTCGGGAGCCGGGAAGAAAATGGGGAATTTTTGCAAGCGTTGAGGAGTGTAATTGAGGGGATCCGGTCATGATGAATAAACTTCTTCAGAGAGGACACATTTTTAACGATGCCAAGGCGAGATGATATCAAGAAGGTGATGATTATCGGCTCCGGCCCGATCGTAATCGGTCAGGCGTGTGAGTTTGATTATTCGGGAACCCAGGCCTGTAAGGCGCTCAGAAAACTGGGTTATGAAATTGTGCTTGTGAATTCCAACCCGGCCACCATTATGACGGATCCCGGTATGGCCGATGTCACCTATATTGAACCCCTCAATCTGCAGGCCATGGTTGAGATCATCGAGAACGAGCGGCCGGATGCCATTCTTCCGAATCTTGGAGGGCAGACGGGGCTCAATCTCACTTCCGAACTTGCCCGGGCGGGGATTCTCGATAAATACGGCGTAAAAGTCATCGGCGTTCAGGTGGATGCCATTGAGAGGGGAGAAGACAGGATCGCCTTCAAAGAAACCATGAACCGGCTTGGGATCGATATGCCCAAAAGTGAGCCCGCTTTCACCGTTGAAGAAGCCCAGGGAATTGCGGCGCAACTCGGTTATCCCGTTGTGATTCGCCCCGCTTACACCATGGGAGGCACAGGCGGCGGTCTCGTTTATAATCTGGAAGATCTGAAAACAGTTGCCAGTCGCGGCATATCGGCCAGTCTCGTAGGCCAGATCCTTGTTGAGGAATCCGTTCTGGGTTGGGAAGAGTTGGAGCTTGAGGTTGTAAGAGATGCAAAAAACCGGATGATCACGGTGTGTTTTATTGAAAATGTGGACACCATGGGGGTTCACACAGGGGACTCTTACTGCACCGCTCCCATGCTGACCATTGATCCGGAACTGCAACGACGGCTTCAAAAGTATTCCTATGATATTGTAGAGGCCATTCAGGTCATCGGCGGAACAAACATCCAGTTCGCCCATAACCCGGAAGACGGGAGGGTCGTGGTCATCGAAATCAATCCCAGGACATCCCGTTCTTCCGCCCTCGCGTCGAAGGCGACAGGTTTTCCGATTGCCATGATTTCCTCCATGCTGGCTGCCGGCATGACACTGGATGAAATCCCTTACTGGCGTGAGGGGACCCTTGATAAATACACGCCGTCGGGGGATTATGTGGTCGTCAAGTTCGCCCGCTGGGATTTTGAAAAATTTCCCGGAGTGGAAGACAAACTGGGGACTCAGATGCGCGCCGTCGGCGAGGTGATGAGTATCGGAAAAACGTACAAGGAAGCTTTTCAAAAATCGATTCGTTCTCTTGAAAAAGGACATTACGGGCTTGGCTTTGCCAGGGATTTCCACGACCGGACTCTCGATGAATTGATGGATCTTCTGGCGGAACCATCCAGTGAGCGACAGTTTGTCATGTATGAGGCCTTGAGAAAAGGCGCCTCCATTGATGCCCTCTTCAGAAAGACCTATATCAAGCACTGGTTTATCGGGCAGATGAAGGAACTCGTGGCGCTGGAGGAAAAAATACTGGCATTTAAAGGCCGGACATTGCCGGACGATCTCCTGTCAGCAGCGAAGAAGGATGGATTTTCCGACCGGTATCTTTCTCATATCCTCGGCGTTCCGGAGGAGGCCATTCGAAAACATCGCCTGATTCTGGGTATGGGACAGACCTGGGATTCTGTACCCGTCAGTGGTGTGGAGAATGCAGCGTACTATTTTTCCACGTATAATGCTCCGGATCGTGTAAGCGTCAGTGACAGAAAAAAGGTCATGGTCCTGGGCGGGGGTCCGAATCGGATCGGACAGGGGATTGAGTTTGACTACTGCTGTGTGCACGCCGCATTCGCCATTCGCGATGAAGGGTTTGAGTCCATCATGATCAACTGTAACCCTGAGACCGTTTCCACAGATTATGATACATCCGACAAACTCTATTTTGAACCGCTCACGGTGGAGGATGTGCTGAGTATTTATGAAAAGGAAAAACCTGAAGGGGTCATCGTCCAGTTCGGGGGGCAGACGCCCCTCAATATTGCCAATGAACTCGCCCGGGCAGGCGTCAAAATCCTTGGAACATCTCCCGAAACCATTGACCTGGCGGAGGATCGTGATCGTTTTCGTCAAAAGATGAAGAAACTGGGTATTCCCATGCCCGAGTCAGGCATGGCAAGTACCCTTGGGGAAGCGATTCAGATTGCGGAAAAGATCGGCTATCCTCTGATGGTGAGACCGTCCTATGTTCTTGGCGGAAGGGGCATGGAGGTGGTGTATGATGAGGAGATGCTGAAACGGTATGTCGCTGCGGCCGTAGGCGTGACGCCTGAACGCCCCATCCTCATTGACAAGTTTCTGGAGAACGCCATCGAGGTGGAAGCAGACGCCATTTCCGACGGAAGGGATGTTTTTGTTCCCACGGTGATGGAACATATCGAGCTTGCAGGCGTTCACTCCGGGGATTCCGCCTGCGTCATTCCCCCCATCAACATATCACCCCGACATATCGATACCATTTGCGAATACACCCGCCGGATCGCTGTGGAATTTAAAGTGATCGGCTTGATGAATATCCAGTATGCCATCGCAGGAGATGTGGTCTATATTCTTGAGGCCAATCCCCGTGCTTCCCGTACTGTGCCTCTGGTATCAAAGGTTTGCAATATATCCATGGCGCGTGCTGCAACCCAGATCATGTTGGGCAGGAAACTCGCGGATATTGGCCTGATATCAAGACCATTTTCCCATTTCGGAGTGAAAGAGGCTGTCTTTCCCTTCAACATGTTTCAGGAGGTTGATCCGGTTCTGGGACCGGAAATGCGTTCCACGGGAGAGGTTCTGGGGCTTGCAGATTCATTCGGTCTTGCCTTTTACAAGGCCCAGGAGGCTGCCAATCAGTTGCTTCCGGGAGAGGGCACTGTCTTGATTACGGCGACGGATAGAGATAAACCCGGCGCCCTGGAGGTTGCCCGGGAGTTTATGAAGCTCGGGTTCCGGATCAAGGCAACCGAAGGGACCTGCAGATTTCTAGCAACTCATGGCATTGAGACGGAGCCTATTTATAAGATGCATGAGGGGCGCCCCAATATTGCTGACGGCATTAAGAACAGGGAGATTCATCTCATCATCAATACACCGAGCGGCAGGCTGAGCAAACACGATGATTCGTACATCCGCAAGGCTGCCATCAAATACAAGATCCCTTATATTACAACGATAGCGGCAGCTACGGCGGCAGCAAAGGGGATCGCCGCTTTCAGAAGGGGGCACGGAAGGGCGAAGTCTCTGCAGAATTATCATAAGGGGATTCGTGGTTCATCCCATACCGGGTAAAAAAAGGCCTGTATTTTTTTGTTGCGATCCTGGTGAAGATAACATATAATATGAGCATCGCAGAATGCGTCAGGCGTTAAGTAAGGAGCGTGGTTTAATATATCGTTTACAGGAAGGGTAGCTTACGGCAAAGATTGTGACGTTTCGCCGTACTGCCCTTTTTTTGCGCCGATATGAATTGAATAAAAAATATAGAAAGGAAGGAATTGTTTTGGAGGTAAAAGTATTTGACAACGACGTAGAGAAAGCCTTGAAAATTCTCAAGAACAAACTGTCTAAAAGCGGGTTGTTCAAGGAGCTGAAATTACGCAGGGCCTATGAAAAACCCTCGGTAAGGAAGAAGCGAAAGGCCATCGAAGCCCGCAGAAGGTATGCCAAGGTCCAGCGTCGCAGAAGCAACGCATAATGAAATGACAATCTGATGTATAGGTAAATCATCTGGGATTTAGCCAATGGAAGAAAAGCAATACCTGGTTGATGCGTTATCTATAGAGGAATCCTGGCGGATCTTTCGCATCATGGCCGAGTTTGTGGAAGGTATCGAAGCCCTTTCCAAATTGAAACAGGCCGTGACCATCTTCGGATCCGCGAGGGTTCGTCCCGGTGACATATACTACAATAAAACGGAGCTTCTTGCCAGGAGGCTGGTTGAAAACGGTTTCAGCGTGATTACGGGCGGCGGTCCCGGAATCATGGAAGCGGCCAATAAAGGGGCAGCGGAAGCCGGCGGCCAGTCCGTGGGAATGAACATTCGCCTTCCTTATGAACAGAAACCCAATCCGTATGCCAATATCGTGATAGAATACAAATATTTCTTTGTCCGTAAAGTGATGTTTGTCAAATATGCCGTGGCCTACGTGATCCTTCCCGGAGGATTCGGGACAATGGATGAACTCTTTGAGGCCTTAACCCTGATCCAGACAAAAAGGATAAAACCCTTTCCCGTGATCCTGGTGGGAAGTGAATACTGGAAGGGTCTCATCGACTGGATAAAGGACACCATGTTCCGGCATGATAAGATCGAAGCGGGCGACCTCGATATCATCCAGATCATCGATGATCCCGATGAAGCTGTTCGGCATATTAAAAAGTTTGTCATCGTGTAATGCCGAAGGGAATTTTTCGTCCCCCATCAGGAGGCAGGGCGGTGGACTACGGGGCAGGCGAGACGGACAAGGGGAATTCCCTGAAGGAAGTGTTCTCTGATTTGAAAAAGGGAAAAACTTCCTCCTGTTATCTCTTGTACGGAGAGGAGGAGTTTCTCATTGCCGATACCCTTGCTAAAATTGTTGATCTCATTCTCCCTGCCGGTGACAGGGACCTGAATCTTTTTTACATGGACGGGGATCAGGTTGATATGGCAGGTCTCTGCCAGTCCCTTCTAATGCCTCCCCTCATTCCCGGCAAAAAAATCGTCGTTCTCAGAAATACCCGTATTTTTCAATCCGGGAACATCTCAGCGGAACTGATCAAAAAAATTCGAGACCTTAAAGAAAGTGATCCTGACAGGGCCGCAAGGGATTTCATGCATGTCCTGCGGCTGACGGGGTGGAGTCTTGAAGATCTGAAAAACGGCGGCTGGAAAAGTATTCGTGAAAATGACTGGCAGAAGGTGGCGGGGGGAGATGTCGGGCGTGATCGCGAAGCCTGGTTACCCGGAATGATCGAAATATGTATAAACCTTGGTATAAAGGAAAGACCGGCCGGTGAAAGCGATGAACGGCTCCTGGATATTATGAAAAGCGGCCTTCCGGAAGGGAACCACCTGATTCTCTCTGCCGGCGCCGTGGATAAAAGAAAAAAGATTTTCAAGATCATCTCTGAAAAAGGCAGAGTTCTCCACTTTCCTAAGACCAATGTTGAGAACAGAAAAAGACACGCCTTGATGGAAACGACGAGGGAAATCCTCACCAAAGCGGGAAAAACCCTGACTTCCGGCGCCTGGGTGGCGGTCGGTAAAAAGACCGGTTTTGCTGCCGGCAGTTCCGTGGAAGCCATCGAAAAACTGATTACCTATACGGGTGATCAAGCGAAGATTGAGGAAAAAGATGTGGAGGCGGTTGTCGGTAAAACAAGAGAGGGAACGATCTTTGATCTGACCAATGCCCTTTCCGAGAAGAACCTGAACCCCGCCCTTGTCGCTTTGAAAGATCTCTCCGATCAGGGAGTCCACGAGCTGTTGATCCTGTCCATGATAGTAAGAGAAATCCGTCTTCTCCTCCATGCCGGGATACTGATCAGATCGGGAAAGCTTGATGTCTTTGATCCGAAAATGGATTATGCCCTGTTCCATAAAAAAGTTTATCCCTTCATCCGGGCATGGACGAACGGTGCAGGCAGGAGAGAGGGGGGATGGGAGTTGATCAGGCAGAACCCATATGTCATCTATAATGCCCTGAAAAACTCATGCCGGTTTTCTCAGGATGACCTTGTTGGATATCTGGAAGATCTCGTCAATATGGACCTGGCGATGAAATCAACGGCAGGGAACCCCATGTTCTTGCTGGAGCGTTTTGTCATCAAAGTCTGTTCGTAATGCATCATAATTTCCGAAGCGCCGCCATGGCGGCCTTTTTCTTCCGGGAAAGCCGTCTGGAAGGCCCTTTCTTTTTCCTGTTCTCCAAGGCTTCTTCGTCGTTGTCCTGATATTTGGAATCAGGTTCGATCCGGCAATATGATTCCGGCATGGCCGTGATGAGCCTGTCCGTAAGGGCATCGAACTCCTGGGATGAAACGACCGTTCCCCCTCGATGGTGAACATAATCGGCAATATTCCGATCCGAAGTCACAACGACCATTTCCTCTTCTCTTTTTTCCATCATTCGTTTGATGACCTCGTCCGCTTTTTCACCCCTGCGCGAATAGATGATCTCTATTCCTTCCTGCCGGTCCCTTTCTTCTGTTGCCGGCCCGCTCTCCCATCCGTCAAAGACGATGATCACCCGGTGTCCTTTGTGTTTTTTATAAAGGGAAATCCTTTGAATCAATGCATTACGGCCCGCCTCCAGGCTGAACCTCTCGTAGCGGCGCAAGGTGTCGGATTGCCTGATCATGTTATACCCGTCAATAATGATACGCATGGAAGAACCCTCAAAAAACCTTACGTGATCGTCTCACATATTTCGGACTCAGGCAAACCTTTTTCAATGTTTTGTTCAAAGCGGTTTATTAATACTTGACCTTGATATGATGTATCTGTTATTTTTTCGACGTCCATTCTTCCCCTGACGCCTGCGTCCCGAAAAGGTGTCAGGGTTCGTATTATTCCTCGGCGAGGGAGGATGTCCTTCAATGCATTCATGTGAACAAAGATAAGAAAAACTGATCGGAAAGGGGGTAACTGATGGAGGTTCGGAAGGTCTGTGTGCTGGGGTCCGGTTTGATGGGAAGCGGCATTGCGCAGGTTTGCGCCCAGGCAGGCTTTGACGTTTCCCTGAGAGATATTGAGCAGAGATTCGCTGATGGGGGGATGAACACAATCCGGAAAAACCTCAGCCGGGATGTGGAAAAGTCGAAAAAAACCCGTGAAGAAGCGGCTGCTGTTCTGGAAAAGATCAAACCGACCCTTGATCTCAAAGAAGCCGCCGAAGGCGCCGATATCGTTGTTGAGGCGGTTATTGAGGTGATGGACGTTAAAAAACAAGTATATATGGAACTGGAGAAAATTGTAACGCCTCACTGTCTTTATTTTACCAACACCTCAGGTCTCAGTATTACCGAGATGGCATCCATCACGAAACGGCCGGACCGTTTTATCGGCACCCATTTTTTCAATCCCGTTCCTGTCATGCGTCTTCTGGAAATTATCAGAGGCTTGGAAACATCCGATGACACCCTTGAGGCAGCCGTAGCCTGGGGGAAGAGGATCGGAAAAGAAGTCATTGTGGTGAAGGAAGCGCCCGCTTTCGCTGTGAACAGGATCCTTTGCACCATGCTTAATGAGGCCTTTTATGTCCTGGGTGAAGGTATTGCCGATGCAGAGGACATCGACAAGGGAATGGTTCTGGGTTGTAATCATCCCATTGGTCCGTTGGCGCTTTCCGACCTGGTGGGGAATGAAACGCTGCTTCACGTCATGGAGGGGCTTCACGGGGAACTGGGAGACAAATACCGGCCTGCACCTCTTTTGAAACAAATGGTCAGGGCAGGGCGTTATGGAAGAAAAAGCGGCAAAGGGGTTTATGATTACACGAAAAAGCAAATATCCGTATAGAACATAAGGAGGATCGATATGGCAAAAAAGGTTTATCGGCCGGGAGAAGCTTATCAGTATCAACTTCTTATCAAACACATCCTTGAGACGCCGCTGTTTTTTGCTCCTGATCAGCAGATTGTATACAGGGATAAAGTCCGTCTGACGTACCGGGCATTCAACGAACGGGTCCACAGATTGGCCAATGCTCTCAAATTGCTCGGGGTAAAAAAGGGGAATACGGTCTGCGTTTTTGATTATGACAGCCATCGCTATCTGGAATGTTTTTTTGCCGTTCCCATGATAGGGGCGGTGCTTCATACCCAGAACTGGCGGTTATCTCCGGAGCAGATTCTTTATATCATGAACCATGCTGAAGATGATGTCGTTCTGATACATGAGGATTTTCTGCCGCTTCTGGAAGCCATTCAGAATAAACTGACAACTGTCAAGAAGATCATCCTGATCACAGATGAGGGGAAAAAACCCGAAACAAAAATAAACATTGATATGGAATATGAGGAGATGCTGAAGGGCGCCGCTCCTTCCTATGATTTCCCTGACCTGGATGAAAACACGAGAGCGACGACATTTTACACAACGGGGACGACGGGGCTTCCCAAGGGCGTTTCCTTCTCGCATAGACAGCTTGTCCTGCACACCATCAGCGGGCTCATCGGGATAAGCACCTATGAATCGCCGGGCCGGTTTCGTTCAAATGACGTGTATATGCCGATTACCCCCATGTTCCATGTCCATGCCTGGGGAATTCCCTATGCCGCGACCCTGCTGGGTGTAAAACAAGTCTATCCCGGAAAATACGAGCCAGAAATGCTCCTCAAACTGATTTTAACAGAGAAGGTGACTTTTTCACACTGTGTGCCGACGATTATCCATATGCTGGTCAGCAGTCCTGTGGTGAAGAAGCTTGATTTAACCAAATGGAAGGTCGTCATAGGCGGATCAAGGCTTCCCAAGGGGCTGGCCAAGGCCGCAACGGATTTGGGGATTCAGATCTATGCCGGCTACGGGATGTCGGAGACCTGCCCGATCATTTCACTTGCGAACCTGAAGCCCTATATGCTCGATTGGAACCAGGACAAACAGATCGACAAACAGATTATGACGGGGCTTCCGGTGCCCCTTGTATATGCGAAAGTCGTGGATTCTTCGGGCAAGGAGTTGCCGCGTAACGGCGAATCCACAGGTGAGCTTGTTCTGAGGGCGCCGTGGCTCACGGAGGACTATTTTAAGGATCCGGAAAGAACCAAAGACCTCTGGAAGGATGGATGGCTTCATACAGGGGATGTGGCCTGCATAGACCCGGCAGGCTACATTCAGATTACGGACAGAACCAAAGATGTCATCAAGACAGGCGGGGAATGGATATCCTCCCTCGAACTTGAGAATCTCATCAGCCAGCACGAAGCCGTGTCGGAAGCGGCGGCGATCGGCGTTCCCGACAACAAATGGGGAGAGAGACCGTTGCTGATTGTTGTGCTGAGGCCTGAATACCGGGACAAGGTCAGCGAGGAAGATCTGCGGAAGTTTATGGAAAAATTTGCCAAAGAGGGTAAGATTCCTAAATACGGTGTACCCGACCGTTATCAGCTTGTGGACGCGATTCCCAAGACCAGTGTGGGAAAAATCAACAAGATTCAATTGAGGAAGCTCTACATTTAGGGGGGTGTGAGATGGATTTTGACCTGACGGATGAACTGAAAATGCTGAAGGACATGGCATACAAATTTGCCCAGGTGGAGTTTTCCAAATTATCGCATGAATGCGATGAACAGGAGAAATACACACCGGAGGTCCGCATAAAAGCGGCTGAGAACGGTCTTGTCGCCGCCTGGGTGCCGGAGGAATATGGCGGCTCCGGCGCGGGTTTTCTGGGGAATGTCATCATTACGGAGGAACTGTCCAAAATCGATATGGGAATCGGTTTGAACGTCGTTGCCGCCTCCTTTGGTTGTGAGTCGATATTCCAATACGGGACGGAGGAACAGAAAAAGAAGTATCTGCCCCCTGTCTGCCGTGGCGAGCAGGTGAGCGCCGGCGCCTTCACGGAACCCAATGCAGGCACCGATGTTGCCGGTTATAAAACAAGGGCGGTGAAAGACGGGAATGACTATGTCATCAACGGCAGCAAGATGTTCATCACCAACGGAACGGTCTGCGATTTCATGGTTGTCCAGTGCATCACCAACCCGGAAGAAAAGAAACACAACAGCTTCAGTCTCATCGTGGTTCCCGCTGATGCAAAAGGGATTACCCGGAACAAGATTCACGGAAAACTGGGTATCCGGTCCAGCGACACGGCGGAGATCGCTTTCGAGGACGTGCGGGTCCCTCAATCCAACCTCATCGGGAAAGAGGGTAACGGCTTTCGTCAATTGATGCACTTCTTTGACGTCACGAGAATCATGGTCTCTGCCCAGGCCCTCGGGCTGGCCGAAGCCTGCCTGGAAACCAGTATCAGATATGTCAAGGAGAGGACGGCCTTCGGCGCCCCCCTGGGCGCATACCAGCTGACCCAGATGAAACTCACGGAGATGGCAATTAAAGTCGAAGCCCTGCGAGGCCTCGTTTACAGATCGGCCTGGCTGGCGGATCAGGGCCGGCCCGATTATACCCTGGCTGCCATGGCCAAATATTTCGGGGGTCAGACGGCGGTATTCTGTGCCAATTATGCCGTGGAGCTGCACGGCGGCTACGGCTATATCGATGAATACAACGTACAGAAGTGGTACCGGGATGCGAAAATCCTTGAACTGTACGAGGGAACCAAAGAGGCCGAGATCATGACGATCGGAAGGATCCTGCAGTCCCGATAATGGGTAAAGAGTTTTGCCGTTGAGAACGCCTTTTCCTTTTACAGGAGACATTCTTGAAGACCCGTGTCACAGAACTTTTCGGCATCAGGCACCCCATTGTCCTTTCCGGCATGAGCTGGATCAGTGTCCCTCAGATGGTGGCGGCCGTTTCCAACGCAGGAGGCCTGGGCATTCTGGCCACAGGGCCTCTTGATGTCGATCAGACGAGACAGGCCATTCAGGAGATCAGGGCTCGGACGGACAGGCCTTTTGGCGCCAATGCGACCCTTCTCATGCCCGGAGCTGCCGAGAATGCTAAAGTTCTCCTCGAAGAGAAGGTGCCGGTCATCAATTTTGCTCTGGGGAAGGGAGACTGGCTCGTCCGGGAAGCCCATCAATACGGCGGAAAGGTCATTGCCACGGTCACCAATGCCCGCCATGCAAAGCGGGCGGAAGATTATGGGGCGGATGCCGTCATTGCCACAGGGCACGAAGCGGCCGCCCACGGAGAAGCGGTAACATCAATGGTTCTGATCCCGTCTCTTGCAGATGTCCTGAAAATTCCCGTCATTGCAGCGGGGGGATTTGCCGATGGAAGGGGGCTGGCCGCAGCGCTGGCCCTGGGCGCCCATGGGATTGCCATGGGCACCCGCTTCATGACGACAAAGGAAAGCCCCCTGCATGCGACATTCAAGAAACTGTCCCTGGAAAAAGACGTTTACGACACTCTCTACTCGACCCGTTTCGACGGCATTTACTGCCGGGTCATGAAGACCGACGCGGCTGAAAGAGCGTTGAGACAACAGCTTGATCTGATAGAAGCATTCAGGAATGCACGGGATATCGCCCGGCAGTTGCGACTTCCCTTTTTAAAGCTGTTTCTCGGAATCTTGGCCTCCGGCTGGCAAAATGCTTGGCAACTGGCCCGTATGGCCAACGGCTTCAAGGCGTTTCGCATCGCCACGGAAGATGGAGATAACGATAAGGGACTCCTTCCCGTCGGGCAGGTGACGGGCCTGATTCACGATGAACCGACAGTTGCGGAACTCATCGAACGTATCGTGGACGAGGCCGGACAGGTTTACCAGCCCTTTGTCCACATCTCCTCATCCTCGTAGATCTTTTCGTCGTCCTGTCCGGCCTCTTCGGCGTCTCCCTCGATCATGCGTCCGGGGTTCGGGTCTTTGAGAACTTCCCGGTAGTACTCATGCTGGATCAGGAGATTCATGATGTCATTGGTGCCCGTCCATATCTGAATCAGTCGGGTATCCCGGATCATCCGCTCCAGCGGGTAGACATTCGTATAACCGATGCCGCCGACGATCTGCATGGCAAGATTGCAGATATCCCATGCCGCATCCGTCGCGAATTTTTTCGCTTCACTCACCAGGCGTCTTGCAGAGGGAAGGCCCGCATCGTCGCTTCTGCCGGCGGCAAGGGTCAGCGCCCGTGCTGCGTCGAGCCGGGTGACGGCGTCCGCCACCTTGAAGCTGACTCCCTGAAAGTTGCGGATTTTCTGCCCGAATGCTTTTCTTCGATCGCTGTACCGCACCGCAACCTCTAAAGCGGCGCGGGCCATGCCGAGGGAACCGCCCGCCGAAGTCAGTCTCTCCGGCACCATCATGGTATTGAATATTTCCGCGCCTCTGTTGATCGCGCCGATCAGATTGGATGCAGGCACCCGTACATCGCGGAAGATCAGGCGTCCCGTACCTCCGCCCCTTGTGCCCATGAGTTTGTAAAGGTACTTGACCTCCACGCCGGGACGGTCCTTTTCGATCAGAATGAGGCTGATCCGCTCGTGGGGTTTACCCTGAGGATTGGTGTTGCAGTATACGATGAAAAAATCGGCCCCGTCCGCCGCCACGACAAACCGTTTCTGTCCTTTGACGATAAAATGATCATCCTTGATTTCCGCCCGGGTGCCGGCGCCGAAGAAATCCGATCCTCCCCTCGGTTCCGTCAGCGCCTCTGCGGAAACGAGATCACCCTTAAGAAGGGGTTTGAGAAATTTCTCCTTCTGCTCTTCCGTCCCGAAACTGTGAAGGGCCTGCCCCACGATGGACGGCATGGCAAAGGCGCAGCCTAAAGCCGTTCCCAGGACGCCGATTTCTTCCAGTGCCGCAATCTCCGCTGCCCAGGACAGTCCGCGGCCGCCGTATGCAACGGGGAATCTCAGCCCAAGAAGGTTGTGATCGCCCAGGGATTTGACGAACTCTCTCGGGTAGGTGATCTCGTCGCGATCCATCTTTTTGATGAGATCGGGAGATACTTCCGCTCTGACGAAATTCCGAACTTCTTCTTTCAGGGAGATTTCTTCACGGTTTAGAAAAATATCCTGCAGCATGTTTCCACAGTCCTTTCTACCGCCGTCACTCCCCGTGGGGTCGGGAGAGCGGGCAGTTATTGATGAAGGGCGGCTTTCATGGCTTCGATGGTTCCGGCGTAGTTCCCGCTGCCGAAAACGGCGGCGCCTGCGACAAAGACGTCGGCGCCGGCGTCGGCGACGGACCGGATATTGTCAAGGGTAACCCCTCCGTCCACCTCGATCAAAACGTCGGCAGATAGATAAGAAACGATCTCCTTCGCGTTTTTGATCTTGGGTAGAACACCGCTGATGAATTTCTGGCCCCCGAAACCGGGATTGACGGTCATGATAAGAAGAAGATCCAGACCGTTGAGGACGGGTTCGATATGGCCGAGAGGTGTTGCCGGGTTGAGCGAAACGCCGGCCTTGACTCCCAGTTCTTTGATCCGGGTCAAGGTTCTGTGCAGATGACGCGAGGCTTCCACATGGACGGTGATCACATCACTTCCGGCGTCAGCGAAGGCTTCAAGGTAACGCTCCGGATTCTCGATCATCAGGTGGACATCGAACGGCAGTTTCGTCGTTTTTCGAAGAGACGCGACAACCCCCGGCCCGATGGTGATGTTGGGTACAAAGTGGCCGTCCATGACATCGATGTGGATCCAGTCGGCGCCGGCCGCTTCCACGGCGGCGATCTCCTCGGCAAGTCTGCCAAAATCGGCGGACAGAATGGATGGGGCGATCTTTTTCATGATATGCGTTGTCCTCTATGTGTAGTGCACCGGCAAACAACCCCCTTTGCCGTTCCGGCGAAGCGATAGTGTGAAAGGCTGGATGCCGGATCAAGTCCGGCACGACGTCGGTTGACATGGGTACTCGCCGGATATATAAAAGATTTATACAGCATTGCGGAAGTCCTGTCAATGTCTTCAATCCTCTCCGGTCAGTCTCATGGCCTGGGGCCTCCGGCGTTGGGGCGACTCGAGTGATATGTCGATTCGGGAGGTGAAAAGATGCTTGACAGGCAAGGGGAAAAAGCTGATGATTCCCGCCATAAAAAAGGGGAAATCCATGTATATCCTTTATAATTGCCTGTTGGGGATCGCCGCATTGTTTGCTGTTCCCTATTATTTTCTCAAGATGATCCTCACCGGCAAGTACAGAAAGAGCCTCGGGCCAAAGTTCGGGTTCATGTCGCCGGACATCTTTGAAGGCATGAAGGGCGCTCCACGGATCTGGGTCCATGCCGTGTCGGTGGGTGAGGTCACGGCGGCCGCTCCTGTTGTGGCTTCCCTCAGGGCGCATTACCCGGGGGCCTGCATCGTCCTTTCCACGGGAACGGAAACGGGTCAGGAGATGGCCCGCAGGATCGTTCCCGGCGCAACGGCCTTCATCTACTTCCCTCTGGATATTCCCTGGGTGATCAGAAAGGTGATACACCGTATAAAACCCGATATTTTCATTCCGACGGAAACCGAACTCTGGCCCAACTTTATCCGGATCTGCAGGGAAAATGCCGTGAAGATCGTGATGGTGAACGGGCGCATCTCTCCACGCTCCTTTAAAAAATACGCAGCCACCCGGTTCTTTTGGGAAGGCGTACTTGGCGGCATTGATGACATCGGCGTCATTTCGGACGTGGATGGGGAGCGTCTGAAGGTTATCGGTATGCCGCAATCACGCATTCATGTTCTGGGAAATGCCAAGTATGACAGCCTCGCGGCCAAGGCGTCACCGGAATTGCGTGAGGAGATGGCCCGCAGACTGAATATGTCCCAGGGAGACAGGGTTTTTGTCGCGGGAAGCACGCACGAAGGGGAAGAAAAGATCGTTCTTGCCGTCTATGAAAGCCTTTTGAAGACATATCCGGATATGAAGCTCGTCATCATTCCCCGCCATATCGAAAGGGGCCAGGCGGTACTTGCCATGGTCAGAGACAGGGGCATTGAAGACGCCATCACCATGAAGGAAATTGTCAACGGCAGGAAGCGGGCCGGCGAACGGATTGTGATTGTGGATGTTATCGGTGAACTCTTTGCCGTGTACAGTCTTGCCGGCTTTGTCTTTTGTGGCGGCTCTCTCGTACCCAGAGGTGGGCAGAATATCCTGGAACCGGCTGCGTGGGGTAAGGTGATGTTTTATGGCCCCTTCATGGATGATTTCCGGGATGAAAAAGAGCTCCTTGAAAAATCCGGAGCCGGAATCACGGTGAAAAACGCTGAAGAGCTGCTGGAAGGTATCCTGAATGTCCTGTCCGATGCCGGAGGGCTTGCCGGAAGAGGGGAAGCAGGGCGCAGCGTCGTGGTTGCCAACATGGGGGCTGCGGAGAGGTACTCTAAGCTGATCTCGTCACATCTTTAGTTTTCTGCCCGTCTCAGGTACTCGTTCCACCGAACGTCCACCCATCTCTGAACCTGCCGGAGCTGCTCGATACTCATCTTCCGGAACCGTCCCTGCCTTTCCATATAATTGATGACGGGCAGTTTGCTTCCCTTTTCCGCCATGGTTTTGCTCCTGCCGGTGAAGCGGAATTTCCCGTTTTCGATCTCGAAAAGAACGACGATGCCTGTTTCCACGGCCAGCCGTCCTATCTTGACGGTGTCTTTCGGAGGGTATACCCAGCCCGGCGGGCAGGGGGCGGCAATCTGGAGATAGCGCGTTCCCTTGATCCGCTTCGCTCTGACAAATTTATCATAGAGGTCAACGGGGTAAGAAGGGGAGGTCGTCGCAAGATAAGGCAGATCATGGGCTTCCATGATCTTCATCATGTCTTTCTTGTGTTGCTGTTTGGTCAGGACCGGCGTTGTTGTGGTCAGGGCGCCCAAGGGCGTGGCGCTGGAGCGCTGGGTTCCCGTATTCATATAGCCCTCGTTATCGTAGCATACAAAAATAAAATCCGTTCCCCGCTCGGCGGCCCCGCTTAAAGCCTGGATGCCGATGTCATAGGTGCCGCCGTCTCCCGCCACGGCGACCACGGTGATGTCCGACCGGTTCAAGGCGTTCAGGCCGGCGACGATTCCCGACGCGGACGCCGCCGTACTGGCAAAGGTGCAGTTGATGCAGGGAATCGTGACGGAGGTGATGGGATACAACCCGTGAAGAACAGTGAGGCAGCTTGCCGGGATGGTAAGGATGGTATTTTCGCGAAGGGCCTTCAGAACGTAGCGGTAAGCCAGCGATAGGCCGCAGCCCTGACAGGCGCGGTTTCCCGGCAGCATGTATTCATTTATATTCACTTTATAAAGATTTTCCGGCATCTTTTTTTACCCCGTGTGGCAATTAAGCCATATCGTTTTCGGTTCTGTATGCCCCGACGCAATCTCGTCAAGGGAAGCGCGGGTTGCCTCGGCGATTTCTCTTGCCTTCACGTCCCTTCCTCCCAGGCCGGCGATATAGTTGTGAACCGGCGCTTTGATGCCGGTCCCGTAGAAAGCGGCCTTGATATCCGCACAGAGCGCCCCTTCATATCCGTAACTGATGTCCTTTTCAAAAACCAGGATGGCGTTGGCTTGTTTAAAAACCTCTTTGACTTCTTCCTTGGGAAAGGGCCTGAAGACCCGGATGCCGACCACGCCTGCTCTGATCCCCTCATCTCTCAGGGTATCCGCCGCCACTGTGGCTTCCGATGCCACGGACCCGATTCCCGCCAGAATGATTTCGGCGTCCTCCGTTTTGTACGTCCAGAGCATGCCGCCGTGGTCCCGGCCAAAAACGTCCGCATAGGTCCGGCTTGTGGAAATAATTACATCCCGCGCATCGTCAAGCGCCTTCTGCAGCTTGTAACGCATCTCCATATAGCCGTCGCAGAGGACGCCTTCGGCGTTGAGTCTTCGCCAGGGGAAGATAACCGGGTTGATATTTTTCGGATTTTCCGGAGAGACAATCGTGTGGGGTTTGTAGGGGGGTAAAAAATCACTGACCATGTCGGCGTCGGGAATCTCGACAGGCATCATGGTATGGGACAGGACAAAGCCGTCATAGCAGACCATCACGGGGATATAGACTTCCTCGGCGATCCGGTAGGCCTGAATGACCGTATCGATGATCTCCTGGTTGTTCCGGCAGTATATCTGAATCCAGCCCGTGTCCCTCTGGGCAATGGAGTCCTGCTGGTCGTTGAAAATGGACCAGGGAGCGCCGACGCCGCGGTTGGCGCAACACAGGACAATCGGCAACCTGGAACCGGCCGCCCAGTGGAGCTGTTCATGCATGTAGAGGAGCCCGTGCGAACTGGTGGCGGTGAAAACCCTCGCACCCACCGTGGATGCGGAAATGCAAACGGTCAGCGCCGAATGTTCGCTTTCCACCCGGATGAACTCGGCCTTGAGTTCGCCCGATTCGATATATTGTGAGAGAGTCTCCGGAATGGAGGTCGAAGGGGTAATGGGATAGGCGGCAACAACCTGGACATGACTGAGTTTTACCGCGATGGCCGCTGCCGAATTGCCGGTCATGATCTGGACATCAGCCATTTTTCTCCCCCTCCTGCACCATGGTAATCGCTTTGGCGGGACATTCCTCTGCGCAGACGCCGCACCCCTTGCAGTATTCAAAATCGATCTCTATGGGGATCGTCGCCTTGATCACGCCTTCCGGGCAGTAGAGCCAGCAGAGAAAACAGGCCGCCTTCTTTTTGATGGAGGGGATGCATTTCGAAGGATCGTGAACCGGTTTCATGTCCCGCCAATCGCCTGTTTTCCCCGCCTCGCCGATGGCGGGACCGCACATGGCGGAAATATTGTCGTCTTTTTTTTCCATTTCACATATCCTCTAAATAGGGGGACAGCGCCCTATTAATTTCGCTTATCCTCATTGAAAACAGGAAAATAGGGCGCTGTCCCCCTATTTTCCCTGTCCCCCTATTTTCCCTTGATCATGGTCTCTTCAAAGGCGGCCCGCAGGGCCAGAATGTTGGTTTCAGCCACACCTCCGGACAGCTTGTGCTTCAATCCCTTTTCAATGAATTCAAGGGAAACAAGGCCCGATGCCCTGGAAAAGGCTCCCAGAAGCGGTGTATTGACAATGGGCGCCCCTTCCTTCATGAGATGGTATCTCAACGCGATCCCCGCGGCATCTACCGTGGCAATGTTGCGGCAGCCGCTGATATCGACCTGATTCACAGGCATCGGGGTGTTGATGATCATCAGACCGTCTTTCTTCAGGGTTCCGATGATATTGACGGTTTTCAGCAGGGAAGGATCGAGAACCACGGCCACATCTGCCTGCTCGATCTGTGAAAACATACGTATCGGTTCGGAAGATATCCTTGTGGAGGCCGTCAGCGGCGCCCCTCTTCTTTCCGGGCCGAAGGTCGGCACGGAGGTTACCCCCTTGAACCCTTGAAAATAAGCGGATTCGGCCAGGATTTGCGCTGCAACGACAACGCCCTGACCGCCCCTTCCATGCCAGATGACTTCATACATACTGTCTTCCTCACCACATGACAAAAATGAAAAAAGGCCATGGTTTTTCCACCCATGGCCTTTAGGATGATATTTTTATCGTTCTATCCCTTCCTAAAAACGACGGGCGCCAGGTCTGACCCCGGCAAAAGAAGGGCGAGGCGCAACAGGTCCATCAGACAATCAGGCCTCTTTTTTTCGGAAGTAACCGTCATTTCAGGAAACCTTTCAAAAAAACTGCGGGAGCATAGAATAAAAGGGATCAGATGTCAATAGTGAAATTCGCGGCGATAAGGGTTTCCAGCTTTTTCAGAAGAGGTGGGAGGGTGTCGGGATTCAATGCCGATACGGCAATGGCGCCAAATCGCTTACAAAGGGAAGCAAGAAGGTTCTTGTCGAAGACGTTGTCTTCTTTATTGAATACCCTGATCGTTGGTTTGATCATAATATCAAGTTCTTCGAGAATCTTTTCCACGGCCGCGATATGGTTTTCAAAATCCGGGTTGCTCACATCAATCACATGAAGAAGGACGTCCGCTTCGTGAAGCTCTCCCAGCGTCGCCCGGAAGGCGGCGAAGAGATCCTTCGGGAGATCCCGGATGAAACCGACCGTGTCGGTAATGATCGCTTCCGTGTCTCGGGGGAACCGGAGTCTTGAACTCTTGGGGTCAAGGGTGGCAAACAGACGGTCCTCCGTGAAGACGTTGCTTTTCGTCAGGGTGTTTAAAAGGGTGGATTTTCCGGCGTTTGTGTAGCCCACGATCGAGATGATCGGAAGCCCCCTTTTTTCGCGTTTCGTCCGTCGCTGGTCTCTTGCCCTTTCGATCCCCTGAAGCTCCCGTTCGAGGCGATGAATGCGGTCCCTCACGCGACGCCGGTTGATTTCCAGTTTTGTTTCTCCCGGACCTCTGCCGCCGATACCGCCTGTGAGGCGAGACATGGCCGTGTTTTTTGTGACCAGCCGGGGAAGCAGGTATTTTAACTGGGCGAGTTCCACCTGTAATTTTCCTTCCCGGCTGTGGGCGCGCCGGGCGAAGATGTCGAGAATGACCTGGGTGCGGTCGATCACCTTCATTTCCGTGACATCGCCAATGGATCGAATCTGTGCAGGGGCCAGTTCATGATCGAATATCAGGAGATTGGCGCCGATCTGCATCGCCCGGATCACCAGGTCGGAGAGCTTCCCCTTCCCCAGGAGAAACCGGGGATCCGGCTCTCCCCGGTGCTGGATGAGGGTGTCAAAGACCTCAACGCCGCAGGAGCGGGCAAGCTCCGTGAGTTCGTGAAGGGCGCTCTCGCTGTCGTACAGGGGATCGGTTTCCACCCGGATGAGAATGGCCCGGTCGGTTGAATCCACCTTGCGGGTCTTCTGCTTTCTGGTGAACTCACCTTCAAGCGCCTGGATAAAGGCCGTGAAATTGAGATCCATTTCCGACGGTCGAACCGGCGCCGAGACGGACCAGAATTTCCCGTCCGGATTTTCCGGGATCAGGTGGGCGGTGTGGGCGAAGCCCGGAAGGCCGTCTTCGCCTGTCTCGATGGCGCAGACGAGATCGAGGCGAAGGAGCGCAAGGTCCGTCAGATCGTCATTGGTGAGAGCCTCGCCGTTCAGATGGGTGTGGACAAGGCGGAGCCCCTTGAATCGCGTTGACGCGGCGCGGAACCGGTCGAGGTCGGGGATGAGAATGTCTTTATACGAGCCCGCGATAACGCAGGCGATGTCGCCACGCCGGCTGATGAGAATGCCGATCTGCCGGTTGATTTCCCTGGATAATGCGGTCAATTGCCGAGACAGATCATGGGTGATGATCCGTTCCGGCGGAATGCGACGGCGGTAGAGATGCTCCAACCGCCTGATCTGCTCCGGCTTCAGCCCGGTGGTGTTGCCATGAATCCTGTCGATAGGGTATTCTGCTCCATGTCCGGTTTCAGTTTTGGGGATTGTCCCCCATATTATTTTTCCTGCGCTCTGGCCGCCATTCTTCTCGCCAGGCGTTCTTCGTATCTTTCCCGGCTGTGGAAACTGCACGACCCGATCAACTTTTTGGGTTGCTGAACGCCGCACTCCGGACAGGTCAGGTTTTCATAGGCTTCCCCGACCTTCATGACGCGTTCATAAACATGCCGGCAGGCGCTGCATTCGAACTCATAAATGGGCATAATCAGAAATCCTGTTTGATAAAATGTTGACGAACTCGCAAAAAGTCCGAAAATCCCTACTTTTTCATTCCGGCGAAAGCCGGAATCCATAACATATTGAAAATACTGGATGCCGGATCATGTCCGGCATGACCTGTTTGGTAGGTGGTCATTATTCAAAGCTCTGTTTATAAAAAAATAGCACATCTGTGATGTACGGGTCAAGGAGGTTTTTCGGGATGAAAAAACCCCGGAGGGGAATCCCTCCGGGGTTTTCGTTTCAGGTTACACTTTTTCAGGAACAGCCGAATTAGAAGGTGAGGTTCAGCTGGTGCAGCAAGAGGTAGTTGTTGTCAATCTTGTTGTTCGCGTTGGTTCCCTTGAAGTAATCGCCGGTGAAGAAGTACGCGCCGCCGATCATATACTCCAGGTTGTCAAAGATCTTGTAGGTCACTTTGACGTCGATTTCCGAACCGATGGCGTCGGAAGTCCAGGCCGCTGCCGGTTTCTGATCCGCTTTCATCCAGCTGTAGCTCAGGAAAACATCCAGCTTGGGATCGGGTTTAACGCCGACATAACCCTGGGCAAACCAGACATTGTCCCAGAAGTAGGTCCAGCCGTCTTTGCCGGTTGAAAATACTTGCTCGCCGCCTGTACCGGCGTGGTTGTACCAGTAGCTGCCGAAGATGAGGCAGGGTTCGAA
>CAZIQY010000001.1:0-32897 GCA_964541605.1 uncultured Syntrophaceae bacterium | reverse complement strand
GCTTTCGTCAACTTGGGGTTGTCGACGTAGAGACCGCGGACGAGATACGAACCGCTGATCTTTATGTCCCCCCCGCCGACAGCGCCGAATGCGGGCATCGTAAATGCCATCATCAGCCCTGCGGCAAGCAATACAATCCAAAACTTTCTCATTTATTTTTCCTCCTGTTTTTGATTCTTAACATATGATCTTTCCGGGCATGAATTGGGAAAGATCATCCCTGCCAACGTTTAACGAACTACCTTTTCTTTCACCTCCTTTCCTGAAAAAGCCTCTGAGAATTAACAGCACCGCCCGTTCTTGTCAAGTTTTTAATGCCACCCGTGAGAAAAAACGGAAAGCGCCATTTGCAATAAATACGGAGCAATAAGCATACCAACGGCATTTTATGGGGGACATGGGGGGGTACAAAAGATGTAAGTAGTTGAAAATAAGACTGTATTAGCGAGCAGGCGGTGACTGTAAAGGGAAATGACGAAGACGTTTGGGCAGGCAGCAAGTGTGTAAAAAAAAACACACCCCATGTTCAAAAAAGCCCGAGAAAAAGCGTGGGGGAAAAAGGAAGAAACACACTTTTCGGATATAAGATGGCTCTCCCGGCTGGAAAATATGTGGAACGGTGAAATGGATATCCACCTCCGGCAGGAAGTTTTGCACGGCGGAAAAAGGAGAAATTCTAAAGGAATCCGCAAAACATTTCTGTAAAATATTTCTTGACAGGAAACATTCCATCATGTAATTGATCGGCCATGTGAGGTGACTAACGGTCATATAATGACCAAGGTTCATTACAGGTTGCCGGCAGGCTTCGATCGTATCCTGGTCCCGGGATATTCAGAAATATATGTTGCTCCGGGGAAACATTTCTTGTCTGAGAAGTGATTTCATGGTAGAATGCATGTCAAATCATTCAGGTGTGAAATATTTAATCATTCTTAATAATAATTATCATTCTTTTAATATTGTAATTTCACAACTGCCTGATGTAAACCATCAACATCAGGGCAAAAGCCTTAACGCCATCAAGCCCCGACAGGGGAAATCTGAAATGAGATTCCTTCGTTTACAATGACTGAATATAAGTTGTGCAAACATTTATAAAAGATGGGGGAGGAAATATGGGAGAGGAAGAAAAAATGGAGTTGAAGGAGATTTATCCGGTACCGGCCTGGATCAGGGAAAAGGCCTATGTCAAAGGAAAGGCCGAATATGAAAAGCTCTGGAAGCGTTCTATAGAGGAGCCCGATGCTTTCTGGTCCGAGGTTGCGGGAGAGTACGTGGAGTGGTTCAAAAAATGGGACAGGATTGAAGACTACAATTTTGACGTGAATAAAGGACCCATTTATGTGAAGTACTTTGATGGAGGCAAGCTGAATGTTTCATACAACTGCCTTGATCGGCATCTCCCGGTCCGGGGGGATAAAATCGCCATTCAATGGGAAGGCAACGAACCCGGAGAGGACAGGGCCTATACCTACAGACAGCTCCATGAAGAGGTCTGCAAGTTTGCCAATGTTCTGAAATCCCTCGGTGTACGGAAGGGAGACAGGGTTTGTTTCTACCTCCCCATGATTCCGGAACTGCCTATCGGAATGCTGGCCTGTACGCGGATCGGTGCCGTCCACAGCGTTGTATTCGGTGGATTCAGCGCCGACTCTCTGAAGGATCGAATCCAGGACAGTGAATCCAAGGTTCTGGTGACCTGTGACGGGACGTTCCGCGGCGCCAAGGCCGTTCCCCAAAAGAACGGCGCCGACGAGGCACTGAAAGCCTGTCCATCCATTGAAAAGGTCATTGTGGTCAAGAGGGTTGGCGATAAAATAGCCTGTACCATGAAAGAGGGAAGAGACTTATGGTGGCATGAGGTGGTGGCAAAAGCAAGCCCCGATTGCAACCCCGAATGGCTGGATGCGGAAGATCCCCTTTATATCCTCTACACATCCGGTTCTACGGGAAAACCGAAGGGGGTCCTGCACACGACGGGCGGATATCTTGTCTACGTCGCCTACACCCATAAAATGATCTTTGACTGCCATGAAGAGGATATCTTCTGGTGCACCGCCGATATCGGCTGGGTCACGGGACACAGCTATATCGTCTATGGTCCTCTTTGCAACGGCGCGACTTCGGTGATGTTTGAAGGCGTGCCCAACTATCCCGATGTGAGCCGCTTCTGGAAAGTGGTGGAAAAATACAAGGTGACCATCTTCTACACGGCTCCCACGGCCATCCGGGCCATTGCCAAGGAGGGGAGCGACTGGGTGAAGAAGGCGGATATATCCTCTCTGCGCATCCTGGGTTCAGTGGGAGAACCCATCAACCCGGAGGCCTGGAACTGGTATCATCATTACATCGGTCGGGATGATCTCCCCATCGTGGATACGTGGTGGCAGACGGAGACGGGGGGCATTCTCATCACCCCGCTGCCGGGCGCAATCGATCTCAAACCCGGTATGGCGACGCTGCCCTTCATGGGTGTCTGGCCGGCCATCGTCGACGAGAGGGGCGAGGAGGTCACCGAAACGGTTACATCCGGGGCGCTATGCATCAAAAAACCGTGGCCCGGCATCATGAGGGGCGTCTATGGCGATCCCATGAGATTTCAGGAGATCTACTTCATTCAGGTTCCCGGTTACTATTTTACCGGCGACGGGTCCAACAGAGATGAAGACGGCTACTACCAGCTCACTGGACGCATCGACGACGTCATCAATGTTTCCGGCCACAGGCTGGGGACGGCGGAAATCGAGAGCGCCCTGGTGGCTCACGAGAAGGTTGCCGAGGCAGCCGTGGTCGGTTATCCCCATGACCTGAAGGGGCAGTCCATTTATGCTTATGTGACCCTCAAAACGGGCGTCGAAAAATCAGAAGCGCTGAGGAAAGAACTGGTGGCGCATGTCAGGAGCCTGGTCGGTCCTATCGCGACCCCGGAAAAGATTCAGTGGGCAGATGCCTTGCCGAAGACCAGAAGCGGCAAGATCATGCGCAGGATTTTGAGAAAAGTCGCTGCGAATGAAATCGGGGAGCTGGGAGATACAACCACCCTGGCGGATCCTGCCGTGGTCGACGATATCGTGAAGAACAGAGTGCAATAAGGAGAAAGGAGGAAAAGGTGAATATTATTACTTGCGTAAAACAGGTTCCGGATACGGAGACCCAGATCAGGGTGAAGCCGGACGGATCGGGAATTGATGATACGGGAATCAAGTGGGTCATGAATCCCTACGATGAATTCGGCGTTGAAGAGGGCTTGAGATTGAAAGAAAAACTCGGCGGCGAGATGACCATCGTGTCCCTTGGACCGGCGCGCGCCCTGGAGAGTATCAGGACCGCTCTTGCCATGGGCGCCGACAAGGGCATCCATATCAACGATCCTGCCTTTGACGGCGCCGATGCCTATGCCACGGCAACGGCCCTGGCTGCGGCCATCAAAAACATTCCTTACGACATTATCTTTTGCGGTCAGAGAGCCATTGACGACGACTCAGGTCAGGTCGGGGCGATCCTCGCGGAGCTTCTGAATATTCCCCAGGTGACCGTTGTGACAAAGATCGATGTGGACGGCAATTCCGCCAAGATTATACGGCCCATCGAAGGCGCCCAGCTTCTGATAGAAACGTCGCTGCCCGCTGTGGTTACTGCACAGAAGGGTTTGAATGAACCGCGTTATGCATCCCTTCCGGGAATCATGAAGGCAAAAAAGAAGCCTGTCGAAGTCAGAGACGCCGCATCACTGGGTGTGACCGTGGATGTGAAGGCCCGAGTTGTCAAAACACTGCCTCCGCCTGCCAGAGCTCCGGGAAAAATCATCTGCGGCGACGACCCGGCGGCCAAGGCCAAGGAACTGGCGAGACTGCTCAGAGAAGAAGCGAAGGTGATTTAAATCCGGAGAGGGGAGGAATGAAAAATGGCAAAAGGTGTATGGATCGTTGCTGAACAGAGATATGGCGCTTTTCGCAAGATCAGTTTTGAACTTGCCAGTACAGCCAGAAAACTGGCGGACCAGATCGGAGAGGAAGTCGGCGCGGTACTCCTGGGTTCCGGTATTGAAGGAATAGCGGGCGAACTCGGAAAGTACGGTGTTGATAAAGTATATGTGGCCGATCATGCCATGTTTGAGCCTTATACAACGGATGCCCATGCTGCAGCCGTTGCCCGTCTGGTGAAGGAAAATGATCCGTCCATTCTGCTTCTGGGTGCTTCTACTCAGGGGAGGGATCTTTCCGCCCGTCTGGTGGGCAAGCTGGCAACGGGTATGGCGACGGACTGTGTGGATGTTAAGATTGTCGACGGCAAACTGCTGGCGTCACGTCCTATGTATGCCGGGAAGTGTTTCGGTGAAGTGGCGATAGCCGCATTTCCCCAGATGGCAACGCTTCGGCCCAATGTGTTTCCCGTAGTGGAAAATTCCAGGTCAGGGGAAGTCGTCAAATTCGACCCGGGTGTGGATCCGGGTCAGTTGAAGACAAAAGTCATCGAAGTCCAGAAGGATACAACGGGGAAGGTCGATCTGACGGAGGCCAATATCATTGTATCCGGCGGACGGGGGATGAAGGGGCCGGAAAATTATGTCATCATAGAAGAACTTGCAGATGTTCTGGGCGCGACGGTCGGGGCGTCGAGAGCGGCTGTGGATGCGGGCTGGAGACCACAGAAGGACCAGGTGGGACAAACCGGTAAGATTGTTTCTCCCAATCTCTATATTGCCTGCGGTATTTCCGGCGCCATTCAGCATCTGGCGGGAATGGGCTCTTCGAAATATATTGTAGCGATCAACAAGGATCAGGAAGCTCCGATATTCGCGAGGGCCGATTACGGCATTGTGGACGACCTGTTCAAGGTGGTTCCTGAACTCACAAAAGAAATCAAACTACTGCTCGCGTAATATAGGGGACAGGATCCCTGCCCCCCGTCCTTAATGGAGGCGTTATGGAATTGTCGAAGTTTTCCGTCGGCTATGAAGGGAGGGAAGTTTTCTGGAACGCTGAGCATTTCGAAGGGCTCCTTTTTGCCTTCACGGCAGTTGCCCTTGCCATATTCGGCTACGGAATTTACCGCAGATGGCAGATGTGGACCGCTCTGGGCAGGTCGGAGATCAGAAATGACGAGATCAAGGAGCGGTTAAAGAATCTCTTCCTCAACGGCATTCTTCAGATTAAAACATTCAGGGACTTCTACCCGGGTCTCATGCATGGCCTGATTTTCTTCGGTTTTTTTGTCCTGATATTCGGGGCGGCCTTCGATGCAACGGAATTCCACATTGCCGAGCCTCTGGGCGTCCCCTTCCTGACGGGCAAATTTTATCTTGTTTTTTCCTTTCTCATGGAGCTGTTCGGTCTGTTTGTCCTGATCGGCGTCTTCCTCGCGGCCGACAGAAGATATGTGACCAAGCCGGATCGCCTCGCATATAAAAAGGAGTCGGATAACACGCTCGATGATGCGATTGTGCTCCTTCTGATCGGGGGCATCATCATCACCGGTTTTATTATTGAGGCGTTGAGGATCCATGTCACCAATCCCCCCTGGGAAGTGTGGTCGTTTGTGGGTTATACCCTGTCGAAGACCTTTGCGGGTTTGGAGCATGGCACGGCAAGAACCCTCCACAAAATAACCTGGTGGGTTCATACCTTTATCTCTCTGGGGTTTATCGCCTACATCCCCTATTCGAGAATGCTGCACATGGTCACTGTGCCGGCCAATCATTTTATGGCATCTCTCAAGCCCGTGGGGAACCTTGAACCGATCGGGGACTTTGAAACGGCTGAGTCCTTCGGCGCCGGTCAGCTGGAAGATTTCACCTGGAAACAGATCTTTGATTCCGACGCCTGCACCCGCTGTGGAAGATGTCAGGACGGGTGTCCGGCATATCTGTCCGGGAAACCCCTTTCGCCGAAAAAAATGGTGCAGGATCTGAAGACCTACTGGCTTGAAAGGGCGCCCCTTCATGTCGCGGCAAAAAAAGCCCTGAAGACTGCCGGAGAAGGCGCAGTCCCTGAGATACCGGCTTCAGAAAAGATAATGCCGGGGGGCGTGATTGATCTCCACGAAGTCTGGGCCTGCACGAATTGCATGTACTGCATGGAACATTGTTCATCTTCCATCGAGCATGTGCCGAAAATCGTCAACATGAGGCAGTACAAGGTGCTTACGGAGGCGGATTTTGCCCCGGAACTCCAGTTGACGTTCCGGAACATGGAGAACAATTCGAACCCCTGGGGGATCGGCGCCCACCTTCGGGCGGAGTGGGCCAAAGATCTTGGAATTAAAACACTGGCAGAGAATCACGATGTGGAATATCTCTTCTATGTGGGATGTTCCGGATCGTTTGACGACCGTGGGAAAAAGGTATCTATGGCTTTTGCCAGAATCCTTCAGGCAGCAGGCGTCAGTTTCGGCATCCTGGGAACGGAAGAGGGATGCTGCGGCGACTCGGCCATGAGAGGCGGTAATGAGTATCTTTCTCAGGCCCTCATGCAGGCAAACATCGAAACCATGAACGGTTACGGCGTGAAAAAGATTATCTGCACCTGTCCCCATGGATACAATACCTTAAAGAAGGACTACCCGCACTTCGGCGGAAATTTTGAAGTCTACCATCATTCGGAAATCATTGCAGACCTCCTTGCAAAAAGAAAGGTCGTCCTGAGAAAACCTGTTGAAGGATTGTTTACCTATCACGATTCCTGTTTCCTCGGCAGGTACAACAATATCTATGATCAGCCTCGCACCATACTCCGGGCTGTACCGGGCATGAAGATAACGGAAATGGACAAGAATCTGACGAAAAGCTTCTGTTGTGGCGCGGGAGGAGCAAGGATGTGGATGGAAGAGGACATTGGCGAGAGAATCAACAACATGAGAACCGACCAGGCCATCGCCGTGCAGGCAGGTACGGTTGCCGTTGGATGTCCCTTCTGTCTGACCATGATGAGTGACGGAATCAAGGCTAGGTCGGTGGAAGAGACGATGGCGGTGTTCGACATCGCCGAAATCGTCTGGCGGGCTATGGGCATGGAAGAAGAAAAATCCCCTGTCGATGTATGCGCCGTCCCCGCGGAATAGCGTTCATTTGTGTTTTTCCAATTTGTGTCACGCCGGGAGTGACGGCGGCGAGGAATCTATAAAATAACCGGTAGATTTATGTAAAGGAGGGCACATCAATATGGCTGACAAGATCAGGTATGAGGACAAACCATGGCTCAAGTCTTATGAAAAAGGGGTGCCGGAAACAATTCAGTACGAAGAGATGTGTATGCCCGACATCCTCGACAGAACGGCAAAGAAGTTTCCCGGAAACACGGCGCTCGTTTTCCAGGGGTATAAATTGGATTATACACAGTTCAAGGATATGGTGGACCGTTTTGCCGCCTGCCTGACCGATTTCGGCATCAGGCAGGGAGATGCTGTGGCAATCCTTCTGCCGAATGTCATTCCCTGTGTCATTGCCTACTTTGCCATATTGAAGGTCGGTGCGGTGACGGTGATGAACAATCCCCTCTACACCGATAGGGAGCTCGAACATCAGTTCAATGATTCCGGTTCGAAGGCTCTCATTACCCTCGACCTTCTGGCGAACCGGATGATCGACCTGCGGCCCAAAACCCAGATCAAACAGATCGTCTATACCTCTATCGGGGATTATCTTCCGTTTCCGAAAAATCTGCTTTTTCCACTGGTTGCCAAAAAGAAGAAGCTCGCCGCTGATGTCAAGCCGGGAACGGATGTTTATCGGTGGAAGGATTGCATCGCCAAATATTCGCCAAATCCCCCGGCCGTAAAAATCGCCTTTGAAGATGTGGCCATGTATCAGTACACCGGGGGGACGACGGGGGTTTCCAAGGGGGTCATGCTCACTCATGCCAACCTGAGCAAGCAGGTCCAACAGATCGCCGCCTGGGTGCCCATATTGAAGCGTGGCGAGGAAATCATGCTGGGGGCGCTTCCCTACTTTCACGTCTTCGGCTTGTCTGTTTCCATGAATTTCTCAGTGCACATGGGATGGTCCCAGGTTCTTGTTCCCAGACCGCAACCGCAGCCCCTGCTTGAAGCTATCAGACAGTTCAGGCCGACCTTCGCGCCGCTCGTGCCGACCATGTATATCGGAATGCTGAATCATGCCGATCTGAAAAAGACCGATATGCGTTGTATCAAAGGGGCTTTTTCGGGAAGCGCCCCCCTTCCCATAGAGGTCATTCATGACTTTGAGAAAATGACGGGAGCGATTATTATCGAGGGATTTGGATTGACAGAAACCACGCCGGTGACCCATGTCAATCCCTTCGGCGGGGTGCGGAAGGTCGGCAGCATCGGTGTCCCGATTTCCGATACCGAGGCGCGTATCGTCAGCCTGGAGGACGGCGTTACCGATGTGCCCGTTGGCGAACGGGGTGAACTGATCGTCCGTGGCCCTCAGGTCATGAGGGGCTACAGGGGGATGGAGGACGAAACGGCAAACACGCTTCGGGACGGCTGGTGTTACACGGGGGATATCGCCACGATGGATGAGGACGGGTACTTCTACATTGTGGACCGCAAGAAGGATATGATCATCTCCGGCGGTTTCAACGTCTATCCGCGGGATATTGACGAGGTGTTTTACCAGCATCCGAAGGTACAGGAGGCATGCTCCATTGGAATTCCCGATCCGAAGCGGGGTGAGAATGTCAAGGTATTCGTGGTGCTCCGGGAAGGAGAAACGGCCACACAGGAGGAATTCATCGAATACTGCAAGACCAAGCTCGCCACATACAAGCTGCCCGCGGAAATCGAGTTCCGTAAAGAACTGCCGAAGACGAATGTGGGAAAGATTCTCCGCAAACAGCTCAAGGCGGAGGAGATGGAAAAGCGTAAATAAAATAAGATGTTAAAAAAATCGGGGCGGCACCCCATTTCCCTTCAGAAAAAATGGATGCTGCCCCTCATTTTTTATGCCCCGAATTTTTCCAGCCTGCGGGCATGGGCAAGGGCAAGCCCCATGAGATACACCGTAGGCATTCTCCCCAGGCCTCCCAAGATGCAGTCCCTTTCGCCGAATCGCTCCACCCGGTCCGGCCTGCAGGTTTCTGATGACAGGAGTACCGGCAGGGGGTGCCAGCTGTGAGAGGCAAGAGCGGCCGGCGTGGAGTGGTCGCCCGTAACGACGAGAACATCGGGATTGAGTTCCGTAATCAGACGGATCAGCGTATCCACCTCTTCGATCACCGCGACCTTCGCGTCAAAATTTCCGTCTTCGCCTCTGGAATCCGTGGGTTTGATATGAAGAAAGAAGAAATCGTATTTATTGTATTGATCGCGAAGAGCAGTGAACTCTTCCTTGATGGATGAGGGCTGCGGGCCGATCACCATTCCCAGCAGCCGGGCGATACCGCGGTACATGGGATAGGCGGCGATGGCCAGGGCGTTCAATCCATACCGTTCGTTCATGGAAGGATACCGCCGGTAACGGGAATATCCCCTGAGAAGCATCATATTTGCCTTTTCTTCGTCGGCAAGAACTCCCCGGGCTTTATTGACAAGATCCTGAAGAAGCTTTGCCGTTTCTTCCGCCTCCGGAATGAGAGCTTTCGGTGGAAATGGAGGCAACCCCGTCTTCTGGGGATCCGTTTCCATTATCTCCTCCCTGAGGCCGTCGCCTCTCAGGGCCAGGAGGGCGCGATGCTCCCGGACCGGCTCAAAAATGATCTCCGTGTCTGCAATCTTCTGAATGTTTTCATGAAGTTTCCTGCAGATTCGTTTGTTGGTTTCATTGTCGATTCGGCCGGCGCGCCGGTCGGCGATGATCCCATTCGCATCAATTGTGGCAAAGTTGATCCGGATGAGGAGATCCTGATCCGTCATTGGAAAATCGATCCCCGCCGCTTCCAGAATTCCCCTGCCGATGTTGTTTTTAATGGGATCATACCCGAAAAGAGCGAAATGGGCCGGACCGCTCCCCGGCGTGATCCCGTACCCGATGGGATCAATAAGACCGCAGACGGATTTCCTGGCCAGGGCGTCAAGGTTGGGAGTCCTTGCCGCTTCAAGTTCCGTTTGATCCCTTCCTCCCATGGGAAGTCCACCGAGACCGTCCATGATGAGGAAAATGATCTTTGTATCATTTTTTACCACCAGTGTATCAACGAATTCCGGATCCATATCATCACCTCTTCTCACACTCTTTCCAGCACTATCGCCATCCCCTGTCCGCCGCCGATGCAAAGCGTTGCCAGTCCCAGGTTGAGATTTCTTTTTTTCATCTGCATGGCCAGCGTATAGGTGATTCTGGCGCCGGTACATCCGATAGGGTGGCCGATGGAAATACCGCTGCCGTTGATATTGCATTTGTCCGGATCAATTTTCAGCTCCCGCATGCTGGCGATCGCCTGTGATGCAAACGCCTCATTCAGTTCAACCAGATCGATGTCTTTCATGGTCAACCCGAGTTTTTTGAAAACTTTTCTTGTAGCGGGAATGGGACCCAGCCCCATGTAGGCGGGATCGATACCGCCCGCGTCAAATCCTTTGATTTTTGCCAGTGGTTTCAAGCCCAGTTCTCCGGCCTTTTCTGCGCTCATGACGATAACGGCTGCTGCTCCATCGTTGATCCCCGAAGAGTTCCCGGCGGTTACGGTTCCTCCATCCTTCCTGAAAGCGGGCGGCAATTTGGCCATCTTTTCCAGGGATGTATCCATGGGCCGCTCATCGACCTTGAAAATAACGGGGTCTCCCTTCTTTTGCGGGATCACAACGGGAACGATTTCTTCTCCATAGGTTCCGTCGGCAATGGCCGCCTTTGCTCTCTGATGGCTGATCAGGGCTATTTCGTCCTGTTCGCGGCGGGTAATGCCGTATTTTACTGCAATATTTTCAGCGGTCAGACCCATGTGATACCCGTTAAATATTTCATAAAGACCATCATGGACCATAATATCCATGATCTGCCCGCAAGGCATATTCATACGGTATCCCCAGCGGGCATCCGTCAGGGCGTAGGGCGCATTGCTCATGTTTTCCATGCCCCCCGCCACAATCGCATCCGCATCGCCGGCTTTGATGATCTGTGAGGCCAGGGTGATGGCCTTCATTCCGGAAGCACAAACCTTATTAACGGTCATCCCGTTCGTTTCTTCGGGCAGACCTGCATAGATGCCGGACTGTCTGGCCGGGTTCTGTCCCAGGGCAGACTGAAGGACGTTTCCCATAATGCATTCATCCATATAGACCGGCATCAGGGTATCGTCATAATCGTAGTATTTCCTGTTGATATCGGTCATGTCGAATTCACCGAAGATATCGGGACGGGAAGATTTCACGACGTCACTGACAGCGGGGCGCAATCCCGCCCGTTTCATGGCCTCTTTGATGACAAGTGCCCCCAGATCAACTGTCCTGACGCCCTTGAGGGAACCGCCGAAGCTGCCGACGGCTGTCCGTGCTCCGCTGACGATCACCACCTCTTTCATGTTACCCCCTCCTTAATTTATTTATCTGTGAGATTTTAAAAAATATCACCTTTTTTTATTCATTCGAAATATCGATGGATTCCACGAACTCCACCTCCCTGGGAACCTTGTAGGATGACAGATAAGTCCGGCAGTGTCTCATGATTTCTTTTTCGTCCGCCGGGATATCCGGTTTTCTGACAACCAGGGCCTTGACGATTTCACCTCTCAACAGGTCCGGTTTGCCGACCACCATGACGGTTTTGACGGCAGGATGCATTTGCAGAACCTTTTCTGTCTCCCTTGGATAGACGTTAAACCCGCTGGTGATGATCATCCGCTTTTTCCGGCCGGTGAGAAAGATATATCCGTCCTCATCGATCCTGGCCAGATCGCTCGTATGGAGCCAGCCGTTTCTGATGACACGGGCGGTCGCTTCTCCGTCCTTATAATACCCCTTCATCACGTTATCGCCCCGAATGACCAGTTCTCCAATCTCACCGATCGGAAGCTCACGATCCCGATCATCCATGATCTTCGCTTCCGTGCCAGGCAGAATGGTGCCAATGGACCCGGGTTTATGCACCATCTCCCGCCTGCCGACGGAACATACCGGAGACGCTTCCGTTAAACCGTATCCCTCTCTCAGAATAACCTTGAATTTTTCTTCGAATAGGGGAATGAATTCCGGGGGCATGGCCGATCCCCCTGTAATGCAAAAACCGAGGGAACTAACGTTATATTTTTCGGATCCCTGGTGCAGGATCATGCCGAGAAAAAGCCTGGGGACGGCGGCGATGTAGGTCACTTTTTCCTTTTCGATCGTGCTGAATATGCCGTCAAGGGTAAACCGGTCCATCAGGACGATTCCGGCCCCGATCCGAATGGGGCCCAACATGTTCGCCACGGCGCCGAAAGCGTGGAAAAGAGGAATGAGGGCGAGACCTCTGTCCTTTTCGGTGCAGGAATAGACACCTCCGAGAAGATTGGACTGGGTCAGCAGGTTATGATGCGTTAAAACAGCGCCGAGGGGTTTACCGGTGAGGCCTGCGGTATAAATCATCACGGCAGGGTCGTCACCGGTGATTGCCGGTATCTCGAGCGTAAAGGGTCCTTTTTCAATGATGCAGCGGAATGGTGAAGCCTCGGAGTCCAGACCGCCGGTCGTAATGAGGTGACGGCACAGGGGCAAATCGTTTCTGATTTCTTCAAACTTTTTTACCAGATGTGTTTCCGTAATCAAACATTTTGTGTCGCTGTTTCCCAGGAGGTGGCGCAATTCGTAGGACGTTGAAAGCACATTCAGTGTCACTGCGACAGCGCCAATCTTCTGAACGGCAAAGTAGGATATGACAAACTCGGGACAATTGGAGAGCATGACGGCGACCTTGTCTCCCTTTTTTATTCCCAGACTCCCGAGTTCGTTTCCGAGGGCGTTCACGGCCCTGTTCAATGCTTCGTAGGTCATGACTTTTCCGTCATAGATGGTAGCCGCATTTTTCGCGTAGCGCGTAGCGCTTTCTTCAAGCATCCGGCCGAGACTCATGGTCATTTATTCCTCCCTTGTTTTCAGGTTGTTTTAACACAGGGCGGATCATCTTTTCAAGAAGAACTCTTTTCCTGTTTTCCCTTGCTTGCAGGTTCTTTTTCCCCTATAATCATTCAGAAACTGAAGCTCCAGTCAGCAGGAGCGGGGCTTTCCGGCGGGGGAATGGGTAACGGCTTCAATCCGGGGCATATCAAACGTAGATCTTAAAAATGCGAGGAGTAAACAGATGAAAAAGTCATTATGGATCGTTTTTTTGATGTTGTTATGGTCTGTATCGCCTGTAGCTGCTGTGGAACTGAAGGTAGGGAATAAAGCTCCCGACTTCAGGTTAATGGATTCACTTGGCAAGGAATACACGCTGGCTTCACCGGAGATGAAAGGCCGGGTGGTCTACTTCAATTATGCGGATCCGGGTTCCAAAGACATGAACAAACATGTCGATGACGCCCTCAAGCGAGATCCGGGGCTGGATCGGAAAAAAAGCTATGTAGGGTATGGCATTGCCAACATGAAAGCCAGCCTGCTCCCCAATTTTGCCATTGCCAAAATCGTAAAAAATAAGCAGCAGGAAACCGGCGCCGTCATTCTACTGGACGATAATTACATCATTCTGAATAGCTGGGGATTAACAAACAAGGTGTCCAATGTGGTTGTGCTGGATAAAAACAGAATCTGCCGTTACATATACAAAGGTAAACTCTCCCCGGCCGAGATGACCAGACTGATAAAGATCATCAAGGAATATCAGGTCAAGTAGTTCATTTTTTAAGGGTACATATTGGAGGCATCGATGGCCATTATCATAGATGGAAACAGGATTTCCCGGGATGTCAGGAACCATGTCACATCTGAAGCCCTCCGGTTAAAACAGAATCGGGGCATTGTTCCCGGTCTTGCCGTGATTATGGTAGGAGAAGATGCCGCCTCCAGGATATACATCAAGCGCAAGGAAAACGCCTGTGCAGAGGTGGGATTTCTGTCCCGTGAATTCCGGCTTCCCCATCATACGACACAGAATGAGGTTCTTCAGATCATTCATGACCTGAATCGTGATCAAAGCATCCACGGGATTCTCGTGCAGCTTCCCCTTCCGGGGCATATCAATCCGGTTGCGGTGATAGAAACAATCGACCCCTGCAAGGATGTGGATGGATTTCATCCCTGGAATATGGGGCGCCTCATTACGGGGAATCCCTGCCATGTGGCCTGCACACCCTGCGGTATTCTAAAGATGATGGATCATCATGGCATCGAAATAGAGGGAAGGGAAGCGGTCATCGTCGGGCGGAGCAACATTGTGGGGAAGCCCCTGGCGCTGCTGCTCCTGAACCGGCATGCCACGGTGACGATCTGTCACTCAAGAACAGGGCGGCTTTCCGAAGTGACAAAGCGGGCGGATATCCTGATAGCGGCGGCCGGCAGACCGGAAATGATCAAATATGGCATGGTCAAGGACGGCGCCGTTGTGATCGATGTAGGGACCAACCGGCTGGATGGCGGCCGTCTGGTCGGTGACGTGGCCTTCGCTGAAGTCGCGGAAAAGGCGTCGTATATCACCCCGGTACCCGGCGGTGTGGGGCCGATGACCATCGCCATGCTCCTTGTCAATACCCTCAAGGCGGCGTCCCAATAAAAAAACCCCCTCGCTATGAACCGAGGGGGTTTTATAACAGCGTCTTTACCTGTTTAAAATAACTACTTAATTCCCTTCATGGCTTTCATTTCAGCAATCGTCTTTCCGACGCTCGCGGCAGACTTGTCGAACGCAGCCTGTTCTTCGGCGTTCAGCTTGAGTTCGATAATCTTCTCAATACCGTTGGCGCCAAGAATGGTGGGCACACCAAAGCAGATGTCCTTCAGCCCATACTCGCCATCAAGGTACGCGCAGCTGGGAATAAGTCTTTTCTGATCCTTCAGGATGGCTTCTGCCATGATGACGGCGCCCAGAGATGGTGAATAGAAGGCGCTTCCAGTTTTCAGCAGAGCAACGATCTCTCCCCCTGCCTTCTTTGTTCTTTCCACAAGTTTGTCAATCTTTTCCTTGGGAAGGAACTCGGAAAGAGGAATACCGTTGATTGTGGAAAATCTGGGCATGGGAACCATATCATCACCGTGCCCGCCAAGGAGCATCACCTTCACATCCTGAATCGAGATATTGAGTTCCATGCCAATGAAACTCTGAAGCCTTGAGCAATCCAGAGCCCCTGCCTGCCCCATGACCCTGTTTCTCGGGAATTTGCTTGCCTTCAGAGCCAGGTAGGTCATCGTATCCAGCGGGTTGCTCACGATGATAATAAAGCAATTGGGTGAAGCCTTTACGACATTCTCAACCACCGAACCGACGATATCCGCGTTGACTTTCAGCAGATCTTCGCGGCTCATACCGGGTTTTCTGGCAATACCGGACGTAATGATGACCACGTCGGAATTTTTCGTTTCTTCGTAACCATTCGTTCCAATGACATTGGCATCAAAACCTTCCATCGGGGCAGCTTCCATGAGATCCAAAGCCTTTCCCTGTGGCATGCCTTCGATGATATCCATGAGAACGACGTCCCCGAGTTCCTTGATGGCTGCCCAGTGAGCGGCGGTAGCCCCCACGTTTCCAGCTCCGATAACTGTTACCTTTTTACGACCCATAATGATCTCCTCCTGTATTAATAAAAAATTATCAGATTAATCTACATTGTTCCCGCCGTTTCTTTTCAGATAAAAGAAACTCTTATTTCCCTGCCGTAAAGGCAGGCGCTTCAACCTTTGGCTTCCACGAGGACTTGTCAGGTTTCTTATGAAGATGCGCGCATTTTCCATGCTTGCTCAAACCGAAATAGCGAAGAACCAGATCCTTTTTCATCAACTGAATCGCCCGTGCGGGGTCCACGCCCTTGGGGCAGGCAGCGGAACACTCCCCTGCGTAATGGCAGTTGAACACTCCGTGAGATTCAGCTGCGATATTTCTCCGGGCATCCCCGGCATCATCACGTGAATCCACGTTATAACGGTAGATCTGCGCCAACGGCATCGGCCCCAGGTATTCCCTGTCGGTCGCCATGGTCGGACAGGCAGCCATGCAGCAGCCGCACTTGATGCAGTACGTAAACTGAAGAAACTCTTCAAGCTGGTGCGGCGTCTGGAAGTATTCCATTGAGGGATTTTCTTTCTCCGCAACGTCCCTTCTCTGAATATACGGCTGAATGCCTTTGTGAACGCCGAACATGGGGACCAGATCCGGTACCAGATCCCTGATAAGATTAAAGTTTGGCAATGGCGCCACCGTCAGAGCGGTTTCTGACACGTCCAGGATCTGTGTGTTACACGCCAATCCGGGCTTCCCGTTGATCATCATTCCGCAGGATCCGCAGACGCCCATACGGCAGGAAAAACGGAATCCAAGCGAAGCATCCTGGGTTTGCTTGATATAGTGCAAACCATCAAGAACCGTCATTCCCTTTTCCACAGGAATCGTGTACTGCTGCTGCCGCGGAGCTGAATCTTTTTCCGGGTCAAAGCGACGGACGTAAAAAATTATATTATATACTTTTTCACTCATTTTTTCATCCTTCCTATAGTGCTGTTTCCAGTGCTTTTGCCGCAATGGCTGAATATGTGCCTATACCGAAAAGAATAAGCCCGACTATCCACAATAAAACGGTGAATGTATCCTGAAAGGATTTTTTCGGCCCCAGTTCAAACACAATCGTTCGCAACCCATAAAACCCGTGGTATAAAGCGGCGCCCAGCAGGATTATATAGGAAAAAGCAAGGAACTGATTCTGACTTCGGAAGGCAACGTTTCCCCAGTCCGTGACGGCGCCGCCTTCAGGATTGAAAACCCCAAGCACCGACAGATGCATAACTGTCATATGCAATCCTGCAAAGACCAGAATCACGATTGCTGCAATGATAAACCACGCCCAATATGCGGTTTCCCTCATGACGACCTCCCTAATGACTTCCAAAGAAAGTATTGTACCCTCCAGCCAGGATAAGGATGGCGCAAATCACCATCACCACCAGCATCAAGGGTTTCTGATTGTTAAGAGATGACTTGTATGGAAATATCGGCTCTTCGGCTTTCCCTACGGCCAGCCCCAGCTCAATGAGAATGAGACGGATGCCATTCAGCGCATGGAAAGCAAACGCCACAAAGACAAAGAATTCTCCCAGCTTGAAAACGGGATTCTTAAGAATCGCCATGGCGGCATTCCAGCTTTCCGGACCATACATTCTGACAGAGCTTGCAAATATATGTAATAAGAAGAACATGAGGATTCCGAGCCCTGTTAGACGGTGCAAAATATAAAGATACCGCTCCAAACCCCAGCGGCCACCGCCGAGCCACCCAACTATTCCCAAATGGTTATCAAATTGTTTATTTCCCATCTTTCTTCCCCCTAATATTTACGCTCAACCGGCTTCCACTTGGTGATTGTTACCGGTTTGTAAGACAGTTTCGGCCCTTCCTTGCTGTAGGAGACCAATGTGTGTTTGAGCCACTTCTCATCATCCCGCTTCGGGAAATCGTAACGGGCATGCCCGCCCCGTGACTCTTCCCTGACCAAGGCTGCCATAAGCAGCATCTCGGCAAGGTCAAGAAGATTCTGTATTTCCATGGCATTGATCAGGTTGGTGTTATAGACGGAACCCTTATCGGCAACATAGATTTTCTCATAACGCTGCTTTAATTCTTTGATCTTCTTCAGACCGGCAGTCATTTCTTCGCCTGTCCGGTACACGCCGGCATACTGATCCATTGCCGTTCGCAGTTCGCGTTTGATATCGTACAGGTTTTCCGTTCCTTTTTTCTGAAGGATATCCTCAAAAATCCGTTTTTTCTCTGCTTTGACCTGATCGTCTGGAACTTTCATTAAAGAAGAACCGGATTGCATATATTTCACGATCTCTTCTCCCGTAATTCCTCCCCAGACGAGACATTCGGCAGTGGAATTGCAACCAAGGCGATTGGCTCCATGCATAGAGTGGCAGGCAACTTCACCGGCTGCCCATACTCCCTTCATTTTGGTGGCGCCGTTGATGTCCGCCTCAATTCCGCCCATGCTGTAGTGGGCAACGGGCCGAACCGGAATGGGTTCGGTGATCGGATCGATGCCGCGATACTTGATACAAACTTCGCGGATTAAAGGCAATGCCTGATTGATTTTCTTGGCACCCAAATGGGTCAGGTCAAGGTGAATGAAATCCAGCCCTGCGGGGCCTTTAAACCCTCTCCCTTCTTTGATCTCGGTGATTTCGGAACGGGATACGATGTCGCGCGGCGCCAGTTCCATAAATTTTGCAGCATACTTTTCCATGAGGCGTTCGCCCTTGTTATTTTTCAGGTATCCTCCCTCGCCGCGGCAGGCCTCCGTCATCAAAATACCGGAGGGGATCAGGCCTGTGGGATGAAACTGGAGAAATTCCGGGTCCTCAATATTCAAACCTGCCCTATATGCGATGGCATGGCCGTCACCGCTGACGGTTTGTGAATAGGTGGTGAATCCATACAGGGTTCCTAAGCCCCCGGAGGCGATAAGCATGGCCTTCCCTCTTATAACCTTGAATTTACCGGTGGCCATATCGATGCCGGTAATCCCGGCAAATACGCCATCCTCAGATAAAATGGAGGTGGCAAAAAATTCGTCGTAACGGGCGAAATTTTTATACTGCATCAGGGTGTCATAAAGGGTCTGAACCTCAAAGAAACCCGTTTTGTCCGCTGCCATTGTGGCTCTTGGGTAACTGTGCCCTCCGAAAGGCCGCTGCATCAGTCTGCCATCTGGGTACCGAGACCATGGCATCCCCCAGTGATCAAGTAGCAGGATCTCCTTAGGGCTGGTTTCCACGAATCGATCAACTACGTCCTGATCGGCCAGGAAATCGGCACCCTTATTGGTGTCCCATGCATGAAGCTCTAAGCTGTCTCCTTCTTCCTCTCTCATCACGGCCGCAGAACCACCCTCAGCACACACGGAGTGGGGGCGCTGGATTTGAACCTTCGATACGAGAGCCATGTTGATGGTGTCTTTGGATTTCCGGGCAATCTCCACTGCTGCACGAAGACCGGCCAAGCCGGTTCCGAAAATCAAGACATCATGTGTAAAAACCTCTACTTCATTAGTCTTCATATTTCCCATAGCTACCATCCAATTGTTTCAATGGCATAAGGCATCGGGTTACGATGCTTATGCCTGTTGTTAAGTAAAAAATGGAGAGAGACTTTTTCTGTTAAAGATCAATCTCTCTTATATTTCTTAACATTTTCGATGTATAGATCATTCCCCTTCGTATCATTGATGACAATGACCGGGAAATTCTCTACCTCAAGTCTGCGAACGGCCTCAGGTCCCAGGTCATCAAAGGCCGCTTCCATTTTCCCTTTAAAAGGGATGGAACGCATGATTATTTATATTTATCCAATTTCAACCAATACCTGGTTCACTGCCACAGAATCACCGGCTTTTACAAAGACACCCTTCACTTCCCCGTCCATCGGAGCATTGAGAGGATTCTGCATCTTCATGGCCTCTAAAATGACCACCACCTGACCTGACTTCACCTTATCGCCGACATTAACGGGAACCTCAATGATCAATCCGGGCATAGGCGCTGTAATAGCGCCAGCTCCTCCTGCTGCGGGTGCTGCTGCGGGTTTCGGTGCTGCCGCTGCTGCAGGTGCTGCTGCGGGTCTCGGTGCTGCGGGTCTCGGTGCTGCGGCAACTACAGGAGCTGCGATAATGGCCCCTCCTTCAGATTCCACTTCCACGGCATAGTAGGCTTCATCGACAAAAACATTGAATTTCCGGATGCCTTCGCCTTTTTCCGGGGCTACCTTCTTCGGTTTTTCCACGAGGTCGCCGCACAGGGCCTTCTTGATCAAATCGTCTTCCCGCTTCACATCGTCCAGGGTGACCGGAAGGACTTCTTTGGGAATCGGCTCCAGGCCGTACTTCCACTTCAGGAATCTCAAACCCGTCTGCGGATAGAGGGCATAGATCAGCACGTCACCCAGGTTCTTAGCGATATCTTTTGTCGCCTCTTTTGCCTTTTCCATTTCCGGCTCTAAGGCGTCTGCGGCACGGTTTGTCATGGGGGTCTCGCCACGGGGATACCCCTTGAGGCACATCTTCTGCACTTCGGGATCAATGGGTGCGGGCGGTTTACCATAGAGACCGAAGCAGTAATCCTTGACCTCTTTGGAAATCATCTTGTAGCGGCCCATCAACACGTTCATCACGGCCTGGATTCCCACGATCTGACTGGTAGGTGTAACCAGAGGCGGATACCCAAGTTCTCTACGGGTATCGGGAAGTTCCTTGTGAACCTCACCGATACGGTGGAGGGCATTGGCATCCCTCAAATTATTCACCAGATTGGTGGTCATACCGCCGGGGACCTGATGGATGAGCACGCCAACGTCGATAACTGCCTGTTTTGTCGTATCCAGAAAACGGCGGTACACAGGAGCGATTTTCTCCAGATCTTGACCGATCTCAAATATCAACTCCAAATTGAGGCCCGTATCCCGCGGTGTGCCTTCGAGGGTCACGAGAATAGGCTCGATAGCTGGTTGAGAAGATCGGAGGGCAAAGGGTGCGAGAGCGCAGCATACAATATCCACTCCTGCCTCAGCGGCTTTCAGAATGGACATGGATCCCTGCCCGCTGGTGTAGTGGGTATGAAGATGTACGGGTATTTTAAGCTCCTTCTTCAATGCCGTTATGAGGTCATATGCATCATAGGGAGAGATCATCCCTGCCATATCCTTGATACAGAAGGAGTTAGCACCCATCTTTTCGATGATTTTTGCTTTTTCAACATAGTATTCGAGGTTGTAAACAGGCCCTCCCATTCTCCTCTGGGTCAGGGAGTAGCAAAGGGAACCCTGAATGTGCTGTCCGGTCTCCTTGATCGCCCTGAAGGGTGCCTCGAAGTTTCTCGTGTCGTTCACCGCATCGAAGACGCGGAATACCTGAATCCCGCACTCCGCTGCATACAGAACGAATTCTCTTACCACATCGTCAGCGTAGTTCCGATACCCAACAACATTCTGGCCCCGAAGGAGCATCTGCTGGGGTGTCTTTTTGAGAAACTTTTTTAGTGTCCTTATCCGATCCCAGGGGTCCTCGTTGAGAAACCGGGTGGGCACATCAAAGGTAGCCCCTCCCCAGGTCTCCATGGACCACCATCCCACCTGATCCATCCTCTCCGCAAGCGGCTCCATGTCTTTGGTTCTCATTCTCGTCGCCAGTGAAGACTGATGGCCATCCCTGAATGTGGTATCACAAATCTTCAAAGGGGTTTTTGTTTCTTTCTTCTTCTCTGCCATAAGTAAATTTCCTTTCCTGAAATTATTATTCTTTATTTTTATATTTCAATAAACTTGACTTCTTTACCATTATATCAGCAATTCGGCCGTACTTGCCTCTGCTCAATCTGACAAAGATCTAATACATCCGCATCTGCCAGGACCGCCTCTGCAGCGTCATGTCCATCCGTCCGGCTATTGCCCAAAGATTAACGGTTGCAAATGGCGGAGCGGCAGCCGCTGCCGCTGCCTGTGCCGCCATTGCGGCCGCTGCTTCTTCTTCCAGATAGGCGCCTATCGCGGCTGAGATGGCCGCCATCACTTTTGGATCTATTGATTCCATACGAAATTCCTTTTCTGTGTCATTTTATTTCTACATGGGAATGTTGCCGTGTTTCTTCGGTGGCCTGGTTTCCCGCTTGGACCTCAGCATATCGAGCGCGCGAATGATGAAACGACGGGTCTCGTGGGGCCGAAGCACCGCATCCACATAGCCTCTGCCCGCTGCCGCATAGGGATTACAGAAGGCATCCTCGTATTCCTTGATTTTTGCCGCTCGCATGGCTGCCGGGTCTGCCGCTCCCTTAATTTCTTTCCGGAAGATGATGTTGCATGCTCCTGCCGCGCCCATAACCGCCATCTCTGCCGTCGGCCAGGCGATGACCAGATCGGCGCCCAGATCGCGGCTGCACATGGCGAGATAGGATCCGCCGTAGTCCTTCCGGGTGGCCAGGGTGATCTTCGGTACTGTCGCTTCCGAGTAGCACCACAGAAGCTTTGCGCCGTGACGGATGATGCCCCTCCACTCCTGGTCCGTTCCGGGCAGATAGCCGGGAACATCGGCGATGGTAATCATGGGAATATTGAAGGCATCGCAGAAACGGATGAATTTTGTCGCCTTGTCCGACGCGTCAACATCCAGACAGCCGGCAAGCCAGGCGGGCTGGTTGGCGATGAAGCCGACCGTATGACCGCCCATGCGGCCGAAGGCCACAATCATGTTCCGGGCGAAGTACATATGGGGTTCCATGAAATCGCCGTTGTCGCACAGTGAACCGATGAGGATCTTCATGTCATAATTTTTATTTGGGGAATCGGGCACGAGCGTGTCCAGACTGTAATCAAGCCGGTTCGGGTCGTCCCCGGTATCCACATAGGGCGGATCTTCCATGTTGTTCGAAGGGAGGAAACTCAGAAGCTTCTTGATCTGATTGATGTTGTCTTCATCGCTTTCGCAGGCGAAGTGGGCAACGCCGCTCTTGGTGTTATGGGTCATGGCGCCCCCCAGACCTTCGAAATCGATGATCTCTCCCGTCACGGCCCTGATGACGTCGGGGCCGGTAATGAACATGTAGCTGGAGTTCTTGGTCATGAAGATCCAGTCAGTCATGGCCGGCGAATACACGGCGCCTCCCGCTGTGGGTCCCATGATGGCTGATATCTGGGGAATGGTGCCCGATGCGCAGGAGTTGCGATAGAAAATCTGACCGTAACCGGCGAGGGAATCCACGGCTTCCTGAATCCTGGCGCCGCCGGAGTCATTGAAACCGACACAGGGCGCTCCCGTCTTGACCGCAAGATCCATGACCTTGCAGATCTTCTTGGAGTGCATCTCGCCCAGCGATCCGGCACGGGCGGTAAAATCCTGGGAAAAGGCGAATACCGTTCGACCGTTTACCTTTCCGTACCCCGTGATGACCGCTTCCGCAGGCACTTCGACTTTGTCCATGCCAAAGTCGGTACAGCGGTGGCGCATGAACAGGTCCGTTTCCACAAACGTGCCCGGATCGAACAGGAGGCCGATCCTCTCTCTCGCCGTGAGCTTGCCGCCTTCGTGCTGCTTCGCGATTGCCTTCGGCCCGCCCTGGGCCATGGCAATGGCTTCACGTCTTTCTAATTCCTGAATTTTTGGAGGTTTTTCACTCATTCCTTCTCTCCTCTATTTTTTATAGTTGTTATATTTTCTGACAGAGTTCCACTAATACGCCATTTGTATCCTTCGGGTGGAGGAAGGCGATCTTTTTCCCGCCGGCTCCCATTCGGGGGACCTTATCGATCAGGCGGACCCCTTTGGCTTCCAGTTCCTTCAAGGCCGCTTCGATGTCATCGACAAGGAACGCAATGTGCTGAACGCCTTCACCTTTCTTTTCAATAAAACCTGCAATAGGACCGTCCGGGGCGGTGGACTGTAAAAGCTCCACTTCCGTATCGCCTACGGGGAGAAACGACGTTGTTACCTTTTGTTCGGCAACGGTTTCACTGCCTTCCAGTTTCAGCCCCAGTGTATCCCTGAAAAACTTGAGGGCCGCGTCAATGCTGTTCACTGCAACGCCGATATGGTCTACTCTTGTAATCTTCATCATGACCTCCTTATATCCTTAAAAGTTATACGTTATAGTTTTCTGAAGGTCCAAAAATTTACTTCATATCCGCATATAACTTTGCATGCCTGCCCGTTATCAAGCGATAACGACCGGCCTACTTTTTCTTTTTAGGTTTTTTAGCAAGAACTTCCTGTATCCTTTTGCCGATTTCAGCCGGGTTTTTCTCGACGATGACACCTGCTGCTTCCAGCGCCTTGAATTTTTCGTCTGCTGTGCCTTTTCCACCCGAGATGATGGCGCCGGCATGGCCCATTCTTCTCCCCGGAGGGGCGGTTCTCCCGGCGATGAAAGATACAACCGGCTTGGTAAGATTGGATTTGATAAATTCAGCGGCCTCTTCCTCGGCGGTACCACCGATCTCGCCGATCATGACGAGAGCGACTGTGTCCGGATCTTTCTCGTACAGTGCCAGCATATCAACAAAACCTGAGCCGGGAATGGGATCACCGCCAATACCGATGGATGTAGTCTGGCCTATCCCCAGATTCGTCAGCTGCCAGATCGCTTCGTAGGTCAGGGTTCCACTTCTTGAGATCACGCCGACATTGCCCTTCTTATGGATGAAGCTCGGCATAAAACCGATCTTTCCCACACCGGGGGTCGTGATTCCCGGACAGTTGCAACCGATCATCCGGGCTTTGGATGTCTTCAGTACCTGCTTGACCTTGATCATATCCGTTACGGGAATACCTTCCGTCATACACACAACGAGACCGATTCCTGCTTCGATCGATTCGATAATCGCATCAGCAGAGAAAGCCGCGGGCGTGTACAAGGCGGCAACATTGGCGCCCTGTTTTTCTACTGCATCGGCCACCCGGTTATAAACGGGAATTCCATCAACGTCCATTCCCCCTTTTCCCGGGGTAACCCCGGCGACGACTTTTGTTCCGAATTTCACCGATTCGCGGGTATGAAAGGTCCCTTCGGAACCGGTAATTCCCTGTACGACTACACGAGAGTTTTTATCTAAAAGTATTGCCATGTTCAACTCACCCTTTCTTTGAATTTATATGCTATATTGTTATTTTATTTAAGTAATGCCACAACCTTTTCAGCCGCTTCATAGAGACCATCGGCTACGGTGAATTTCAGACCCGATTCCTTCAGAAGTTTCTTGCCTTCATCCACATTGGTTCCCTGAAGTCTGATCACCATGGGCAGTTTCATATCGATGTTTTTGGCTGCCTGGATGATACCGTTTGCCACACGGTCGCAACGCAGTATTCCACCGAAAATGTTAACAAGAATGGCTTTCACGTTGGGGTCGGCAGTGAGGATTTTAAAGGCTTTTTCGATCTGGTCGGGGTTGGCGCCGCCGCCGACATCGAGGAAATTGGCCGGTTCGCCTCCCGCCATCTTGATGAGGTCCATCGTCGTCATGGCCAGACCTGCGCCATTGACCATACATGCGATATTTCCATCGAGCTTGATATAATTGACGCCTGCATTTTTGGCGATCACTTCGAGAGGATCTTCTTCATTTTCGTCTCTCAGTTCCTTGATTTCCGGATGGCGGAAAAGTCCGTCATCGTCAAAATTTATCTTGGCATCGACGGCGATGAGATTTCCCTCTGCGGTGAGGACCAGGGGGTTGATTTCTACGAGAGAGGCATCCTTGTCTATAAAGAGCTGATACAGTCCTTTTGCGATGTTAGCAAACTGAGCGCCCAATGCCTTATCGGTCAATCCCAGCCCATAGGCGAGCTTTCTGCCTTCAAAGGCGCTGAATCCCACTGCGGGGGGAACGGCACACTTGATAATTTTTTCAGGGGTGTTTTTTGCTACCACCTCGATTTCCATTCCGCCGGCTTCCGATGCCATAAAAACGACGCACTCCTTGTCGCGCGCGCGATCCACTACCATACCAAGATAAAGCTCTTTCTTGATATTGGATGTTTCTTCAACCAGAACCTTCTGTACCTTGATCCCTTCCGGGCCGGTCTGGTGCGTAACCAGTTGCATACCGAGGATGGCCTTTGCTGCGTTAAAGGCGTCACCAGGGGTTTTGGCTATCTTTACTCCTCCTCCCTTTCCTCGCCCGCCGGCGTGTATCTGGGCCTTTACGATAGACACCTTGTTCAGGGAAGTGGCAATTTCTCGAGCCTTTTCAGGTGTGTCTGCGACATCACCATTGGGTACCGGAACATTGTATGCCCGCAAGAGACTTTTAGCCTGATATTCGTGAATCTTCATTATTAACCTCCAATCCTTTTAGTTTATAATTTTGACGACTTCATAAGGTCAAAAATTTCTAATTATCAATTACATCCTGAAAAGATGAACAAATCCGATTACAATGGGGAGAAAGATTTGATTTCATTTTTCCAGGAGATTGTACGATCACTTTGAAATAAAGCCCAATTGCCCTTCCTTGGTTGATAAGATGTCTGATGATAGTTGTGGTATACATGAATTAGTGGGGTTTCATATCACCCTAAAGTGGTTCTGTCAACTGTTTTCTGTAAATTTCTGCAAGGTGCGTCCCGTATCCGGTCAAGGTTTCTTTCACGCGGGATATGGTGAGGGTAAATATATGAGGAAGGGACAGTAAGATGGGGCATTATTTCGATGTGAAAGTATTTTCTGCGGCTGGAAAAATCTGAAACCTCATGAATCACGATCATCATGATGCTCATGAGGTCTCGATCAGAAAATCTGTTGTTTTAATGTAAGTTTTTTAAACGTTTTCTAAACAAACATAACATATGTTTAATCTTATTTAGAAACGATATTGATATGCTTCATATTCCGTTTTTTCTCCCAGCAAAGCGTCGATCTGCTGTTGAACGGTCGCTCTTTCTTTGCTGGCCAGCCATGCCTTCCAGGCGTCGATGCTTTCCCAGGTACTGATCACAAGATATTCATCCAGTTTTGCGAGATTCTTCAAGGATTCCCCTGACACATAACCGGGCTGCTTGATGACGAGAGACCTCAACTGTTTGACTAAATCCGATAATTTTGCTGCTTTATCCGCAGACACTTTCCTCTTGATCAGAATTTTTACCATCATTTTCTCACCTCCTCATCTCTGGACGCACTGAATTTTGTTTACGACTTCCCTCATCCGCATTGCACAGCTCCAATATATAAATATATTCCCCTTACTGTCAAGAGTTTTATACATTTGTTGAAAGCTTTTGCATGTTGCAGAAAGAAAATTATTCGAGCCTCCGGGGAATATCGTATTTTCCTTTTAATGTTCAGAAATCAGGCAAAAGCCCCTCCCTTAAGGGGCAGAACCTCTTCAGGGCTGACCTGGTTAAATTGCCCGGGGAGCAGTTTTTTTGTCAGTCTTCTGTCCAGTGATGCTTTCTCCACCCGGATCTGTCCCTTGCCGTTATTCGCCTTGAACATGCCCATCACGGCAGCCAATTCCTCAGCATTGGCGGCATTCTGCTGGGTAACCCTGTTCATCTCGCCCATTGCATTGTTGACCTGGTCTATCCCCTGGGATTGTTCCTGAGATGCCGCAGCAATTTCCCCCATCAACTGAACGACTTTTGTCGAACTCACCGTTACTTCACTGAATACGTTATTTGTAATGGACACCAGGGTTTCTCCGCCCTTGACCTTGTTGACAATATCCGCGATCAGGAACGCCGTATTCTTGGCGGAATCGGTTGCACGCATGGCAAGATTTCTGACTTCATCGGCAACTACAGCAAAGCCCGCGCCAGCCTCACCAGCCCGGGCGGCCTCCACTGCCGCATTCAGAGCCAGCAGATTGGTCTGGAAGGCTACTTCATCAATACTCTTTATGATCTTCTGGGTCTGCTCACTCGCGGAAGCGATCTCTTTCATCGATGTGGTCAAATCGGACATGGAAACATTTGCCTTTTCAATCGATTGCTTCGCCGCCACCATCAGCTTGTTGGCCTCTCCCGTATTGCTTGCGTTTTGCTTCGTCATGGAGGCCATTTCATCCATGGAAGCTGAGGTCTCCTCGAGCGCAGCAGCCTGGCGGGAAGATGAATCCGAAAGAATCTGTGAAATCGAAAGAGATTGCCCGACGGCCTCACCCATCTTTGTCCGCATGGTATTGATGGATGAAGCGAGTTCGCCGATCTCGTCCTTTGAATCGATGTCGATCTCTTGGGTAAGATCACCCTCGGCCACCTTTTTAATGACTTCAATGGTCTCCTTGATCGGCTGGGTAATGAGCCTGGTAATAAAAATGTTGATCATCACCGATAGCATAATGGCAACGACCAGTACGATCGCAAACGTCCTCATCACCGCATTGAAGCTGCTGATGGATGAATCGTACTTTTCCTTGCTCAACTTGTTTTCGAGGAGCAGGAGTTCCTCCAGTGTCTGGTTGAGGATCTGGTATTTATCATCCGAGGTGCCCATGAACATTGTGGCTGCGCCCGCATCGGACGAACCAACAGTCATCACACCCATAGCCGGCTTTTGATACTCTAATAGATCATCAAGGGTCTTTTGAAAGAGTTTCTTCTCTTCAGCCGTGAGAGCGCTTGATTTCAATATGTTTTGTACCTGCACAATGGTCTTTTCCAGGGTAGCTGTCTGTTCTTTAGCGAGCGCCTGTATCTTCTGGTCATCATATTGTGCATTAACCCAACTGATGATCTTATAGATATTTGCATGGACATTCCCGATTTTCTTGATCATGTCCGCGGAATCCTGGTATACTTTAAAACGGTTGTTAAATATGTCCTCAATGGCCGTCTTTTGATTCGAAAGCCCATCATAGGCCCCATATGACAGAACCATGAGGAATATGAAGACGACCGACGGGAGCAACATCATTTTTTTTGCCATCTTAAGATTTCTGATAACTTTTTTCACGTCAACCCTCCCTTTTTTTTGCATAGAATTGGTCAGACAGGCGAGAAGGCCTATCTGACCAATTTTCATACGCCTACTTGTATACACCACAGCAAAATACGTAGTCGCCGGATTTTTTGACATACGCTGACTTCGGCTCCACCTTTTTCGATATGGGATTTGTCCACTTATAGTCAACCCAACCGCTTCCTTTCGCTTTGGCCACATTGAGAATCTCTCTGAAAAAAAGCTTTCCGTCGGCGTCTTTAATATCGATGAAATGCTGCCCTATCAGTTTTTTATTCGCGCCATGGGATACAATGTCCCCTTTCATATCGACAACATAGATATACAGATCGTCTTTTACAAATTTTCCCTTTTGGTTATCAAATGCCGTGAAGGCTGCTCCCTTTCCATTTGCCTTGAAGTACGAAACCGCCTTATCCACCATCGCTATGGCTTCCTTTTTTGTGCCTTTACCGGCGGCATATACAATCCCCGCCAGGAAGAAGCTCACGAGAATGAGCGCTATAACTTTTTTCATTTCTTCATATCCCCCTTTGTTTTTTGATTTGTCTTTCCAGTCTTTTATACGTCTTCTTCTCATTCCGTTTGTGTGGTTGATGTTTAGGTTTGAAAATTGCTGCACCCCCTTTCCTTCCATATTTTTTTACCGGATAGTTTTCGCTGCACCAGCTCTGTTGCTCAATACGATGGCAACCATGGATGCGGGTATTTCCTATTGCCTGTCGACGCTTAATACCGTCGCTTTTTCCCTCATCCAACCGGTATATGGTGATTTTATCAATTTCGAGAATCGCGCGCGACAGAGGTGGAGTAAAGTGACTGAGAGTGAATAATAAATCGATGAGAACGCAGGTATGTTCTGCAAATACCGTGCCTTATTGGCGACATACAAAAAACTTTATAGGCAGAACGACGGAAGGATCCTGCTTTCGCAGATGTGTAACGAATTCGTCAATATTACATATGCTGCGTTGTGCTTCAGCTTTTTGTGAAATCTTTAACTTGACGCAATCTCGAATTATAAATTATTGATTATACAGAGTTAATTTATTAACACGCAAGGTTCGATTCCTATGCGCTTCCGACAATTAATTTTAATGGGCAAAAAAATCGAATCAAAATCTCACAAAAAAAATCCCCCGGCCGCTTCTGCAACCGGGGGATTCGTTTGTCGATATTAGCAGCCTAACTGCTTATAGAAGTCATTTCCCTTGTCGTCTACGAGAATGAATGCGGGGAAGTCAACAACCTCAATCTTCCATACCGCTTCCATACCGAGTTCGGGGAAGTCAATACACTCAACCTTTTTGATGTTCTCCTCAGCAAGAAGCGCCGCGGGACCGCCGATAGAACCGAGATAGAAACCGCCATGTTTCTTACAGGCGTCCGTCACCTGCTGGCTCCTGTTTCCTTTTGCGATCATAATAAGCGCAGCACCCTTGGACTGGAGCAGATCGACGTAGGAATCCATACGGCCGGCTGTGGTCGGACCGAAGGAACCCGATGGCTTGTCCTTCGGCTGTTTCGCCGGACCGGCATAGTAGATCGGGTGTTTCAGGAGATATTCGGGGACCGGCTTGCCGGCATCGATGATCTCCTTGAATTTGGCATGGGCGATGTCTCTGCCGACAACGATTGTGCCGGTAAGCATGAGCATTGTAGAGACGGGATACTTGGTCAGATCGGCCAGTATCTCCTTCATTGGTCTGTTAAGGTCGATCTTCACGCCAGCTTCGTGCTTGCGGCGGTACGCATCGGGGATAAGACGGCCGGGGTTTGTATCCAGTTCCTCGATCCAGATACCGTCTTTGTTGATTTTTGCTTTGACATTGCGGTCAGCGGAACAGGATACCCCCATTCCAACCGGGCAGGAGGCGCCATGACGCGGCAGACGGACAACGCGAATGTCGTGTGCCAAGTACTTCCCGCCGAACTGTGCGCCGATTCCAAGCTTCTGAGCCGCTTCTGTCAATGCCTTTTCCAACTCCAGATCGCGGAACGCCTGGCCCTGGTCGTTCCCTTTGGTTGGAAGGCTGTCATAGTACTTGGCTGATGCAAGCTTTACTGTCTTCAGACACCCTTCCGCGCTCGTGCCACCTACTACAAAGGCAATGTGGTATGGCGGGCAGGCAGCGGTCCCTAAAGACTTCATCTTTTCCGTTAGGTACTTCACGAGATTGGCCGGGGTGAGAAGCGCCTTTGTTTCCTGATAAAGCATGGTTTTATTTGCTGAGCCGCCTCCCTTGGCAACAAAAAGGAACTTGTACTCCATGCCCTCGGTGGCGTAGATATCGATCTGGGGCGGCATGTTGGTCCCTGTGTTGGCCTCTTTATACATATCGAGCGCTATGGTCTGAGAGTAGCGGAGATTCTCCTCTGTATAGGTCTTGTAGACTCCTTTGGAGAGATACTCCTCGTCCTTCGCACCAGTCCAGACCTGCTGTCCCTTCTTGCCGACGATGGTGGCCGTACCGGTGTCCTGACAAAGAGGCAGCACGAATTTGGCAGCAACTTCCGCGTTGCGCAGCATGGCGATGGCAACGCCCTTTTCATTCATAGATGCCTCCGGGTCGGTAAGGATCTTGGCGACCATCTCGTTATGCTCGGGCCGCAGGAGGAACGAAACATCCCGCATCGCCTGGTTGGCGAGGTTGGTGAGTGCTGCCGGATCGATTTTCAATATTTCCTTCCCTTCAAAATTGGCAACCGATACCCCCTCCTTGGTCAGAAGGCGATACTTGGTGTTGTCGGGTCCGAGGGGGAACGGATCCTGGTACTTGAATTCAGGTGTAGCCATAACAGTTTTCTCCTTTCATTGCCGACTTCGGTGAAACTCCGTCTGCAATATAGCACAGTGAAACGTAGCGTTTAAGGTGATGTTCTGTATTCTTCGCGCACTGGTTCTCGCGTGCCTGCAATCCGGAGTCTTTTCCTATGCCGTTTTCTGTGGGGAGGAGTGTATGCAAAAAAAATGTTTTGTGTCAAGAAAAACTTGAATATTATATGATTTTCTTGGAGTAATGAACATCAATGATGTCTATAAATATGTTCGATTTCCTTAACGATTTATACTTGTAGCAGCTTACCCCGCCAACTTTGCCGGCATTGAGGCTTCGAAATCTAATCGCCTTCCTCCGAATGAATCAGGAAATGATTCCGCGTCGTACAGGGGGAGAAAAATATTGGCAATCTGTCAAAAAGATGACGCATTCATCCATAATATTGTCACAGTTAGTCAAGCAGGGAATTATGATAGGTTGAAAAATATGGACACCAATGTTTAGGTAAGAAACTAAGACGGAGGTGTGAAAATGGAAAGGATACCAAACGGGCGTTACACGCAAGAGTTTCGTGAGGAAGCGGTAAAGATGACAACGGATGGAGGCTTATCGGTACTGGAGACATCGAAACGTCTGTCTCTGCCAAAATCAACGTTAGAACACTGGATAAGGGTTTCTAAAACGGGTCATCTCGGCAAGATTGGCAAGGGGCAACGTCCCCTCACAGAGATTGAAAGGGAATTGGCGAAAGTTAAACGGGAGCTGTCTCTGGCGAAGATGGAGCGGGATATCTTAAAAAAAGCGGCCGCGTACTTTGCCAAGGAGTCGCTGCAAGGTACGCGGTGATCAGGGAGTTGCGACTCGCCTATTGCGTTGCGCTTCTGTGCCGTGTGCTGGAGGTGACTGCAAGTGGATACTATGCCTGGATCAAACGTCCACTTACCATACGGCAGCGGGAGGAGATGAGACTGGAATTGGAGATCCGCGCTGCTCATAAACGGACGCGTCAGACATATGGCCCGGAGCGCTTACAGCGAGATTTGGCTGATAACGGAGTTGTCGTTGGGGTTCACCGGATCAAGCGGATTCGCCGGAAGCTTGGCCTGCGTTGTCGGCAAAAACGGCGTTTCAAGGCAACGACTGACTCTCGGCATTCTCTGCCCGTGGCGGAAAATCTGCTGGATCAGAAATTTGAGGCATCCGCGCCGAACCAGATCTGGCTGACGGATATAACTTATATTCCCACAGGGGAAGGCTGGCTGTATCTTGCCGGTCATAAGGATCTTTTTACCGGAGAACTTGTTGGTTATGCCATGTCAGATCGTATGACGAAGAACCTGGTCAACCAGTCCCTCTTGAGGGCCATAGCCGCCAAGCGACCGGCAACAGGTCTGATTCATCACTCGGATCGTGGCAGCCAGTATTGCGCCCGGGAATATACCCTGTTGCTTGACCGCTTCGGAATGAGGGCGTCCATGAGCCGGAAAGGAAATTGCTACGACAACGCCCCTATGGAAAGCTTCTGGGGCGTACTCAAGAACGAACAGGTCCACCACTGTCGTTATGAAACCAGACAAGAGGCCACCCAACTTCGACACCTTGGAGGCAATAAATCACATCCAACCAATTGATTAGAAA